>NZ_JALPSY010000024.1:0-87566 GCF_023218005.1 Gordonia sp. C13
CTCACCGCGGGTTGGAGCTATAAAACGGCGGCGAGGTCACCAGTTGTAGTCGAGGAACTTCCCGTCGAAGGTCACGACCACGCGGTCGCCGCCTGGGTCGGCGCCGCGTGCGATGTCGACCTTGAAGTTGATCGCGCTCATGATCCCGTCGCCGAACTCCTCGTGGATGAGTTCCTTCAGCGCCGGACCGTAGACGTCGAGGGCCTCGTAGAAGCGGTAGATCGTGGGGTCACTGGCGGCGGCCTCGTCCGGGGTTCGGGTCGGTTGCTGGCGCAGGCTCTCGGCTACGCCCTCGCCGAGGCCGAGCATCTCGACCACGACCGTGGCCTTGTCCGCCGGTACGGGGTGTTTGCCGAGCAGCGCGGCGACCGTCCACACCAGCGGTGCGTCGATCTTCTCGGCGATCGCCGCCCAGGTGAGTCCCTGCCGAATTCGGGCCGCGACGATCAGGTCGGCGGCGTCGGACTTCGGCATGATCGGAGTGGTCATCGTGTCTCCTCGTCGATTCGGTGATGCTCCCTCGACGCGGGGGTCGGCGCTCCAGGCCGAATGTCGTTGGTACGTCGAGGGTTATCTCCACCATGCACAGGTGCCGGCGGATTTCCAAGGTGTTGCCGGACTCGGCCGGAGATTTCACACGACGGACACGACGGTACGAGCAGGAGGTAATCGCGGCGAAACATCACTCCGACGGAGCGTTCGAGAGAGGTCGATGTAACACCGGGTCGTCCTGACGACACCTCAACGACATGTGGCCTCGATTCGATGGGGGACAAGTGTCACGAATCGAAACGCTCGGGGAGAATCTCTTGTCCTATGTGAATCCGTCCGAATTCGCGGTGAAGATGGTGGACGCCGGTGAGGCGAAGGTGTTCCTGTCCACCCGCGACACGATCATCCGCGCCTACATGGCCGGCGCGATCCTCGCCCTTGCCGCGGCATTCGCCGTGACGGTCACCGTCCGCACCGGGGAACCACTGCTCGGGGCGTTGCTGTTCCCGGTCGGCTTCTGCCTGCTGTATCTGATGGGCTTCGACCTGCTCACCGGGGTCTTCACGCTCGTCCCGCTCGCCCTGATCGACAAACGGCGCGGTGTGACGGTGAAATCCATGCTGCGGAACTGGAGTTGGGTGTTCGTGGGGAACTTGCTGGGTGCTTTCACGGTCGCGGTGATGATGGCGGTGATCGTGACCTACGGCTTCAGCGTCGACCCCGACGAGATCGGCCAGCAGCTCGGGCACATCGGCGAGAGTCGAACCGTCGGCTACGCCGAGCACGGTGCCGCCGGCATGCTCACGCTGTTCATCCGCGGCGTCCTGTGCAACTGGATGGTGTCCACCGGTGTCGTCGGCGCGATGATGTCGACGTCGTTGCCCGGCAAGGTCCTCGCCATGTGGATGCCGGTGATGGTGTTCTTCTACATGGGATTCGAGCACTCGATCGTCAACATGTTTCTGTTCCCTTCGGGACTGATGCTCGGGGGCGACTTCTCGATCGGCGACTACCTCGTCTGGAACGAGATCCCCACGGTCATCGGCAATCTCGTCGGCGGTCTCACCTTCGTCGGGTTGACGATCTACATCACCCACGCGCGCACCGCCGCCGACCGTCGGCCCGTCTCCCATGACGAGACGACCGAGGTCGACGTCGCGGCGCCCGCCGAGATCGAGACCGTCAAAACGGTCTGACCGGTGTATCCGCTCCCGGGGTCGTGGTCGGCGACCCCGGGACGCGTTCGCCCTGGAGGGCCTTGGCGTACCAGGCGCCGAGTCCCAGAAGAATCAGACCGGTCACGATGAACACGAGGACCCGGAAGATCCCGTCGAGGGTGGCCAGGTCGAACAGGAACAGCTTGGCCATCGCCGCCGCGACGAGCACCAGTCCGCCGGTGACCGCGGCGGTGCGCTCGTTACCCGCGCGTCGCCGGGCGAAGGCCAGCGCCGCACCGGCGAGGACGACCCAGCAGGTGGTCGCGATGACGTGCCCGCCGAGGAATCCGTCGGCGCCGGCGATCAGCACTCCGGACGTGACGCTGATGGCGGTGATGGCATAAACCCCGACGACGGCGGCAGCGGTGTAGGCGACGCGGCCCAGGTCTTCGGCCGTCAGTCGGGTCCACCCGGCGGCGATCACGACGGCCCCCGCGGCGGCGAGCAGGCTGCCGATCACGATCGACAACGAGGCGTTGTCCTCCATCAGACGGGCCTGGGCCAGCACGTACGGCGGCATGTCGTCCAGCAGAGCTGCGAAACCGATCGCCCAGAGGACCGTGCTACCGCCCAGCAGCACCAGCGACGTCGCCGACCATGTGCGCGCGACCAGGGCCGTTACTGTCGCCAGGCCCAGCACCGCGGACACGGCCACCATGCCGTCGAAGCACACGAGGATCGCGACGAAGAGCACGACGAGCGAGGTCGCGGTCCAGATCTGGGCGACGACGTCGGGGAGTTCGAAGCGCTCGGTCCGCACCACCGAGCAGATGACGGTGACACCGATGACGAGCACGGCGACCGACGCCTGCAGCGCGACCGCGCCCGCAATGTCCATCACCGCGCCGGTGAACAGGACCGGGATCGTCGTCGCCGATGCCAGGCCCGCGATGACCTCGCGGAATCGGGTGGTGGGCATCGCCACCAGGGCGCCCGCGTAACCGAGGACGATCACGACGAGTGCGGCGCCGGCGAATTCGAAGCCGGTGTTCGCGGTGCTCGTTCCGCCCAGGGCGGCCAAGCCGACGGCGGTCAGCGGGATCGTGGGTGCGGCCAGGCGCACGGTGTGCAACCAGATCCAGTCGCGGCCCCACTGGACCCATGCCGACGCGGCGGCGAGCACCACCATGAACGCGATCAGGGTCATGTCGAGACCGCCGGTCAGCACCGGACCGAGAACGACGAGCGGGACCACCACGAGCAAGCCGAGATGTTCACTGCGCCAACGATATGCGAGGACCAGGCCGCCGGCTGCGACCATGCCGGCGACTGCCAGACCCGCCACGATGGGGAGCCACTCGTAGATCTTGGTGGCGGCCAGGACATCGAGGTACCCGGCCGCGATCCCTGTTGCGGCCGTGGCGATCGCGCCGATCCGGCCATCCGGCTTGCGGCGCAACCAGATCGCGGTGCCGACAAGTGCTGCCGCAAGCACCCCGCCGCCCGCAACGCGGAACTCCGGGCGCAGGACGCCGGCCTGCGCGGCCAGGACGAGCAGCAGGGCGATGCCGATCAGCGTGACGCCCACGCCGGCGGTGGCGAGGATCTTGCCGATCAGACCCCGTTCCGCGGCCGCGGCGACACGCTCGGACAGCGGGCGCGCGGGTGGACGTGTCGGCAGGGGAGCGGCCGGCGGTCGCGGCATCGGCCCATATGCGGGATGCGGTCCCGGACGTGACGGAGCCTGCTGGACGGGCGGCCCGTAGGTGTACGCACCCCGACCTGCCGGCCGACCGGGTGACGCCCACGGAGACGGCTGCCCGCTGCCCATCGGAGATGCGGGCGGAGGAGGCGCGGGCGCCGGGGCCACGGTCGGCGCGGTGAGCGGTCCGGCCGGAGCCTCCTGCCGTGCCGGTTCCGGCTGTACCGGAGGGTCGGACTGTGCGGCCTCGCCGGCAGGACCCCCGACATCGTCGACGATCCGCCGCAGTTCGGCGAACTCGGCCGAGACCGTGGACATCTGGCGGGCGATGGCATCGAATTCGGTGGAGATCCGCGCGAGTGTCGCGGCTCCCGGATCGCCCCCGAATGTGCTGCTGGAAATGGTCATGGAATGACCCTGTCTTCTCATGGCCCGCGGGACATGAGTAGTGCTACTCACAGTAGTTGGGGGTTTCGAGCGCAGGTCGGCGCGGGTAAGCCTCCGGGATGAACGACGTACAGAATCCCAGCGACCGCGGGCGACAGGACGTCGAGAAGAGGTGGCAGGACACCGGCAGCTACCGGTCCGCAGCGCTCTACGTGGCCGCCGTCGTCGGAGTCGGAGCCATCGCATGTGCGATCTTCCTCGCCGTTGACCGCACCAACATGGTCCTCGCATCCCTGGTCCCCGGCGTATTCGTCCTCGGCGGTATCGGCGCGCTGGTCATCGCCTACCGCACCTACCGCCGCGGCGGAACCTGGCCGATGTGGCAGGGCGCCGCGTGGTTCCTCTTCGCGTTGATGCTGGTCTCCCTCGCGTTCCCGGCCATGGCCGGCTGACGCCGACCCGGAGCCGTCGAGAAGGTTCTGACCGCGACGACCCCGGCGTCGTGACTGCGGCATGATGTCTGCCATGTCGACCCCGTCGCGCACCGGCTCGCTCGCCGTCGGCACCATGGTCCTGCTCACGGCTCTCTACTTCGCGCAGGGCCTGCCGTACGGGTTCTTCAGCCAGGCGGTGCCCGTCATCCTGCGTGAGGAGGGGTACTCGCTCACGCAGATCAGCGTCTATGGGCTGCTCTTCGCGCCGTGGGGACTCAAGTTCTTGTGGGCACCGTATGTCGACCGATACGGGACCCGACGCCGCTGGCTCCTCGCGATGCAACTGACATCCGCGACGATCGCCCTCGTCCTGGCCTGCATCGACCTCTCCGGGACGTTGGTCTGGCTCCTCGTCGGCATCGCGGTGATCAACCTGGCCTCGGCGACCCAGGACATCGCCACCGACGGACTCGCCGTTCAGTCCCTCGGACCCCGACAACGAGGTCTGGGCAACGGGATTCAGGTGGGCGCCTACCGGGTCGGCATGATCGTCGGCGGCGGTGGACTGCTGTGGTTGTTCTCGCTCGCCGGCTGGCGCAGCCTCTTCGTCGCGATGTCGATCCTGCTCGTCGTCCTCACGATCCCGGTCTGGTACCTCGCCCGCACACCCGCGGACGCGACGACGTCGTCGCCGGAACAGGCGCATGTCTCTCGGCCGTCGCCGTCACTGCTCCTCACCGGCTGGCTCGCCCGGCTCCGACGCCCCGGCGTGGTGGTGTTCATCCTGATCGTCGGGGCCTACAAGTTCGGCAACTCGATGGGTTCGGCCCTCGTCGGACCCTTCATGTCCGACATCGGCCTGAGCCTGGGACAGATCGCCCTCGTCGAAGGTGCGTTGTCGTCGGCAGGGGCGCTCGCCGGAGCGGCCCTCGGCGGATGGCTGGCGTTCCGCTGCGGACGACGCCAGGCCCTGCTCTTCGGCGGTGTCACCCAAACACTCAGTCTGGCTCTGTACCTGGTGGCCGCATCGGGCGTCGGCGGGTTCTGGCTTGTGGTGAGCGCCAGCCTGGCCGAACACATCCTCGGCGGTGCAGCGACCGTCGCGGTGTTCACGCTCATGATGGACGCCTGCGAGAAGGGATACGAGGGCAGCGACTACACGCTGTTCGCCTGCGCGGTGGTGGGCGTCCAGGGCGCGGCCGGGTTCGCTGCGGGTGTCGTCGGTGACCTGTTCGGTTTCCCGACGCTGTTCGCGACGGCACTGGTGCTCTCGGGGATCGGCGTCGTTGTCATGATCCGCGCGCTCGATCGCGGGATGGGGCCGAGCACGATCCGAGCACTCGCGCGGAGAGCGTCGCGCTCGGTGGGTTGAAACGTGGCGGGGGATCGTCGCCAGGGCTTCGTGGCTCGTCGCTTGCGCTCCTCGCACCTCAGCCGGCAGTGGGAAGCTCTCGCACCTCAGCCGGCAGTGGGAAGCTCGCATCTCAGCCGGCAGTGGGGAGTTCTCGCACCTCAGCCGGCAGTGGGAAGCTCGCACCTCAGCCGGCAGTGGGAAGCTCTCGCACCTCAGCCGGCAGTGGGAAGCTCTCGCGCCTCGGCCGGCGGTGAGCGATCAGCGGCGACCGGGGATGAGCGTCGCCAGGGCCTCGTCGACGACCCGTTCGAGATCGTCCCCCAGGCTTCCGGCGAGAAACTGTTGAGCGAGCTCGGCCATGGCGCCGGTGAAGACGGCGGCCCGCACCCGACCGGTCAGGGGATCGGTCTCCCGGGCGTCGGCCTCGGCGAAGGAGAGTTCGAAGAGCATGTTCTGCGTGGCGGCACGCCGCTGCGCGAGCACCGGATTGGTCCGTCCCTCTGTGAACAGGATGCGGCCGCGACGCGGATCCTCCGACGCGTGGCCGAGGACCGCAAGCATGCCGGCGCGGGTGCGCGCCCGGACGGAGTGTCCTGCGGTGGTCATCGCAGCCTCGACCACCGCGCCCAGCTCGGCGGCGGTCGCGTCGTACACGGCGCCGAGTAGTTCGTCGGTGTCGGCGAAGCTCTCGTAGAAGTAGCGGGTGTTGAAGCCGCAATGCCGGCACACCGACCGCACCGACAGCTCGGTCTCGGGTCCGCTGCCCCCGAAGATGTCGAACGCCGCGGCGATCAGGATCGCTCGTCGCTCGGCACGGCGGTCCTCCAAGGGGACGCCGGCCCATCGGGTCGGACTCGACATCGTTTCACCATAGACGGGCTGACCCGGGACGGAGCAAGGTCTGGTCACGTGTGTACCCAAAGCGTTAAAGTGGGTACAACCGTGACCACATGGCGACGTGCCCGTGTGGCGTCGTCGGTATCGAGAAAGGACGATCGATGAACGTTCCCCTCGCGCCCCTACGGCTGCCATCCACGGAATGGGTCCCATTGGACCTGCCGCACGAGATGCTCGGATCGTGGCTCAACGGCAAGTTCGACGAGAACGTCCGCGCCAAGTTCTTCCGCGGGATGGAGTTCGAGGACCCGGCCGGTGACCCCGGGTGGTTCGGACCCGACAGCGCCACCTGGTACGTCCACTCGCACACACCGGCACTGATCTTCGGGCTGCAGAGCGCGTCGTACATCGAACGCCTCGACCCCAGCATCTTCTGGATGGGCATGCACCACTCCCGCCTGGTCAGGCGACGTGAGGACGGCACCGCGACCACCTCGATCGACCCCGACGGTGCGATGACCCGCCTCGGGCACTCGCTCGCATTCTTCATGGGGACGGCCTACGGATCGTCGGAAACCGCCGAGCGACTTGCTCGCACCGTGCGGGCGATGCACCACACGATCAAGGGTGTCCGGCCCGACGGCGCGGCCTACGACGCCGACGATCCCGAGTGGTTGCGCTGGAACTACGCGACGGTCGTGTGGGGTATCGCGACGGCGCACGAGATCTACCACCCGCGACCCCTGCGGGGAACCGAACTCGACAGGTACTACGGGGAATTCGTGCGCGTGGGTCATGCGCTGGGCGGAACCGACCTGCCCACCACCAAGGCCGAGACCCTGGAATGTCTCGAGTCATACCTGCCCCGGCTGGCGCTGACGCACGGCAACGCGATGGCCACAGGCGCCAATCTGCGGAATCGTGCTCAGGCGGCGGTGGATTGGGCGATCCGGGACATCCAGCCGCGCTGGGCCCAGCAGCTCATCTCCTACCGGCCGCCGAATCCGGTCGAACGGCGCGCCCGCCGATCCGCCGTGTGGACCATCATCAACTCGGCTCACCTGTCGATGGGGGAGGCGCCCGAGTTCGCCGCTGCCAAGCGACGCGTCGCCGGCGGCACCGACGTGCCGCACACCCTGCCGCGCTACGAACTCGGCTCCGATCCCGAGCTCAGTCGCGCGGAGGTCGAGGCAGCCTTCTCGCACTAGGCCACCGACCCAGGCCACCGACCCCGGGGCGGCGCGTCCAACAGCGATGCGCCGCCTTCGTCGTCGAAAAATCCGATCCGGCAACAACATTCGGCAGTGTGAATCGGGCGTGAGCCGCACTGAAGCGGAAACAGGGAATTCATCTCTCGTCACGCCGGTGTAACAAAGCCTAAATACGTTTACCCGACATACGCGAGTTCGCCGATCGAGTGCGACGCGTATCTCTTCGGGGGGGTCACGCGGTGCGAAGCAGCGCCGGGTGTCTGTCATGGCCCCGCTCGAGCCGACCTGAGACGTATTGAGAAAGGCCTTCGGATGCCGTTTGATTCATTGCCGTCCGCCGTCACCCCCACACGCCGTAGGCGGTACGGCATCCTCATCCCGGCGGCGCTGTCCGCCGTCGCACTCGCGCTGAGCGCCTGTGGCAGCTCGGCGAGTGAGGACTCGGCATCGAGCGCCGAGTCCTGCGTCGACACCTCGGGCGACACCATCAAGGTCGGTTCACTGAACTCGCTGTCGGGCACGATGGCGATCTCCGAGGTCACCGTGCGTGACTCGATCAAGCTGGCCGTCGACCAGATCAACGACAACGGCGGTGTGCTGGGCAAGCAGATCCAGCTCATCGGCGAGGACGGCGCCTCCGAGCCCACCATCTTCGCCGAGAAGGCGGAGAAGCTCATCTCGGCCGACTGCGTCGCAGCGGTGTTCGGCGGCTGGACGTCGTCGAGCCGCAAGGCGATGCTGCCGGTCTTCGAGGACAACAACTCCCTGCTGTACTACCCGGTGCAGTACGAGGGTCTCGAGTCGTCGAAGAACATCTTCTACACCGGTGCCACCACCAACCAGCAGATCGTGCCGGCCCTGGAGTACCTGAAGGAGAAGGGCGTCAAGTCCCTCTACCTCGTCGGCAGCGACTACGTCTTCCCGCAGACGGCCAACCGCGTCATCAAGGCCTACGCCGAGGCCAACGGCATCGAGATCAAGGGCGAGGACTACACCCCGCTCGGTTCGACGGACTTCTCGACCATCGTCAACAAGGTTCGCACCGCCGACGCCGACGCCGTGTTCAACACCCTCAACGGCGACTCCAACGTGGCGTTCTTCCGTGAGTACAAGAACGTCGGTCTGACCCCGCAGGCGATGCCGGTCGTGTCGGTCTCGATCGCCGAGGAAGAGGTCGGCGGCATCGGTGTGGAGAACATCGAGGGGCAGCTGGTCGCCTGGGACTACTACCAGACCATCGACAACCCGGTGAACGAGTCCTTCGTCCGTGACTACAAGGCCGCCTACGGCGCGAACAAGCCGACCTCCGATCCCATGGAGGCCGCCTACGTCTCGGTGTACCTGTGGAAGAACACTGTCGAGAAGGCGAACTCGTTCGCCGTGGCCGATGTCCAGAAGGCCGCCGGTGGAGTCACTTTCGAGGCCCCCGAGGGCCTGGTGACCATCGACGGGGAGAACAACCACATCACCAAGACCGCTCGCATCGGTGAGATCCGCGGCGACGGCCTCATCTACACGGTGTGGGATTCGGGGCAGCCGATCGAGCCGGACCCGTACCTCAAGTCCTACCCGTGGGCCGAGGGCCTCAGCAGCTGACGTCTGAGTGGCCCGTCTTGTGCCCTGCGCGAGACGGGCCACCCCGGACGCCGCACCGACACCACGACGAACGGATGGGAACGTGGAAACCGTTATCGGACAGCTCTTCACCGGGCTGAGTCTCGGATCGATCCTGCTCCTGGCAGCACTCGGTCTGTCTCTCACCTTCGGTCAGATGGGCGTGATCAACATGGCCCACGGGTCGTTCATCATGGCCGGCTCCTACACCGCGTACTCGGTGCAGGAATACCTGATCTCGAACGCCGGTGTGTCCCTGATCGTCTCGCTTTTCATCGGATTCGGAGTCGGTGGCCTCATGGGTGTGCTGCTCGAGGTCACGCTCATCAAGCGCATGTACGACCGTCCGCTCGACACCTTGCTGGTGACGTTCGGCGTCGGACTGATCCTGCAACAGCTCGCGCGCGACATCTTCGGTGCGCCGGCGGTCCGCGTCACCGCGCCGCCGTGGCTTTCCGGAGGCGTCGACATCCTCGGTGCGGTGGTTCCCAAGACCCGCCTGTTCATCATGCTGCTGGCCGTCATCGCGGTGGTGGCGATTGCCGTGACGATGAAGTACACCCCGATGGGGCGTCGAATCCGCGCGGTCGTCCAGCACCGCGACCTGGCCGAGACCAGCGGGATCTCCAGCCGGACAACCGACATCACCACCTTCTTCATCGGCTCCGGACTCGCCGGTGTCGCCGGTGTGGCGCTGACCCTCATCGGTTCCACCAGCTCGAACACCGGTATGACCTATCTGATCGACGCCTTCCTGGTGGTCGTCATCGGCGGTCTGGGCCAGATCAAGGGCGCGGTCATCGCGGCCATCGCCCTGGGCATCCTGAACTCGTTCATCGAATACAACACGACCGCATCGGTGGCCAAGGTCGCCGTGTTCGTGATCATCGTGATCTTCCTGCAGATCCGCCCCCAGGGCCTGTTCACGGTCCAGTCGAGGAGTCTCGTGTGAAGGACTATTTCAGCGGTCACTGGAAGACCTACGCGGGGTTCGCCGTCGCGGCGGTGCTCCTGTTCGGCGTCGCACCCGCGGTGCTCTCCGACTTCCGGCTCAACCTGCTCGGCAAATTCCTGTGCTTCGGCATCGTCGCGGTCGGCATCGGCCTGGCCTGGGGTCGCGGCGGCATGCTGACCCTCGGTCAGGGCGTGTACTTCGGCCTCGGCGCCTACATCATGGCGATGCACCTGAAGATCGCCGACGCCGAGATCCGCGGCGACGACGTGCCGGACTTCATGCAGATCGCCGGTATCCGCGAACTCCCCGGATACTGGAAACCGTTCGCCTCGCCGCTGGTGACGATCCTCGGAATCCTGTTCGTGCCCACCCTGATCGCGGTCCTGCTGGGCCTGGGCGTGTTCAAGCGGAAGGTCAAGGGCGCCTACTTCGCGATCCTGTCGCAGGCGCTCGCCGCCGCCTTCGCGATCCTGCTCATCGGCCAGCAGAGCACCGGCGGCAGCAACGGCCTCAACCGTTTCCGCAGCTTCTTCGGTCTCGCCCTGAACGACCCGGTGAACCGCCACCTGCTCTTCTACATCGCTTCCGCCACCCTGCTCGTCGTTGTCGCGATCACCCGGCAACTGATGTACAGCCGCTACGGCGAACTGCTGGTCGCTGTGCGCGACCAGGAGGAGCGCGTCCGCTTCCTGGGCTACGACCCGGCCAATGTCAAGGTCGTCGCCTACGCGATCGCCGCATTGTTCGCGAGTATCGCCGGCGCCCTGTTCGTGCCCATCGTCGGCATCATCTCGCCCGCCGATGTCGGCATCGTCCCGTCCATCGCTTTCCTGATCGGTGTCGCAATCGGCGGTCGCACAACACTTCTCGGTCCGGTACTCGGTGCCATCGCGGTCGCCTGGGCGCAGACCAGTCTGTCGGAGAGCTTCCCCTCCGGATGGACCTACGCGCAGGGCATCCTGTTCATCGTCGTCGTCGGGTTCTTCCCCGCCGGCCTCGCCGGTATCGGCGTCGCGCTCAAGTGGCGTCGGAAGAAAGCGACCGATCCGTCGCCCACCGGTGACATCGACGAACACGCAGACAGCAAGGTAGGAGCCTCCTCATGAGCGAACCCGAGACGGTGGGCACGGTCGAACCGGTCGCCGGTGGCAATGCCGGAATGGACAGCGACTACCTCCAGGTGCGTGGTCTGTCCGTCGAGTTCGACGGTTTCAAGGCCGTCACCGACGTGGATCTCACGCTGCTGCAGGGTGATCTGCGGTTCCTCATCGGCCCCAACGGCGCCGGCAAGACGACGATCATCGACGCGATCACCGGTCTGGTGAAGGCCACCGGGTCGATCCAGAAGTCGGGTGTGGAACTCGTCGGCAAGAAGGTGCACCAGATCGCGCGCCTCGGCGTCGGCCGAACCTTCCAGACCGCCAGCGTCTTCGAGGAACTGAGCGTGCTGCAGAACCTCGACATCGCCGCCGGCGCGGGCCGGTCGGTGTGGACCATGCTGCGTCGCAGGCCCACCGAGATCCCCGAGGGGATCGCCGAGGCGCTCGAGACCATCGGGCTGCAGGACCTGCGCGACACCCCGGCCGGCGTCCTCGCGCACGGTCAGAAACAGTGGCTGGAGATCGGCATGCTGCTGGTGCAGAACGCCTCGGTGTTGCTGCTCGACGAACCGGTCGCCGGCATGAGCCACGAGGAACGTGAGGAGACCGGAAACCTGCTGCGCCGGATCGGCGGTGAGCGGACCGTGGTCGTCGTCGAACACGACATGGACTTCATGCGGGCGTTCGCGACGTCGGTGACGGTCCTCGCCCGCGGTCAGGTGTTGGCCGAGGGCAGTGTCGCCGAGGTGCAGGCCAATCCGAAGGTTCAGGAGGTGTACCTCGGAACCGCTGCCGGCGGTGAGGAACTCGAGGAGATCGCTGCCGGCTCCGACGACTCTGCTGTTGTCTCGACCGAGAAGAAGGGCTGACCCCGATGCTGAAACTCTCCGGGGTGCACGCCGGATACGGCCGCACCGAGGTCATCCACGGCGTCGACATCGAGGTCCCGTCCGACGGTGTCGTCGCGGTGATGGGGCACAACGGCGCCGGCAAGACGACGCTGCTCCGGGCCGCCGTCGGTCTGGTGAAGACCACCAAGGGCTCCATCACGTTCGACGGCGTCGACATCACCAAGGCCCGCCCGAGCGCGCGGGTCAAGCACGGCATCGCCTACGTCCCGCAGGGTCAGCAGAGCTTCGGCCACCTCACCACCGCGGAGAACCTGCAGGTGGTGGCCGACGGCCGTAAGCGCGGCAAGGAACTGATCGCCGAGATGCTGGACATGTTCCCGGCGCTGAAGGAACTGCTGGGCCGCCGTGCGGGTCTGTTGTCGGGCGGTCAGCGCCAACAGCTCGCGATCGCCCGGGCCCTGATCACCGAGCCGCGGATGCTCATCCTCGACGAGCCGACCGAAGGAATCCAGCCGTCGGTGGTCGCCGAGATCGAACAGACCATCACCACCCTCACCCAGCGGGGCGGACTCGGGGTGCTGCTCGTCGAACAGCACATCGGCTTCGCTCTCGAAGCGGCACAACAGTATTACGTGCTCGAGAGCGGCCGGGTCACATCGTCGGGCGAGGGTGGGACGGCTGCCGAGGCCACCGTCCGTGAGGCGATGACCATCTGACGAGCGCGGTCACACGCCCTTCACGTTGAGCAACTGGCGCAGCACGGCCTCGACCTCGACCAGATCCCGCGCGTCCTCCATGATCTGGTCGATCGGCTTGTAGGCGGCCGGGATCTCGTCGATCCACTCGGCGCCGTGCCGGTACTCGATGCCGACCATCGCCTCGGCGAGGTCGTCGAGCGTGAACAGCTGCCGTGCCTTGGACCTCGAGTACGCCCGGCCCGCACCGTGCGGCGCGGAGAACAGCCCGGACTCGTTCCCGAGACCACGCACCACATACGACTTGGTGCCCATCGATCCCGGTATCAGGCCGTATGTTCCGGCGGAGGCGTCGATCGCACCCTTCCGGGTGAGCCACACCTTCTTGCCCGCGATCTCGACTTTCTCGGTGTAGTTGTGGTGGCAGTTGATCCGCCGCACCTCCACCTGCTCGCGCGGGCGGAAGGCGTTGTCGGTCAACCACTCACCGAACACCGTGACGAACCGGTCCATCATCTCGGCGCGGTTCTCGTAGGCGAAGGCCTGCGCCCACCGCAACTCCCGGATGTAGGCGCCGAACTCGTCCGTACCCGAGGCCAGGTACGCGAGATCGGGGTGTGCCAGCGTGATGTGCCAGCGCCGGCACAACTTCTGGGCGATCCGGATGTGCTTCTGCGCGATCTTGTTGCCGACACCCCGGCTTCCCGAGTGGAGGAACAACCAGATGCTGCCGGTGGCCTCGCCCCTGCCTTGTCCGTCCCCGATCTGCTCGCACAGCTCGATGAAATGGTTGCCGCCGCCCAGCGAACCCAGCTGCTCACGCCACTTCGGTGAGTGGGACAGGTCCACACCCTTGGCCGACGCCGCCTCTTCGAGGGCATCGATACGCGCGCGGGTGTGCGCGTATCGCAGCGTCTTGTTGTAGTTGCCCGGCGACAGCGGGATCGTCGCCTCGACGCGACCGCGCAGGTCGGCGAGATCGAATTCGGCGATGTCATCCTTGGTGAGCGACGTCTGCACGCCGATCATGCCGCAACCGATGTCGACGCCGACCGCGGCCGGGATCACGGCGTCGACGGTCGGGATGACCGTGCCGACAGCGGATCCCTTGCCCGCGTGGGCGTCGGGCATCAACGCGACGTGCGGATGGATGAACGGCAGCGACGAGATCTCATGTGCCTGAACTCTGGTCGTGTCGTCGAGGATCGAGGCGAAGTTGAGCACCTTCTCTGCGATCATCTCGGGCATGGTGTTCCCCCTTGATCGATGATGTGTCGTCGGTGACGACGGCTTGTGGCCCTCGTGCACCGGCCGGTCAGTTCATCGCAATGTGGTTGTCATGTCAATCGTTTTACGCCGATGCCGGCGGCGGGGGAGCGGTGACGATGCCGCGGACGGCGTGCTCGAGGGCGTGCCGCGCGAGGGGGTCGCGTACGTTGCCGCGACGCAGGAGCAGGGTGCCGGGGAGCTCGACGACGCAGTGCCGGATCAGCGTGACGGCACGGTGATCGCGGCGTCCCCACACGGCGTCGGCGAGACCGATGATCAACTCGCCCAACGACTTCTTCAGCGCGAACAGCTCGCTGCGCTGCTCGCCGGTCAGCTCGGAGGTGGCTAGGTCGTCGGCGGTCACCGCGAGCAACAGTTGCGCGCCCGGATCACCGGTATCGGCCAGGCCGGCCGGGGCGAGTGCGGCGGCCACCACCATGTCCGCCGCGGAATCGTCGGTGCCACGCGCCTTTTCGACGGCGGAACGCTGGAATTCGAGGAACTTGACGGCCTCCCGGACCCAGACGGCGGCAAGCAATCCGTCGCGTGACCCGAAAGCGTTGTAGATGGCGCCGTTGGACACGCCGGTCGCGGTACTGAGCGCGCGGATGGTCACCCCGGCCGTGCCGCGCTCGATCCAGAGGTCCCTGGTGTGGTCGAGCAGTTCGGCTCGGTCGTGGCGGCGCGGGCGCCCTCGCGACCGGCGTGCCTCGGGTGTCATCCGATCGGGGCGCGCAGCGCGTCGACGGCCGGGGCGAACAATGTGTTCTTGATGGCGTCCAGAGTGCCGCGGTCCTTGCCGGCCAGTGGGCGGACGATCTCGGCTGCGGCCGAGTGCAATTCGTCGGCCGACGCGGTGGCGTCGACGAGTCCGTCGCGGGCGGCGTCCACTCCGCCGTAACGGCGGCCGGTGGTCATCGCGGTGACCGCCGCCTGCGGGGTGAGCCGCGCGGTGATCAGCGCCGACATCCCCGTCGTGAACGGGATCTTGATGTCGACCTCAGGGAAGCACAGGAAGCCGCGGTCGTCACGCATCACGCGGAAATCGTGCGACATCGCGAGCATCGCGCCGGCTCCGAAGGCGTGGCCGTTCACCGCCGCGACCGTGGGAACCGGGAGCGTGAGGAACCGGGCGAAGAGTGCCTGGACTCGTTCGACGTAGCTGCCCCGGCCCTCGAACTGTAGGCCCAGCGACTGCAGGTCGAGTCCGTTGGAGAAGAACTTCCCAGTGCCGATGGTGACCAGGACGGCCGGTTCGTCCGAAGCCTCCAGCTTGTCGAGTCCGGACTCGACCTCGTCGAGAAACGCGGGAGTGAAACGGTTTTCGTCGTCGCCGAGATTCAGCGTCCAGACGGCGCCGTTCGTCGTGATCGTTGCCATGGAGATTCCCCTCTTCACAGTGCAGAGACCGCGTGGTGCGGATGCCGCCACATTAACAGAGCGGGTGCTCTGAAATTAGGGGGTGTCCTACGACGGATGGACGGCGATCACAGATGGACCGCGATCTCCGGCCCCAGGGTGTGCGGTGCGTGGAGGGGGAGACGGTCGCCGCTCCAGAACCGCCCGGGGTCGAACCAGTTGGAGTCCTTGGTGGTGTCGAGGATTCCCATGTCGCAGTAGGTGATCGCGACGACCTCGGCGCAGTACGCGGCCTCGAGGCTCACCGGTTCCGGTGCCGACACCTCGTGCTGCCGTCGCTCACGTCGCGCTCGGACCTTGCGGTCGAGGTAGGGGATGCCGCGCACGACGTCGATCGAGTTGGGGACGCGGCCGCGGAACCACCGGCCGGCGAGCCGCGCCGTGGTCGGGAACGGGGTGCCGTCGAGCCGGGCGATCACCTTGAGGAGCTGGTCCTCCTGCTCGCGGCCGACCTCGGGGCTGAGCTGACGGATCCAGCAAGCCTGCTCATACCGGACCATCCACTGCTCGACGGCCTCACGCGCATCGTGCAGCTGGACGCCGCGGTGATTCGACCCGGTCCAGACGTCGGTCAGTTTGTCGCCGAGTTCGGCGTGCCACAGCAACGGCGGCAGGTCGTCGATACAGACCGCCATGGCGACGTGGTTCACGGGCGCATTGGTGAGCGTGCGGATGGCGCGGTCGGGGCCGGAATGGCCGCGGAACAGCCAGACGTCGCCGGTGCGGGTCGCATCCAGTGCGGTGGTCAGCGAGACGCCGCCGGACTCTGCGGCGAGGTCGGCGCGACGCGGCCTTCTGCTGCTGGGCATCCCCGAAGACTAGAGCTTGCGGGTGAGGACGGCCATCGGCGAGGAAAGCGACCTATCCTGCCCGCATGAGGAATGTGTGGAAGTGGCTGGGACTCGCCGGCGCCGTCGGCGTGACGACCGGCGGTGTGCTGATCGCGCGGGACCAGCGTCAGCGCAACGCCTATTCGGCCGACGACGTCCGCGAACGTCTGCACCAGCGCCTGGCGGAGGCCGACACCGCTGGTGGCGGAGACGAACGATCCTGAGGACACTGGTGGGCGAGGTCGGCCACGACGGTCGGCCGTCGAGCCGAACCACAGATAGGGAACACCCATGAGCGACAACAGCGGATTCGGTGGCGGAGCGTTCAACTTCGGTCCCGAGGACTTCGATCGTTTCGCGCGCGAGGCGGGCGAGGGACTGCGCGACGTGTTCGGCAAGCTCTTTGAGGGCCAGGCAGCCCCCGGAGCGTTCTCGATGTTCTTCGACGAGGCGGCGCGTGGACGCACCCGGACGCAGCCGCGACCGGAGACCGCCGGTGAGACCGGATCGGGTGTGTGGGCCGTCTTCGTCGTCGACGAGGACGGCGGCGCCCGCGTCGAACAGGTCTACCCCACCGAGCTCGACGCGCTCCGCGCCAACAAGAACAACACCGATCCGCGACGCAAGGTGCGGTTCCTGCCGTACGGCATCGCGGTCAGCGCTCTCGACGAGTCGCTCGACGCGGAGCCGGGTGACGACGCGAAGTCGGACTGAACGGGTCTGAAACGACGGATGAGGCCGGTGAGTCCGAGTGGACTCACCGGCCTCATGCCGTGCGAAGCACTCATCGGTGCTTCTGGTGATGCAGCCACGACGCCTCAGGCGCCGGCACTGCTATCAGAGGTTCGCGCCGCAGACCGGCCACGCACCGGGGCCCTGGGTGGCGAGGACGTTCTCCGCAACACGGATCTGCTCCTCACGCGAGGCGTTCGCCGGGTTGCCGGAGCCACCGTTGGCCTCCCAGGTGCTCTGCGAGAACTGCAGGCCGCCGTAGTAGCCGTTGCCGGTGTTGATGCTCCAGTCGCCGCCGCTCTCGCACTGGGCGACAGCGTCCCAGTTGCCGGAGTCGGCCGAGGCGGTGGACGCCATCATGCCGAACGGGGCTGCGGTGAGGGCACCGACGACGGCGGCGCGGGCGACGAGCTTGGTCATGTTGGTCTTGGTCATACGCATGGTCTTCCTCCTGATCACCACCCGGGGTTGGCAAGGTGGTTGATTTCGGACGTGGCCGACCATACGGATTGATAACGGTCAGGTCACGTCAGGGTCGTGACCTGCAGAATTTTGGTAACGCATGGATAACGCCGTTAGCTTTGGGGCAAAACCCCAGCGCATCGCGGCATTCCGCGGGCGGATGCGAAAGCTGGTGTTCGGACGTGTTCGATGACAAAGGTCACACCTTCGCGGTGGTGTGGAACACTTGCTCGCGGGCTCTCAGGGGGCTAATGGCGGCGTCGAACGGCGATACGTCCGCCGCGTGCGGGCGCGTACGCGACGCCCCGGGAGAACCAGCGCTCGGCGCGGTCGTCGGTCGGCAGCAACTCGAACTCGCTGAGAATCGTCCGGAGCACCACGTCCATCTCCATGGTCGCGAAGGCTGCGCCGATGCAGCGTCGGGTTCCGCCGCCGAACGGCAGCCACGCGGGTGACGGCGCGGTGCCGAGGAACCGGGTCGGATCGAACCGTTCCGGATCGGCGAACTCGCGGCTGTCGTCGTGGAGCAGGGCGATGGAGACCATCACGTTGTATTCGCGCGGGATGCGCCACGGGCCGAGGTCGAGGTGGTCGGCGACCACGTGTCGGGCGGCGAAGTCGATGACCGGGCGGCTGCGCTGGGTCTCGAGGATGGTCGCATGCCGGTACTCGGTGCCGCCTTCGTCGACCTCGGCGACAAGTCGTCCCAGGACTTCGGGGTGGCGACGCAGACGCTCGAACGCCCAGGCGAGCGTCGTCCCGGTCGTCTCGTGTCCGGCGGCGAGCATGGTCATCAGCTCGTCGCCGATCTCGTCGTCGCCCATCGACGTGCCGTCTTCGTAGCGGCTGCGCAGCATCAGGGCGAGGATGTCGTCGCGTTCCTCGAGTCGGGGGTCGTTGCGTGATCTGGTGATCAGATCGCCGAGGAGGGCCTTGCCCTCCACGCGCATGCGCTCGTATCGACGGTTGGGGTCGACCGCACTCAGCACGCGGGGGAGGTTGGGGACGGTTGCCGCGCGAGAACCGACGGTGACCATCGGCGGGATGATGCGGCGCAGGTTCTCCAGATCGTCGCCGACGGCGCCGAACACCGCGCGGAGGATCACGTTGAGGGTGATCCGCATCATCGGCTCCATCGAGGCGAACTCGGTTTCGACAGGCCACGTAGAGGTCTCGGCCCGGACCTCTTCCTCCACGATCTGCTCATAGGTCTTCATCCGCTTGCCGTGCAGCGGCGGGGTCAGCAGCTTGCGGCGCGCCCGGTGCTCCCGGCCCTCGAGGGAGAAGATCGACCCGGTACCGAGGATGCGACCCAGATTGGGCTGGACGTTGATGACCTTGTCCCCGGCGGTGAACAGCTCGCGTGCGAGCGACGCGTCGGAGATCACCACCGCCCGTCCGAAGACGGGGAGGTGCACGGTGAAGGCCGTTCCGTGCCGGTCGTGGAGGTGGCCGAAGAACAGTCGTCTCGACGCTATCGCCGCCAGTCCCTGCACCGCCGAGGGGAGCCGCGTGGCGGGCGGCAGGTGCGAGTCACTGCGTAGGACGGATGTACTCATCGGCTCGAGGCCTCTCGGGTCTGGTACGTCGGCGTACCAGTGACGGTACGCGCGGGTACCGGAGAGGGCAAGAGGCATATGCTCGCAACGTGAACTCGGACCTGTGGCCGGAAGGTGCCTCGTCGACGCGCGAGCGTTTGCTGGCGGCGATGCTCGACTGCGTCGCCGCCTCGGGATACCGCGAGACCACCGTGGCCGACGTCGTCCGCGTGGCGCAGACCTCGCGTCGCTCCTTCTATCAGGAGTTCACCGACAAGCAGGACTGCTTCTTTGCGCTGGTGCGGCGGACCACCCGGCTGACCATCGATGAGATCGCACGCAGCGTCGACCCGCAGGCCGAACCGGAAGATCAGGTGCGCCAAGCTGTTTCGTCGTATGTGGCGGCCAGCGATCGCTATCCGGGGTTGGTCCTGAGCTGGATTCGTGAACTGCCGGCGCTCGGGCGGCCCGCCGACGTCGTGAAGAACGAGGCGGTCGAGGAGTGGGTCGACCTGTTCGTCCGACTGAGCTCCGCCCCGGCCATGGTCGCCCGCGGAATACCGCCGATCAGCCGGGAGCGGGCGGTGTTCCTCTGGGGTGGGGTCCGCGAGCTGACGGCCGACGCCGTGGAGTCGGGCGCGCCGCTGTCGGAGATCATCGAACCCGCGACAGCGGCGTGCCTCGCCCTGGTCCTGGCCGGTGGGTACTAGCTCCGATCAGCGCCAGGCGCCGCGCAGATACTGCGGCGGGTAGGGCGCCTCGTCGCGCGGGAGGCCCAGCTCGTGTGCGGCTCGTTGCGGCCAGGACGGCTCGCGGAGTGCGACGCGACCGAAGAGAACGGCGCTGATGTCGTCGTCACCGGCGATCTTCTCCGCCTGGTCGGGTTCGACGATGAGTCCGACCGCCGCGGTCGGGACGCCGGAGTCCCGGTGGATGGACCGGGCCAGGTCGACCTGGTAGCCGGGGCCGACGGGGATGTCGGCGAGCACGTTGCCGCCGGAGGAGACGTCGATCAGATCGACACCACGGGCGGCGAGGATCTCGGCGAGCCGGGCGGACTCGGCGACGTCCCAGCCGCCGTCGCGCCACTCGGTGCCGGAGAGCCGGACGAAGAGCGGCTTCGACTCCGGCCACACCGCACGGACGGCTTCGACGACCTCGAGCACGATCCGCGTGCGGCCGGCGAAGTCGCCGCCGTAGGCATCGGTGCGTGTGTTGGAGAACGGCGACAGGAACTGATGCAGCAGATATCCGTGAGCCGCGTGGATCTCGACCACGTCGAACCCTGCCTCGTCGGCCCGCCGGGCCGCCTGCGCGAAGGCGTCGACGACCTCGGCGATCTGTCCGACCGTCAGTGCGACCGGCTCGGCGTAGCCCTCGAAGGGCACGTCCGACGGTCCGACGGTGGTCCATCCGCCGTCCTCGGCGGGCACCGATCCGGAATGCTCGGCGAAGGGGGAGTACGTCGAGGCCTTGCGTCCGGCATGCGCGATCTGGGTGCCGATGGTCGCGCCCTGGGAGTGCACGAAGTCGACGATCCGCTTCCAGGCCTGCGCCTGCTCGTCGTTCCACAGCCCGGCGTCCTGGGGGCTGATCCGGCCCTCGGGGAGGACCGCGGCCGCCTCGGTGAGGATCAGGCCGAAACCGCCGGTGGCGCGGGCACCGAGATGGGCGAGATGCCAATCGGTCGGGATTCCGTCGCCGGCGAAGCAGCTGTACTGGCACATCGGCGCGAGCCAGATCCGGTTGGGAATCCGGACATCGCGGAGCGTGATCGGTTCGAAGAGCGCTGTACTGGTCACGAATAGGGTCAACGGCCTCGGCCTGAGGCTATTCCCCGGGCGGTAGGTTGAGATTCATGACGCAGCCCTCGCGAGATGCGCGCCGCCTGTTCTTTCCGCTGTCGGTGATCGTGTTCGCCGCGGTCTGGATCGGGGTCGCGGTGGTCGGCTCCGACGAGATGGCGGGCCACATCGGCCTGGACGGCGAGGTCACCCGCTGGGACTCGAAGTGGGTGTTCCTGGGTTGGCTGGGAGTCGTCGGGTTGGTGCTCGTGGTCATCTTCGGTGGCGCCGAACGAGTTCTGTCCCGCCTCCCTGCAAGCGCGGTCAACTTCCCGAGCCGTCGTCGCAAGGCGTACTGGATGGAACCGTCGAACCGCGAGGGGTTCAACCGCCGGATGGCCGATGACCTGTCCCTGCTCGGCGGTGCGACGTTGTTGATGATGGCCTGGCTGCTCGCGGCATCGGCCATCATCGGGAGCAGTGACAGCGCATCGTGGACCCTGGCCATCCCGGTTGCGATCTACCTGGTGGCCGTGGTCGGTTACACCGTGTACATCAGCGTCGGGTCGCGGTACGCGATCCCCGGCGAGTGACACCGAAGTAAGGAGCCCGACCATGAGCGAGACGACAGACGCGGTGTCGGTGGAGGTCGACGCGCCGCTCGGAGTGATCACCCTGCGCGCCGCGCGGCGTCGAAATCCGTTGTCCAGCACTACGATGAAGGCCGTCACCGCTGGACTCCGACGCTTCCACGAGGATTCCGACGTGCGCGTCATCGTGATCCGTGCGGAAGGTCCGGCGTTCTCGGCCGGTCACGACCTCGGCGAACTCGTCGACCGCACGCTCGACGACGAACGCGCCGTCTTCGACACCTGCTCCGAGCTGATGCGAACCGTCCACGAGGTGCGCCAGCCGGTGATCGCGGAGGTGGCCGGCATGGCCTTCGCCGCCGGATGCCAGCTCGTTGCGACGTGCGATCTCGCGGTCGCGGGACGCAGCGCGAGATTCTCGACCCCCGGCGTCCGGATCGGCTTGTTCTGTTCGACGCCGATGGTCGCCCTGACACGGGCCGTCGGCCGCAAACGCGCCATGCACATGCTGCTGACCGGGGAGGCGATCGACGCCGAGACGGCGGCCGACTGGGGACTGCTCAGCGGCGTCGTCGACGATGACGACCTCGCCACGACGGTCCGGGAACTGGCGCTGCACATCGCCGGGTCGAGTGCCCGGACGGTGTCGATCGGCAAGCAGGCCTTCTACAAGCAGATCGAACTCGACGAGGTGTCGGCGTATGTCGAGATGTCGGAGACCATGGCGACCAACGCGATGACCTGCGATGCGCAGGAGGGGATCTCGGCGTTCCTGGAGAAGCGCGAACCGGTCTGGACCGAATAGCCGCGAAACCCACCGCAATTGGCCAGGTCCACCACCCCTCAGGGTGGTGGACCTGGCGATCTGTGGTGGGTTTGCGGACGGGTCAGACGTCGACTCGGGCTGATGTCTCCGCGGTCGCCTTGGCGAACCGCGCGAGATGGGCGTCGGCGGTGCCGAATTCGTACTCGATCGCGGTGAGGCGCTTGAAGTAATGGCCGATGGCCAGTTCCTCGGTCATGCCCATGCCGCCGTGCAATTGCACCGAGTTCTGCCCGATGAACCGTGCGGCCCGGCTGATCGTCGCCTTGGCGGCCGAGACGGCCGCGGCTCGCTCGGCGGGTTCGGCGTCGAGTGACAGGATGGCGTAATACTGCGCGGCCACCGACTGTTCGAGCTGCAGGTGCATGTCGACCATGCGGTGCTGCAGCACCTGGAAGCTGCCGATCGGGACGCCGAACTGCTCCCGCTGCTTGGCGTATTCGACGGTGTCGGTGAAGACCTTGCGCATCAGTCCGACGGCCTCGGAGACGACGGCCGCGGTAGCGGTGTCCCAGGCCTTCTCGAGCAGGTCGATCGCACCGTCGCCGGCGATGAGTGCATCGCCGGGCAGTCGGACGTCGTCGAAGGTGATGTCGGCGGCCTGACGGTCGTCGATGGTGCGCAGCTTGTGGAGCCCGAGGCCCTCGGGTGCGCCGTCGGCGAGGTCGATCAAGAACAGCGATACGCCCGCGGGATCGTGTGGCTCACCCGAGGTCCGGGCACTGACGACGAGGTAGTCGGCGAGCGGTGCGGTGGTGACAACGGCCTTGCTGCCGTTGAGCTTCCACCCTTCACCATCGCGATCGGCGCTGGTCTCGATCCGCGACAGCACGCCGCCCGAGCCGTCCTCGAGTGCGGCGAGCGCGCTGAGGGCCTCGCCCGCGGCGATGCGCTGTGCTGCCTCGAGGGCGGTGGCGTTTCCGGTGGAGTGCAGCAGTCCGGCACCGAGAACCACCGAGTCGACGAACGGTTCGACGACGAGGGCGTGTCCGAGTGCCTCGGTGACGACCATCAATTCCTCGGCGCCGCCGCCGAATCCGCCGATCTCCTCGGGTAGGCAGGCGCCAACGACGCCGAGATCCTCGACGAAGGCCTTCCAGATGTTGGGCTGCCAACCCTCGCCGACTTTCGCGGCATCGCGACTGACCTGCAAGTCGTAGCGTGCGTCGAGGAACTTGTTGAGTCCGTCCGACAGCAGCTGCTGTTCGGGGGTGAGTGTGAAGTCCATCAGTTTTCTCCTGTGACCCGTCAGAGACCCAGAGCCGCTTTGGCGAGGATGTTCCGTTGAATTTCGTTGCTGCCCGCGTAGATCGAACCGGCGCGGTCGTTGAAGTAGTGCAGCGGTGCGACGGCCTGCCACGGCTCACCGCTGACGTAACCGTCGGTGGGCGGCGTGTATTGGAAGATCGGGCCGCCGGGACGGGTCGCGTGCGGCTGGAAGACGCGGCCGTGCGGGCCCGCAGCCTCGAGGGACAGCGTTGTGATCTCCTGGCTCAGTTCGGTTCCCAGGATCTTCAGCATCGACGCGATAGAACCCGGGTCCTTCCCGGAGCTCATGGCGGCGAGCGCGCGGTACTCGAGGACCTCGAGGATTTTCGCACGTACCTGGATGTCGGTGAGCTTGGCGGCGAAAGCCGGATCCTCCGACAGCGGACCGCCGTTGGGTGCGGTCACCGTGGCGGCGTCCCGGCCGAGCTGCTCGGCCATGACCTGCAGCGCCGGGGCGGCCGCACCGCCGCCTCGCTCGAACACGAGGAGGTACTTGGCGACGGTCCAACCGTCGTCGATCTTGCCGAGCACGTTCTTCTTGGGGACGCGCACGCCGTCGAAGAACACCTGCGCCTGGACCTGCTCGCCGGAGGCGAAGACGAGGTTCTGGACCTCGATCCCCGGGGAGTTCATGTCGATGAGCAGGAAGGTGATGCCCTGCTGCTTGCGCTCCTGACGCGAGGTGCGCACCAGGCAGAAGATCCAGTTGGCCTCGGAGGCGTGGGTCGTCCAGATCTTGGAACCGGTGACCACCAGATCATCGCCGTCGTCGACCGCAGCCATGGACAGCGAGGCGAGGTCGGAACCGGCCTCGGGTTCGGAGTAGCCCTGGCAGAAGAAGACGCTGCCGTCGAGGATTCCGGGGAGGAAGAAGTTCTTCTGTTCCTCGGTGCCGAACGCCATGATCGCGTGCGAGACCATCCGGATGCCCATCGGCGACAGAGCCGGTGCGCCGGCCAGAATCGACTCGCGGCTGAAGATGTAGTGCTGGGACTGCGACCAGTCGCAACCGCCGTACTTCACCGGCCACGCCGGCGCGGCCCAGCCGCGCTCGTGCAGGATGGCCTGCCATTTCATCGAGGCCTCGTGGTCGGAGTAGACCGAGGTGCGCAGCGTGCCCGCCGCGCGCAGGTCGTCGGTCAGCTTCTCGTCGAGGAACGCCCGTACCTCGTCGCGGAACGCGGCGTCGGCCGGAGACCAGTTCATGTCCATGAGCGGTGCGCAACCTATCTGTAAACGGCTGTGGTCAGATCGGGGTCGAATGGCAATCTACCGAATGTTCGCTCCGGAGCGTAGCCCGGCTCATGATTCGGGCCGCGGTGTGACGCGCGATGCGTCGTCCGCAGGTGGTTCCGGCGTCCTTGCGGCGGGTGGGTTCTCGGGTTCCGGCTCGGCGCCCGACGAGGACAACAGGACGTCGGCCCAGCGGGTGGCAGGGTCGATATCGATGAGGAGCGCCTTGGCGAGCAACGTCAGCGGTACCGCGAGGATCGCGCCCAACGGCCCGATGGCCCAAGCCCAGAAGATCAGCGACAGGAACGTCAGCGTCGTCGACAGGCCGACCGCGTCGCCGACGAACTTCGGTTGGATCACCGACTGGATGACCACGTTGATGACGCTGTAGACCGCGATGACGATGAGCATCTTCGAAACGCCACCGTCGAGCAGCGCGAGAAGTGCGGGCGGGACGAGGCCGATGACGAACCCGATGTTCGGGATGTAGTTGGTGATGAACGACAGCAGACCCCACAGGATCGGCAGCGGGACCGTCAGCAAGGCCAGGGCGATGCTGTCGAAGACGGCGACGATGAGGCCGAACACCGTCGACACCCACAGGTAGCTACGTGTGCCCTGCGCGAAGGAGCCGAAGGCCGAGGCGATGTCGGGCCGCATACCCCGCAGGTGGTTCATCCGGTCGTCGAATCCGACCGAGTCGGCGGCCATGAACAGCAGCAGGGCGAGTACGAGAACCAGGGCCGACGCGACGCTGAGGGTGCTGGACAGCAACTCGGTGACCACGTTGACGACCTTGCTGGTGTCGACATGGGAGATCATGTCGTGGACCTTGTCCTGACTGACGCCGTGGCTGGTCAGGAAGTCCTGGAAGTTCGTGATGATGTCGTCGAACTTGTCGTCGTAGTCCGGAAGGATCGACGCGAGCCGGGCGACGGAGAACACCAGCGACGCGAACAACCCGATGAGGATGCCGTAGACGAGCAGGACGGTTGTCAGGAACGCCGCCCAGCCGGGAAAGCCCTTGGTGCGCAACCATCTCGGCACCGGCTGCACCGCGACGGTCAGCATCAACGCGAGGAACGTCGGCGCGGCGAACGACGCCACCGCCTTGATGCCGGCGACCGCGACCACAAGCCCGGCGATCGTGAGCAGCACGATGGTGCCGCGCGGGAGCGTCCAGGCCGGTGGGTCAGGGCGGTAGGTGGGGGTGACGGTGTCCCGCCCACGCCTGTCCCGAGAACCACGGTCCCGGGTGTGGGCGGATGCCTTTCGAACGGGGCCGGCATCGCCGCGGCCGGGATCGCTGTCGGCCGGCTTGTCGCGGTCGGGCTCGTCGTGCGCGGGCTGGTCGTGATCAGGCATCGGACAGCGCCTTTCTACCGGGACCCCCTGGGTGCGGCGGCTCGCTCCGGCGTGAGCCGGAGTCAAGTCTTCAGCACTTCAGGGGGTTCCGCGGCGCTTTCGTGCAGTTGCGGTGCCGCCATCGGCCTCACTCGCGTTCCGGGGTCAGCGACCCTTCCACTGGGGTTCGCGCTTCATCACGAACGCCATGATGCCCTCGAGGATGTCACCGCTGATGATCAGCGAGTCCAGGACGTTGGTGCTCGCGCGGACGGCCTCGACGGTGTCGGTGATCGCGTCGGACTGCTCCATCGTCGCGATCGAGGCGCGAACCGAGGTCGGCGATGCGGCGAGGATCTCCCCGGCCACCTTGCGGGCGGTCTCGAGAACCGTTCCGGCGGGGGCGATCCGGCTGACGAGCCCTGCTTCGGCGGCTTCGGCGGCCGAGATTCGGCGGCCGGTCAGGATCATGTCGCGGGCGAGTGCCGGCGGGATCATCCGCGGCAGACGGACCAGACCGCCTGCGGCGGCGGCCAACCCGACCTTCACCTCGGGAAGGCCGAACGAGGCCTCCTCGTCGGCGACGATGATGTGGCAGGCCATCGCGATCTCGCAGCCGCCACCGAGTGCGAAGCCGTTGACCGCGGCGATGACCGGCTTGGGCAGGCTCTCGCGTGCGGTGAGTCCCGCGAATCCGTTCTTGGGCACCGACAGTGCGGCCGGGCTCGCCGTGGCGGCGAGGTCGTTGCCCGCCGAGAACGCCTTGTCACCCGCGCCGGTCAGGATGGCGACCCACAGGTCGTCGTCGGCGAAGTAGGCGTCGAAGATCGAGTCCAGCTCGGCGTTGGCGGCCGGGTTCAGCGCGTTGCGCGCGTCGGGACGGTTGATGGTCACCTCGAGCAGGTGGCCGTCGCGACGGATCTCGACGTGTTCGTAACTGTCGCGGAAGGCCGGTACGACCGCCGGGTACTTGGCATTCATCGCGGCCTCGGTCAGCTTGACGCGGTTGCCCTTGTCGAAGGAACGCACCACGATCTCGGTGCCTGTCGGGTCGTCCGCGTTCAGCAGCAGGTCGAAGAACTCCTCGTCGTCTGAGTCGAGGTTGGCGACGAACCGGGCGCCCAGGCGGTCCGGTGCCGAGTCGTCGACGAGGCGGCCGACGACGACGCCGGTCCGCTTTCCGCTCTTCGACGGGATGACGGTGTAGGTCTCCAGGATCGCGGGGCCGTCGGCGTCACCGACAGTGGGCACGGTGGGCGCCGCGTCGAGCTGGGCCTGGATCTTGGCGCTGTGATCGGCGCGCCACGGAGCCGGGGTCGTCGAGTAGACGCCGGCCGCGTGCTTGCTGAGCACACCGCCGTTGGCGATGACGAGACCGAAGTCGCCCGGGGACTGCCGGACGCGCGAGACCACCTCGGCGATCGCATGCAGCGTGTAGTTGTTGCCCGGACCGCCGAAGAACGGCAGGCCGCCGGTGACGGTGAGACCACGCGGGTCGTCGGGGGAGAGGCCGAGCCCGTCGAGGATGTTGAACACCGCGATCGGGAAGCAACTGTAGATGTCGATGACCGACACGTCGTCGAGGCCGATCTCGGCGACCTCGAGCGCGTGCTTCACCGCGGCCGGGGCGGCGGGCGCGGCACCGAGGTTCGGTCGAAGCAGCGAGGTGCGTTCGACGGTCTCGGCGTGACCGTGCAGGAAGACCCACTTCGACGGGTCGATGCCGGCGGCCTGCGCGGCGCGAACCGACATGACGACGACGGCGGCAGCCTGGTTCACCTGGTCGCGGGCGACGATGTAGCGCGTGAACGGATCGGCGACGATCCGGTTCCCCTCGGTCGGGGTCACCAGCTCGGCGGCGTCGCGCTCGGTCGGGGCAGCCGAATGGGGGTTGGCTGCGGCGACCTTCGTGAACGGGGCGAACAGCTCGCCCATCGCGGTGGCGTATGCCTCGCGGCCCAGGCCGGTGTTGTGGCGGCGGGCGTTCTCCAGCAGCGCGTACTGCGGGATCACCGAGGCGAGACCGTGACGCATCTCGGCGACGGTGATGATGCCCTTGAGGCCGTAACCGCGGTCCTCGAGCTGTCCGCCGACCTCCTCGGCGAAGCTCGGGCGCTCGTTGTCCGGCTTGGACTGGAGATGGCGCACGGTCGACATGACCTCGGCGCCGAAGATGATCGCGGCATCGGAGTCGCCCGCCGCGATGTCGCCGGCGAGTTCGGTGAGCATCGTCTGCGGGGTCTGACCGCCGGTCACGGCCTGCACGGCGCGACGGGGGTCGGCGCCGACGCGCTTACCCACGGCGCGGGGCATGTTGTCCGGCCGGCCGAGCGGCGATGAGGACAGCGGACTGGAGATCTCGAACGAGCGGATCGCGGCGATGGTGTCGATGGAATAGGCGAGGTCAGAGGCCCCGGCGTCGTCGAAGGCGGCGGTGACGGCCCGCGCCGCGAAGTCCGCTTCACCCAGCGCTTCGTATCCGGGATCGGTCAGACGCTCGGAGGCCTGGCCGACGCCGACGACAACAGGGGTGTTCGGATCGAGATCAGCGATCGAGATTGGCATACGCACACAATGGCACAAAGACGGGGCTGACGTCTCAAAGTGGTCCCGCATACGCCCATACCTGCGGGTTCGGTCTTCATTGTGGCGTCGGATACGAGGCTTGGGAACGTTGCGTTCAGCGCGGTTTCAATCGTGGTCCTCGGCTCGGGCGACGGCCAGACTATCCGCCGACAGTCTGCACCGAAAGGACCATCTGATGACCGCAACCGTGCCCACGAGCACGTCGGCCGCCGGCACCACCGACGAACGGCTCGACGAGGTGTTCGCCCCGATCTTCGCCCGTATCGCCGAAGGTGCGGTGGCACGCGAAGACGACCGCCGGCTCGCACACGACGAGGTGTCGTGGCTTCGCGATGCCAAGTTCGGCGCCCTGCGCGTCCCGGTCGAGCTCGGCGGGTACGGCGCCTCGGTGCGCCAGGTGTTCCGGCTTCTCATCGACCTGGCGACCGCCGAGTCGAACCTCCCGCAGGCGCTGCGCGTGCACTGGTCGTTCGTCGAGGATCAGCTCACCGCGCTGCCCGATCCCGAAGCCGAGCGCTGGCTCCGCGAGGTCGCCGAGGGCACGCTCGTCGGCAACGCCATCACCGAGCCCGGTGTCGGCGCCATCGACCGCTACCAGACCCGGTTGACGGCAGACGGTGACGCATGGCGTCTGGACGGCACCAAGTACTACAGCACCGGCAGCCTCTACTCCGACCACATCCTCGTCGCCGCCGACCAAGACGGCGAGCGCGTGTCGGTGCTCGTCGACGCCGACGCCCAGGGAGTCACCCAGCACGACGACTGGGACGGCTTCGGTCAGCGCCTGACAGCCAGCGGCACCACCGAGTTCAGCGGCGTGCAGGTGTCCGATGACCGCATCCTCGGCCCGGGCTACGGCTCCGCCGGCCGGACCTACGCGACGTCCTACCTCCAGCTCGTGCAGCTGTCGGTGCTCGCGGGCATCGCGCAGCGCGCCACCGACGACGTGTCCGAGTGGGTCCGTGAACGCAAGCGCACCTTCACCCACTCGACCGCCGACCTGCCCCGCCACGATCCGCTGGTGCAGCAGGTCATCGGCCGGCTGACTGCCGCCGCCTATTCGGCGCGCACGATCGTCCTCGAGATCGCCGATCAGCTCGACCGACTCGCCGAGACCGGCTGGCAGGACGAGAAGTTGCTCGACAAGGTCGAATTCGACGTTGCCCGCGCACAGGCGACCGTCATCCCGCTCGTGCTCGACGCGACCACCCAACTGTTCGAGGTCGGCGGTGCGTCGATCACCTCCGAGCGGCTGCGCCTCGACCGCCACTGGCGCAACGCCCGGGTGATCTCGGTGCACAACCCGCTGATCTTCAAGCTGCAGGCCATCGGTGACCACGTCCTCAACGGCACCGATCTGCCCTATGCATGGAGTGCCGGCCAGAAGTAGGGGGTTACCCTGGCCGCATGCAGCGGATGGCGGCGGCGGACGCCGCATCGTACTGGATGTCCGAACGCATCCCGAACGACCAATTCCTGCTGTACTGCTTTGCCGCACCGTCGATCTCACTCGACGAATGTGCCCGGCGACTGCTGGCGCGGGCGAGGCACGTCGACGACCTGTGTCTACGGGTCCACGACGTCCCGGCGACCGCCGACCGTCCGTACTGGGTCTCCGCCGAACCCACATCCGACCAGGTCCGCGTCGACACCACGACGCGGACCTGGTCGTCGTCTCTGGTGGCCGTTGGCGAACTCGTCGCCGATCAGCTGGTGCCGTCCCGCGCGGCCTGGCGCCTGCATCTGTTCGGTCCGGTGACCGACCTCCCGACGGGCGAGGGTGAGTCGGTCACGGGAGTTGTTGTCGTGCTGCAGATCTCGCACACACTCGGTGACGGTCGTCGCGCATCGCAGATCGCGCGGGATCTGTTCACCGCGCCGCACGACGATGAGCGCCGGTTGGGAGCCTTCGGAGTGCCAGGGCCGATACGCGAGGTCGGGACCCTCGCGCTCGGCATGCTGCGGTTTCCGGGTGAGTTCGTCAGGACGATCCGACGCGGTATACAGGTCTCTCGGGTTGGGGGACAGGCGAATCCGGGGACACCGGGTTATCCGTTGACACGGCTGAACCGCAACCCCGGACCGCGGAGGCTCCTGCGGGTCATCGTGCTCGAACGCGAGCGTCTCACCGCAGCCGGGTCTCCGGTCACCGTCGCCGTGCTGACCGCGATCTCGCAGGCTCTACCGCGATACCTCGGCGAGGATTGCACACGTCTCGGTGTGGAGCTGACCGTCGGGCGATCGGAGAGATCAGAGGCGCGCAACAACTTCCGCAATGTGGGGATCGACCTGCACGTCGAAGTCGACGACTCTGCGGCACGGGCTCGGCTCATTCGCGGTGAGATCGACGCCGCCCGCGCCGCGAACGCCGACCCGGCACGAGTCGCGCAGCGACGCGTATCGGAGGTGACTCCGGCGATCCTCGCATGGTGGGGCATCCGGGCCTTCGACCTCGACACCCGGCCGGAGACGGTCACCGGTGTCACCGTGGTGTCCTCGGTGGACCGCGGTGCCGCCGACTTCGACCTCGACGGCGGCGAGATCCTGTTCACCACCGGCTTTCCCGCGCTGTCGCCGGTTCAGGGGCTCACCCACGGGGTGCACGGCATCGGCGACCGGGTCGCGGTGTCGGTGACCACCAGTCCGGAGATCATGCCCGACGTCGACCGGTATGTGGAGTTGTTGCGGGCGGCTCTCGCGTAACCGTTTCCTTCCCGCGATTGGGATTCCTTCGCGCGGGCGCTACCCGCCAAGCGGTAAGGAAATGGTTGCGCGGGAATGCCTACGAGGCGACCCGGTCAGCTGAGGTCAGCCCTTCGGGTAGCCGTTGGTGTCCGCCGGGGCGGCGTCACCGTTGCCGTTGCCGCCGGAACCCTTGGGGCCGCGGGTGAGCCGCTTGGGCAGACGCTCGGCGAGACCGCCGAGGGGTGCGACCGTCTGGTTCAGCAGGTCCACGGTCTCGGCGAGCTCGTGCACCGTGTCCTGCATGGCGATCAGATTCGGTGCGAGCTGACCGATCACCTCGGTCAGCTCGGTGATCCGGTCCAGCGGGCCGCCAGGTGCGATGGCGCGCTCGATCGCACCGCCTTCGCCGACCAGCTGGTCCAGGAGGCCGGCCTCGGCAGCGAACCGGTCCAGGATGCCGCCGGGCTCGGTGACTTTCTCCAACATGCCGTCGGGTGCGGTGAGCTTGTCGACGATGCCGCCCTCGGAGGTGAGGCGTTCGAGGATGCCCTCGTTCTCGGTGAACTGGTCGACCACACCACCGGGGCGGGTCAGGCGGTCAAGCGGACCGTCCTTGGCGGTCAGACGCATCAGGATGCCGCGTTCGTCGGCCATCTGGTCCAGGAGTCCGCCCTTGGCGGTGAGTTTCTCCAACGGGCCGTCGGGTGCGGTAAGGCGGTCGATGACGCCGCCTGGGTTGAGAAGTCGTTCCAACGGTCCATCGGTCGCGAGGATGCGTCCGAACGGCCGGTCCGGGCCGAGCAGCTCCGACAACTGGCTGAGCAGCGCCATCGGGGTGCGCGCGACGTTCACGCTGTCGTCGTCGAGGCCCACCGCATGGGTCAATTCGTTCTGGACGCTGCCGGCGGTGATCCGCGCGATGGTCACCGCTGATTCGGCCGCATCCAGCACAACCCCCGCCACCGCGAACCCCAGCCGGAACGGCATCTCGATGAGCGAGCGTGCCGGGTCGGCCCCGGTGGGCGCGCTTCGTTCGGGAAGAGACTCCATGCTTCTCGACACTAGGCCACCGGCTTTTGATCGTGGGTCAACGTCGGGTGATTCGTGGTCAGGTGACCAACATCGGACCGCTACTCCTTCGCGGCCTTCGCTGCCGCCTTGGCCGCCTTCTTGAAGTCGCGGACCTTCTGCAGCGAATCGGGGTCGACGACGTCGGCGACCGAGCGGTATCCCTGCTTGCTGTAGTCACCTGCGACCTTGGTCCAGCCGGACGGCTTCACGTCGAGCTGCTTGGCGACGAGGGCGACGAAGATCTTCGCCTTCTGCTCACCGAAGCCGGGCAGATCGCGAAGGCGCTTCATCAGGTCGGCGCCGCTGCTCGCCTCGGTCCAGATGCGGGAGGCATCCCCGCCGTACTCTTCGGCGACGACCTTCGCGAGCGCCTGCACACGTCCCGCCATCGAGCGACCGTAGCGGTGGATTGCCGGGGGAGTGGAGCACAGGTCCGCGAAGGCCTCGGGGTCGGCGTCGGCGATCTCGACCGGGTCCATCGTGCCGAAGCGGTCGCGGATCTTGGCCGGTCCGGCGAAGGCACGTTCCATCGGGAACTGTTGATCCAGCAACATCCCGACGAGCAGGGCGAACGAATCGGTCGAGAGCAGTTCGTCGGCCGCGGGTTCCTGGGCGATCTGGATCTTCGGCATGGAATCGATTCTGGCAGACGCGGTACGCGCGCCGCTCTAGACTGCCCCCATGATCAGCGGGGAGAGCATGACGGGGCAAGCAGGATCACGGGCAGCGTTCCGGGCGGGCATCGGTGCGGTGATCGTCGGGCTGGTGGCGGCGCTCGTCGGCGTCGTCGGGCCGGGAAGTGCGAGTGCGATCCCCGACTACACCGAACCGAACTACGTCACGACGCTGAACTGCACCTCGGCCAATCCATGGCCGGCCGGTCCGGTGAAGATCCGCGTCGACGTGTTCAACGACATCCGGTTCCCGGCGGATGGCCTACCCGGACCGGCGATCGCGCTCATCGGCACCGATCGTGCGAAACCCGTTGCGCTGGAATACACCTACGACGTCACGGTGTCGTGGCGAAACCTGCGGACCGGGCGCACCGGCTCCGTCTTCGTGCCGGGGCGCGGATTCACCGTCAAGTGGCAGGTCGACATCCATCCGGGTCGTGGTCCGGTTGTCTTCACGATCAAGCAGAAGCTCGGCGCCCTGGCATTCGTCCCGATGGTCAATCCGCAGTACTTGTCGTGCAGCGGGCGGGCGACAGCTTGACAGAGACGATCAGCGTCGACGCAGGCGTTCGCTGAGTCCGCCGACGAGCAGGTACTGCGCGGCGAAGTAGCTGGCGAGCACCCACGCCTCGCCGGCCATCCGGAGGCGCGGGTCGGTGACGAGGTGACGGCGGTTGATGATCGCAAGGTCCGACAGCAGGAACGTCAGCCCGCCGATCCGCAACCGCGGCTGCGGAGCGGGCATGGCGCTCGCGGTCGCCGACATCGTCGCCAGGGTGTTGCCGTAGGTGCCCAGGACGGGCAACAGTGCCGGCCGGTGACGGGCCAGCACCGCGGCCGACTCGGCGAGCACCCCGACGCGGGGGAGCAGCTGTTTCGCCGAGGGCCGGGCACCCGCACGCCACATCGTCGCGATGTAGCTCAACTGGGCGCCGGCGAACAGCGTCGCACCGAGACGCAGGTACCGGTCCTTGGCGACCGGCTCGGTCTCGAACTCCTCGAGCAGCATCAGTCGGTCGCCGGCCATCGAGAACGCCAGCGCTCCCGCCAATCCGGCGTTGTCGAGGGCGTCGCGCTCCCGCGCCCCGGCCGCCGCCTGTGCCACCAGCAACAGCATCGGCAGCGGCTTGGTGAGGCCCGCCGCCCGCCGGTGCCCGAGAGCACCGGCGACGGTGGCCGCCGCCGTCGTCGCCGCGTAGGCGAGGTCGAAGGTCCGTTGCCCGGACAGGCGACGGTCGGGCAGGCGGCGACCCATCACCGACTCACTTCAGGATTTTGGCGATGAAGGCGCGGATGTCGTTGTCGGACAACTTCGCCGACTGCGCAGCGTCGAGGGTGAGGTAGGTGCGGGCCTGGACCTTGCGGTCGGCACGCGCCTCGTTCAGGTACTTCAGCGACAGCGGCACGACGACCGACGTGTCCTGGAGCGACTGGGTCATGATCACCGGCTTGACGAAGCCACGGCTCGGCAGGTCGGTGGCCTCGGTGAGCAGGTTGGTCAGCTCGGTGTTGCCCGACACCGGCTTTGCGAACAGGGAGCCGATGGCGAGACCGTCTACGTTCTTACGGAACTCGGTGATGCATTCGTTGGCGGCCTTGGCCATCCACTTCTTACCGGTGTCGGTGAGCAGCGAGTCGACGTCGAGCTTCGGGTTCACGTTGCGGATCGCGCTGAGGGTGTACAACGCGTCGGCGGCGAGACCGGACGGGATGCTCGCCGAGGACGGTCCGAGATTGGCGAGGAGCGCACCGAATTCGGCGGGGATCGACGTCGCCGCCGCACCCTTGAAGTCCAGCGAGTTGCGCGGCTGCAGCTTCGGCGCCAGGCGGGCCAGCGTGATCGCGGCCGCGGCACCCTGACCCTCGCCGACGACGGCCCACGAGCGGGACAGGTTGTCGGTGACGTCGCGGGCGGCACTCACCGCGTCGACGATGTTGCGGGCGGTGGCCTCCAGGTCGTAGTACTGCGGGGTTCCCGGCGTGCCGACGCCCGCGTAATCGGTGGAGACGACGGCGTAACCGCGGCCGAGCCATCGGCTCAGTTCGGTGGTGTCGTCCTTGGTCGGACGCTCCGACGGGGCGCACTTGTCGGCGATGCCGCGCGAGCCGTGGGCCCAGGCGACGACCGGCCAACCGCCGGCGGGTGCCCGGCCGGCCGGGACCATCAGCACGCCCGACGACAGATGTGCCTTGCCGTCGGCGCCGGTGCTCCAGTAGGTGAAGTCGTTGCCGGAGGCGGAACCGGCCACCATTCGGCCACGGGGCAGGTCACGGTTGGCGTAGACGGCACCCGGCGCCTGGCCGGGACCACGGGCGTCGATGGTGCCCGCGTTGTCGTCGGCGGGCGCGCCCGTGTCCTCATCCGTGGCGTCGGTGGTGGCGCCGAGCGAGGGGGTGCTGGTCGACGGGGTGGTCGTGGTCGGTTCCGCGGCGGCCTCGGCGACGAGGCCGAACGAGGTCAGGCCCATGGTGAGGGCTGCGGCGACCGCGACCGTGCGGGCGATGGAGGCACTCCGACGGGTTGAAGAGATGCCGTGCGTATTCATGTGTCGTCTATTCGTTCGGTGTGACTGGGTGGAAGGTCAACGGCGAGAGGGAGTCCCGCCGTTGATCGGGGATCAGGCGTCGACGATGCCGACGGCCGGGAGGAACCAGCAGTTCTGGGAGCCGTTCTGCGCGGTGCCGAAGACGGCGGACAGGATGGTGCCCTTACCGGTCTTCACCGGGGCAAGGCGTACACCCGAGAGCAGGGGAAGGGCGGTCAGGGTGGCGCCGTTCTTGAGCGGCTCGAGATCGGCGAAGCCGCCCTGCAGTGTGCTGGTGTTGAACCACGCGACCTGCATGGTGCCGCCCTTGCCGGCGTTCGTCGAGGCCGGCACGAATGCGTAGGCGGTCTCGCCGTTCTCGACCACGTTCATCTTGTCCGGGATGCCGGCGATCGGGAGCATGTCGAGGAGCGGCTTGAGCTCGGCGATCGGATCGGTCTTCAGTGGCCACGGGCCCGCGACCGCGCCGGCGCCCGCGGTGACCAGCCCGAGCGGGTTGTCCGGGGTGGGGGTGGTGCAGAAGGGGGCGACGGACGGGGTCAACGTCTGGATGCCCAGGCTCTTCAGCAGCGCCAGCGGATCGGTGGTAGCCACCGGCTGAGGAGTCGCCGCGGCCGGCTTGGGCTGTGACGCGTCGAAGGGCAGCGCACCGGCGCGTCCGACGACGTCCTGGACCGACAGCTGTCCGGAGCTGCCCATGACCGCCTGAGCGGCTTTGAGGGCCATCTGGTCGACGCCCGCGGACTTCAGCAAACGGACCGCGCCGGCCAGTTCGGCATCGAACGGGATCGAGTAGGCGCTCAGCATGTTCGGGGGGAGAAGCGGGAGCGACGGCGCGGCCGAGGCCGGGGCGGTCGAGGTGACCGCGGCTGCGGCCATCGCCACGCCCACCAAGCCCACGCCGCAGCGCCGGATTCCGCGCCGACCGATCAGGGGACGTGTGAACCGAGACGTGAGGGACATGGCACTCCTTCAAACAGCCGAACACCCCGCCACGTGTGGCGGGTGTGACAGATGGGACTTGAGTTAAAAGAGACCATGTGTGGGACGAGTGCGGCAAGTCGCGAGTCCGACCTGTGACATTCGCGCGATCGGCGAGATACCGACATTCCCGACGACCTGGTGTTTTGCTCCCGGGGACACTGAGGCCGGCGCCACAGCCGCTTCGAAGGGATAACGCGACGTGACGGGTGGCGAACGTGGACAACGGTCCCGAAAACAACGACACCCCGGCGATATGCCGGGGTGTCGCTGGAGGAAGTCGACCGGAGGTCAGATGACGGCGAGGCCGATCACCGGCACGATCGTGCAGGACACGACCTGCCCCTTGGTCTTGGTGGTCACGTTGCCGTGGATCGCGGAGATGACGCGACCCTTGCCGGTCCGGGCGATGCCGGTGAAGGTACCGGGGCCGTCCTTGACGTTGATCTTCGGGTTCCGCTTCAGCGTGGTGGTGCCGGTGCGGCCGGTGTCGACGTTGAGCCAGCTCACGATCAGCGGCTTGGCCTTGTTGTCGATGGCGGGGCCAGTGCCCAGCGCGGTGTAGACATACCCGCCCTCGCCGCGCTTGGGGCCGGGCGCCGGTGCTTCCTGTGGGCCTGCGGTGACCAGGGCGCGGCCCAGCGAACCGCCGCCGGGGATGCAGCCGAGACCGAAGGTCGGGTACAGGAACTCCTGGATCTTCGGAGCCTTGGGGCCCTTCGGGATCTCCGGATCGCCGGGCTTGGCCTCTGCGGCCAGCTGGCGGGCTGCGGCCTTGCGTCCGGGCTCACCGAGGAAGTCGGCGACCGAGCGCCAGACCTTGGAGACCTCGGCAGGCATTCCCGGTGTGTTGGCGAATGCCTCGGCCTGCTGGAGCAGCTGGGCATTGACCTTGCCGTCGGGGCCGGGGGTGGCCACCGAGCCGATGATCGCCGGGGCGAACGCGCCGAGCGAGTCCAGCACGCGCTGGTCGACCTTGGGAGCGGGCGCAGCACCGGCGACGGCCGGAAGTGCGAGGCCGGCTGCGGCGACGAGGGCCGAGGCGCTGAGTAACAGGCGGTTGCGCCGGGTCCGGTGCGGGCGAGAGGTGGTCGGACGCAACCTCGACGGCCGTGTGAAACGCACTGGTGGTGTCCTATCGGTCGTGGCGCTGCGTCGGCTGGAAGAGCAAGCCTCGTGCGCCTCGTGGTCGTGTGGATCCTGGTCGTGTGAATCGCCCGGGGCTTGAGGGCGTTCGTCGATCTTCCCACCCCGGACGTCGCGGGTCATTCTAAGCCCCTCGATGTCTTCTGTGTCCAGGTACTCCGGCCGGTTGCGACTGTGACGTATGTGGTTATTGATGCAAATGTTACAGAAGTGGTTCCGTGGGCGCTGAATCGTGCGTCTCGTCGCCACCTGGTTGGATATGGGGGAGATGGGAACAGCCAGTCGCGAGGAGTCGGATGTGAACCACCTGCCGGGTGTGGACGAACTGCAGGCCGAGAGAGCCGGCCGTCGTCGAGGGTGGTCGGGGATCGCCTCCCGGGTCGTCACGCTCGTCGTCGGCCTGGGGATGGTTCTCACGACCGCGGTGGCCTGCGCCGACGAGTCGACGACGGGCGGCGAGGTCACCCTGCTGACCCACGAGTCCTTCGAGCTGCCCGAGTCGGTCATCGACGGGTTCCGCCGGCAGACCGGGCTCACCCTCAAGATCGTGCGCTCCGGTGACGCCGGACAGCTGGCCTCGACCGTGTCACTGACCCCCGGCGCGCCGAAGGGTGATGCGGTCTACGGTATCGACAACACCTTCGCGTCCCGGCCGATCGAAGCGGGAGCCCTGGAGTCCTATGAGTCTCCGCTCGCCGCCGACGGGGCCGACGAGTACGCGGTGCCCGGTGCGGCCGACAAGCTGACCGCAGTCGACCGCGGCGACGTCTGCCTCAACATCGACGACGCCTGGTACGAATCGCGTTCGCTGACCCCGCCGGCGAGCTTCCGCGACCTCGTGAAGCCCGAGTACGCATCGCAGACCGTCCTGACCGACCCCGCGACCTCCTCGCCGGGGACGGCCTTCCTGCTGACGACGGTCGGCGCACTCGGCGACGGCTGGCAGGACTACTGGAAGCGGGTCGTCGGCGGTGGCGCGACCATCGTGTCCGGCTGGGAGGTCGCCTACAACCAGTTGTTCAGCGCCGGAGAAGGGAAGGGTGACAAGCCGATCGTGCTGTCGTACGCGTCCTCACCCGCAGCGACCCCCGACACCAGCGCCCTCCTCGACAGCTGCTTCCCGCAGATCGAGTACATCGGCGTCCTCAAGGGCACCCGCAACTCGACCGGAGCACGCAAGCTCGTCGACTACATGCTGAGCCCGGAGGTGCAGTCCGCCCTGCCGGAGTCGATGTACGTGTACCCGGTGCAAGGCGACGTCGACCTGCCCGAGGGCTGGCCGGCCCGGGCGGAGGTGCCGGGGTGGATGTCCTCGCTGCCGCCCGCCACGATCGCGGAGAACCGCGAGCGGTGGCTCGACCAGTGGCGTGACGCTGTCGGCAGGTGACCGTCCGGTGAGCCGGGCCGGGGCGCGGCCCACTGGACGGACGGCGACGGTCGCCGGGCGGGTGGCACTGCGGCTGATCCCGGCTCTGTTCATCGCCGTCCTCTTCGCGTGGCCGGTGCTCGCGCTCGTCCGCCGCGGGGTGAACCTGGCCGCGGCGTCGGGGGAGCGACTCGGTGAACTCCTCACCCGGACAGACGCACTCACACTCCTGGGGGTCACCCTCGGACAGGCGGCGGCGTCGACCGTGCTGGCGCTCCTCGCGGCCGCGCCGATCGCCTGGTTGTACGCCCATGTCGGCGGGCGGGCGTCGGTCCTCCTCGCCGTCGCGGTGACGGTGCCGTTCGTGCTGCCGACGGTGGTCGTCGGCGTCGCGTTCCGGTCGTTGCTGACCGGCCCACTGTCCTTCCTGCACATCCAGTCCGGTCTCGGTGCGGTGCTGGCCGCGCACGTGTTCATCAACGTCGCCGTCGTCGTCCGCGTGGTCGGTGCGGCGTGGCGGAACCTCGACCCCCGGCTGCTGGAGGCGGCGCGCACCCTGGGCGCCGGGCGACTCCGGGCGACGCTGACGGTGGTGATCCCCCGACTGCTTCCTGCGATCGCGGGTGCCGCTGCACTGATCTTCCTGTTCTGCTCCACCAGTTTCGGTGTCGTGATCATCCTCGGCGCGGGTGAGTTGCGCACCCTCGAGACCGAGATCTACACCCAGGCCATCGGTTACTTCCGCATCCCCGAGGCGGTTGTGCTGTCGATGGTGCAGATCGTCGTCGTGTTCGCGGCCCTGATGCTCACCCGCGTGTTCGCCGACCCCGCCGGGGCCGGTTCGGCCCGTGGCGGTGTCGAGCGACGGCGTCGGGATGTGGCGTTCGCGCACGGGCGGTTCGTGCGTCCGGCGATGTGGCTGGTGGGCGCGTGGACGGTGATGTTGCTCGTCGGACCGGTCGTGGTGTTGATCGCTCGGTCGGTGCGGCCGACGGTCGGCGGGGACTGGACGCTGGCCGGATACCGGGCCCTCGCCGAACCGGTCAACGGCGTCACGCCGCTGGAGAGTCTGCAGTACTCGCTGGTGTCGGCGGCCTTCGCGACCGTCATCGCGCTCGTGGTGGGCATGCTCGCCGCCGTCGCGCTCCATCGTTCCCGCGGCGTGGTCGGTTCGATCGCCTCGGCCATCTCCCTGGTCCCGCTCGGGATCAGCGCTGTCACATTGGGTTTCGGATATCTGATCGTCCTGGCGTCGATGCCCTATGCGATCGCGGCGTCGCCGGCGATCGTCCCGTGCGTGCAGGCGCTGATCGCCATCCCGATGGTCATCCGCATCATGGTCCCGGCGCTCGAATCGGTACCGGTCCGGCTGCGCCAGGCCTCCGCGACGCTGGGCGCCCGGCCCGCCCGCGTGTTCGCGACCGTCGACCTGCCGATCGTCGGCCGCTCGATGGGCGCGGCCGCCGGTTTCGCCTTCGTCATGGCGCTCGGCGAGTTCGGGGCCAGCAGCTTCCTGGCCCGCGCCGATACGACGACCCTGCCGGTGCTGATCGGATCGGCGCTCAACCGGCCGGGCGCCGCGAATCTCGCGACCGCGATGGCCGCGTCGGTGGTCCTGGTCGTCGCGACGACCCTCGCCGTGCTGGTGGTCGAGGCGTTCCGTCCCCGTTCGGAGGTGCCGCTGCTGTGACCGGACGAGACGCTGCCACGAGGTCGCACGCCCTCCTCGAGATCTGCGACCTCGCCGTCGCCTACGGCGGACACCCTGTGATCGACGGATTGTCCTGGCAGGTCGGGGGATCGGGGTCGTTGGTGACCGCCGTCCTCGGTCCGTCCGGGTGCGGAAAGTCGACGCTGCTGCGCGCCGTCGCCGGTCTGGAGCAGCCGACCCGTGGCGTCGTGCGCTTCGACGGTCAGGACCTCGCCGGGGTCGAGGTCCACCGACGCGACTTCGGGGTGGTCTTCCAGGACGGGCAGCTCTTCGGCGGGCGCAGCGTGGCGTCGAACATCGGTTACGGACTGCGGATGCGCCGCTGGTCGCGTCGTCGGATCGCCGACCGCGTGACCGAATTGCTCGACGTCGTCGGGCTGCCCGGTTACGAGAAGCGTTCCGTCGACACCCTGTCCGGAGGCCAGGCGCAACGGGTCGCCCTGGCGCGTGCGCTCGCCCCGCATCCGCGGCTCCTCTTGCTCGACGAACCCCTGGCGGCGCTCGACCGGCGCCTGAGAGATGAGCTGGCGGTGGAGATCTCGGAGATCGTGCGTGCGGCGGGCGTGCCGACCGTCGTCGTCACCCACGATCACGCCGAGGCCGCGACCATGGCCGACGAGATCGCGGTGATGCGCGACGGCGCGATGGTGCAGGTCGCCACGCCCTCCCACCTGTGGCGACGCCCCGTGGACGAGTGGACGGCGAAGTTCCTCGGCGTCACCACCGTCGTCGACGCACAGTTGCGGGCCGGGATCGCCGACACCGTGCTCGGCGAGATCGTCCTCGACCTGCCCGACGGATCGCGTCGGCTCGGCCTCCGCCCGGAGTCGGTCGAGGTCATGGGTCCGGCGGGGGCGGACGATTCGGGGACGGGCACTGCGACGGTCGTGCTCGTCGCCGAACTCCCGGCCGGCCCACGCGTCCGGATCGAGACCGCGGTCGGCGAGATCGACGCCGTGGCAGACGAATCCGTCGCCATCGGCGACCGGGTACGCATCCGACTGGTTCCCGAGCGGGTCGCGGTCATCGGATGACGACGGCCGCCCGATGACGGACACCGCGCGACGCGACCTCCTGCTCCCGCCGGGGCTGATGGTGCTCGGCGCGACGTCCATGTATCTCGGTGCGGCGATCGCCGTCGGCCTCTTCGACGACGTCGCCCCGTCGGCGGTGGCCTGGCTGCGCATCGCCGGAGCCGCACTGGTGCTGCTGATCTGGGTCCGGCCACCGCGGCCGGCGTGGCAGTGGTCCCGCCTGCGGCTGGCTGGATGTTTCGGCGTGATCACCGCAGGCATGAACATCACCTTCTACGAGGCATTGGCGCATCTGCCTATGGGGACAACCGTGGCGCTGGAGTTCCTCGGCCCGATCACGGTGGCGGCCTTGGGTTCCCGCACCCGGCGCGACATTGCGGCACTCGTCCTCGCCGGGCTCGGCGTCGTCCTCATCGCCGACGTCCGGTGGTCGGGGACCGGTGTGGGGGTGCTGCTCGCGCTGGCCGCTGCCGCGTGCTGGGCCGGTTACATCGTGCTGGGGAAGCGGGTCGCGGCGCGCGGGGCGGGCGTCGAGGATCTCGCGACCGGCTTCGTGATCGCCGCTCTCGTCACCTCGCCGCTGGCTTGGTGGGTGGTCGAGGGGGTACGCGAGGGTGTGTCGCCGGCCGCACTGATCGGCCAGGGTCTGGTGCTGGGCGTGGCGTCGACTGCGATCCCTTACGCCCTCGATCAGGTCGTGCTGCGCCGCGTCGGTCGTGCGCGGTTCGCGATCCTGCTCGCACTGCTACCGGTGACGGCTGCGGTGATCGGGCTGATCGTGCTCGGTCAGGTACCCCGGCCGCTGGAGGCCCTCGGGATCGCGGCGGTCGCGCTGGCGGTGGCGGTGCGGTCGGTCGAGGAGGACGAGCTCCCGCCGAATTGAGTGCTCAGGCGGCGCGCGCCTTCTTCAGCGCCTTGTTGAGTTCTTTCTTGCTCATCTCGGAGGTGTCGAGCTTGCGCATCCGGTGGATCACCACGGGACACCGCACGCACCGTTTGGTGCTCTTGCAGCACTTCTTCTTGGGCTTCAAAGAGCCCACCTTGGCCGCGTCGACCTTGCCCATGCGGCGAGGTTAGCAGACCCTAATAACGGGTGATCGGGAGCCTGTGATCGCAGTCTCACCGCATAAACAGATACTCTGTAGCGTTGAATCCCTAGGTGATCTGCACTTGTCGCCGGTCAGAGCTGTTCGGCCGCGAGCGTCGGAGATGTTCGGCTCGCGTCGAGTGCCTGCCGCCGAGGCGGACCCCATCAACACGAAAGAGAGCCTGTGAGCGCTGCCCCCACCTTCCGTAACGTCGCGATCGTCGCGCACGTCGACCACGGAAAGACCACCCTCGTCGACGCCATGTTGCGCCAGTCCGGCGTCTTCGGAGAGCGCGCCGAGGTCGTCGACCGGGTGATGGACTCCGGAGACCTCGAACGTGAGAAGGGCATCACCATTCTCGCCAAGAACACCGCGGTGCACCGGCGTCAGCCGGACGGCACCGAGGTGGTCATCAACGTCATCGACACCCCCGGCCACGCCGACTTCGGTGGCGAGGTCGAGCGCGGCCTGTCGATGGTCGACGGCGTCGTCCTGCTCGTGGACGCCTCCGAGGGCCCGCTGCCGCAGACGCGCTTCGTGCTGCGCAAGGCGCTTGCCGCCGAGCTGCCGGTGATCGTGGTCGTCAACAAGACCGACCGCCCCGACGCCCGCATCCAGGAAGTCGTCGACGAGACGCAGGACCTCCTGCTCGACCTCGCGTCGGATCTCGACGAGGAAGCCGCCAAGGCTGCCGAGCTCGTTCTCGAACTCCCGGTGCTCTACGCATCCGGCCGCGCCGGCGTGTGCTCCACCGAGCAGCCCGCCGACGGTCAGGTCCCGGACGCCGAGAACCTCGACGCCTTCTTCGACGTCCTGCTCGAGCACGTCCCGGCGCCCAAGGGCGATCCGGAGGCCCCGCTGCAGGCCCACGTCACCAACCTCGACGCCTCGGCCTTCCTCGGTCGCCTGGCGCTCGTGCGTATCCACAACGGCACCATCCGCAAGGGCCAGCAGGTGTCCTGGTGCCGTGAAATCGACGGCGAGCCCGTCGTCGAGCGCGCCAAGATCACCGAGCTGCTCGCGACCGTCGGCGTCGACCGCGCACCGGCCGAGTCCGCGTCGGCCGGCGACATCGTGGCCGTCGCCGGTATGCCGGAGATCATGATCGGCGACACCCTCGCCGACCTCGAGAACCCGCAGCCGCTGCCGCGCATCACCGTCGACGAGCCGGCCATCTCGGTCACCATCGGCACCAACTCCTCGCCGCTGGCCGGCCGCGTGTCCGGTCACAAGCTGACCGCCCGCATGGTCAAGCAGCGCCTGGACTCCGAACTGATCGGCAACGTGTCGCTGCGCGTGCTCGACATCGGCCGTCCGGACGCCTGGGAGGTCCAGGGACGTGGCGAGCTGGCCCTGGCCATCCTCGTCGAGCAGATGCGCCGTGAGGGCTTCGAGCTGACCGTCGGCAAGCCGCAGGTGGTCACCCGCAAGGTCGACGGCAAGGTGCAGGAGCCCTACGAGCACCTCACCGTCGACGTCCCCGAGGAGTACCTCGGCGCGGTCACCCAGCTGCTGGCCGCCCGCAAGGGTCGTATGGAGCAGATGAACAACCACGGCACCGGTTGGGTCCGTATGGAGTTCATCGTCCCCTCGCGCGGTCTGATCGGTTTCCGTACCGACTTCCTCACCGAGACCCGCGGTACCGGCATCGCCAACGCCGTCTTCCAGGGTTACGACAGCTGGGCCGGCGAGATCCGCGCTCGCCACACCGGCTCGCTCGTGAGCGACCGTTCCGGCACCGTCACCCCGTTCGCGATGATCCAGCTCGCCGACCGCGGAACCTTCTTCGTCAACCCGGGCGACGACAGCTACGAGGGCCATGTCGTGGGCATCAACCCGCGCCAGGAGGACCTCGACATCAACGTCACCCGCGAGAAGAAGCTGACCAACATGCGTCAGTCCTCGGCCGACGTGATGGAGACGCTGGCCAAGCCGATGCAGCTCGATCTCGAGGGCGCCATGGAATTCTGTGCCGCCGACGAGTGTGTCGAGGTCACCCCCGAGGTGGTCCGAGTGCGTAAGGTTCACCTCGATTCGTCGACGCGTGCCCGTGAGCGCTCGCGGGCCAAGTCCCGGGACGCTGCGGTCAGCTGACCGCCGAGCCGGTCTCTCGCGCGAGCGGGGGACCGGCACTCGTCTGATCGACCGAGAAGCATCTTCATGGGGGTATCCGAGGTGAAACGCGCGAGGCCACAGGGTCGCGACGCCACGAACCGGACCCGGAGCAGTGTGCTCGGGTTGCTCTCGTGCGGCGCCGCCCTGCTCATCGCCCTGACGGCGTGCACGGCGGATCCGCCGCCGCCCGTCCGGGACACCGGTCCGCCGCCGACGCCGACGGAGTACCCCGTCGAGAAGACGGTCTTCGTGGCCACCGACTCGGTCGGCAACGGGTTCAACCCGCACATCGCGGCCGATCAGAACCCGGTGACCACCGCGGTCGCCGCGATGACGCTGCCGAGCGCCTTCTCGCCGGTGCAGACGCCTGCCGGACCGGTCTGGGAACTCCAGCGCCACTTCGTCACCTCCGCCGAGGTGACATCGCGGCAGCCGTTCACGGTGACCTACCGGATCCACACCGACGCCCAGTGGTCCGACGGTCTGCCGGTCACCGGCGACGACTTCAGCTACCTGTGGCAGCAGATGTCGCGGCAGCCCAACGTGGTGGCCCCGGCCGGCTACCGCCTCATCGACTCGGTGCAGTCCCGCGAGGGCGGCAAGCTCGTCGAGGTGCGTTTCGAGCGCCCGTATCCGGCCTGGCGCGAGCTGTTCACCGGCCTCTTGCCGAGTCACGTCCTCAAGGGCGCCCCGGCCGGCTTCCAGACCGGCATGGACACCGGCAAACCGGTGTCGGCCGGCCCGTACGCCATCGTCGGGATCGACAAGACCCGCGACGAGGTGCGGCTGGCCCGCAACGACCGCTACTGGGTGACGCCGCCGCGACTGGACCAGGTCGTGCTCCGCCGCGCAGGCAGCAACGCCCAGATGCTCGACTCGGTCCGCTCCGACGATTCCGAGATCGTCGCCCTCGGCGCCTCACCGGCAACCGCCGCCGAACTGGCGGCCCTGCCCGGCCTGGAGACCGAACGCAGCCTCACCTCGCGGTCGCTGGGGATCAGCGTCAACGCCCGCACCGACGCGATGAGCTCGGTCGAGGTGCGGCGCGCGATCCTCGGCCTCGTCGACCCGCGGCTGACCACGTTCGCCGGCGCGGGGGACTGGATCGTCGAACCGTATGCGAACACCGTCTTCGCACCCTCCGACCCCGGCTACACACCCGTCTCGCGGCCGCGTCCCGATCGCGCCGCGGTCGACGCACTCCTCGCCGACGCCGGGTACCGGCGGGCAGACCCGGAGACGGCCGGAGAGACCTCGCCGGTCCCCGAACCATCCACGGACGCACCGGCCTCGGGAACGCCCTCTGCGCCGGGCTCGTCCACGCCGTCGACCCCGGCGGCGACGCCGACCCCCGGTGCGGTCGAGGTCGCGAAGCTACCCGAGGGCGTCCTGCCGTTCCAGAAGGACGGCCAGGATCTTCTCGTGCGTGTCGGCGCCGTCGCCGGTGACCCGCGCGCCACGTCGGCCGCCTCGAGCGTCGTCGACCAGCTCCGCGGCGCCGGAATCCGCGCCCAGGTGGTGACGATGCCGAACAGCGAGCTGTACGGATCGGCGCTGACCCAGAAGCGCGTCGACCTCGTCGTCGGCTGGACCGGACTCGGTGTGCCGCCCGCAGCGTCCCTGGCGTCCCAGGTCGACTGCAACCAGCCCAAGCCGAGCACCGAGCCGTCGCCCGCGACGCCGCCGACGCCGACCAGCATCGCGCCGAGCGGTGGGGATGTCGGCGACAGCTACGCCAGCAACATCTCCGGCCTCTGCGATCCGACACTGATCGAACTCGCGCGCGACGCGATGTCCGAGGAGGACCCGATCTCGACGCTCAACGAGGCGGAGCCGCTGCTCGCCGCGCAGGCCATCTACCTGCCGCTGTACCAGGATTCGATGGTCGTCGGCGTCACGCCCGAGGTGCGCGATGTGCCTCTCACCGGCCCGATCCAGGAGTCGATCTTCGGGACCGCGGTCAACTGGGAACTCTCGTGACCGACACTTCTCCCTCCGCCGACCGGCGGCTGCTGCTCGTCCACGCCCATCCCGACGACGAGACGATCATGACCGGCGGGACCATCGCCCGCTACCTCGCCGAAGGCGTCGACGTGCGGGTGCTGACCTTCACCCTCGGCGAGGAGGGCGAGGTCATCGGTGACGAGTACGCACAGCTCGTCGCCGACGGCGGCGCCGACCAGCTCGGTGGGTACCGCATCGCGGAGCTGACCCGTGCCCTCGCGGCGCTGAGCCCGGCCGACGGGCCGACCCTCACGCCGCGTTTCCTCGGTGGGGCCGGCCGTTGGCGTGACTCCGGCATGGCCGGGGCGCCGTCGGCGAATCACCCACGCGCGCTCGTGCAGGCGTCGTTCGACGAGCCGGTCGGTGTACTGCTCGATCTACTCCTCGACTTCGCCCCGCAGGTCGTCGTCAGCTACGACGCGTCGGGCACGTACGGCCACCCCGACCACAAGCTCGTCCACGAGGTCACCGCAGCCGCGGTCGCACGTGCCCGGGAGGCCGGTGCGGGGCCGACGAAGCTGTACGAGTCGGTCACCGAGCACAGCGCTCTGGAGAACGGGCTGGCGGCCGCGCAGGCCGTACCCGATGGTTGGCGCATGCCGGACCCCGGCGAACTCCCGAGCTACCCCGACGACCAGATCACCACCGAGGTCGATGTGCGGGCGTACTACCCGTGCAAGGTCGCCGGGCTCGCCGCGCACGCCACGCAGGTGACGGTCGCTCCGTCGGGGACCGAATACGCGCTGTCGAACAACATCCTGCAGCCGATCATCGACCACGAGCACTTCATCCTCACCGACCACGATCCGCGTCCGGCTCTCGACGGCGACCGGGAGACGGACCTCTTCGCCGGGATCGGATAGCGACGATGCCGGCGCTCGATCCAGACGTCCGCAACCGGCTGCTGCTGGCGCTGCTGACCCTCGACGGTTTGGTGGTGGGCCTGCTCAGCGTGGCGTTCGCATACCAGCGGTTCGGCGGGGTCGCGCTGCCCGTCGCGGCGCTCATCGGCGGTCTCCTCAACGCGGTGCTGCTGTGGCTGGCCGCCGGGTACACGTCGTCGCCGCTGCGCTATGCGCCGCTCGGCGCGTGGGGGCTCGTCGTCGTCATCGCCGGCGGCTTCCCGGGGCCGGGCGGCGACGTCATCCTGAGCACGTCGGGGAACTACCTGGTCCAGACCCTTCTCCTACTCGTGCTGGGCGTCGGCCCGGCCGCCGTGCTCAGCTGGACCCACCGGCTCCCCGAGGCCGACGACTGACTTTCCCCGCCGCTGTTCCCTCGGGACGAAGGGCGATACCGAACGAGCGTTAGAGTGTGGTCATGGTTCTGCGCGCGTGGGCCGAAGACATCACGGCCCCGATCGAGCGCGTCACAGCGGCCCTGAGCCGTCTCCGTGACGACCCGACGGCCCTCGGCCCCGATGCCCTCGACGACGAGGGCTGGGTCGCGCTGCTGGGCGCCTCCGGTACCGGTCTGGAAGAACTGTGCGAACTCGCCGACACCGTCCGGGCCCGGGTCACCGACCCCGACACCCTGACCTTCGTCGTCAACCGCAATCTGGACACCGGGGTCGCCGCCCGCCTCGTCTCGGATGGACGTCGTCCCGGCGAACCCGCGCTCGCCGATCTGGTCGGGGAGGCCGTGGAACTCGGCGCCACCGAGATCTGCATGCAGGGGCCGTTGCCCGCCGACCGACCGGCCACCGACTACGTCCGTCTCGTCGAAGAGATCACCGGTGCGGCAGACGGTCTGCACCTGCACGCGTATCGCGCCGCGGAGATCGCCGACGGCGCGAGCCGGACCGGGGTGCCGATCGCCGAACATCTCGGTCGCCTGCGCGCAGCGGGCCTCGGCTCGATCCCCGGAACCGCCGCCCAGATCCTCGACGACACCGTCCGCGGATACCTGTCGCCGACGGGCTCGGCACCTGCCCGCGACTGGATCGAGGTCATCGAGGCCGCGCACGGCGCCGGCCTCTTCTCGACGGCCACCATCGTCTACGGGCATGTCGAGACCCCGCAGCAGCAGGTCGCGCATCTGCGCACGCTGCTCGGGATCCAGCGGCGCACGGGCGGATTCACCGAGCTGATCCTCATGCCGATGGTCGCCACCAACACGCCCCCGCACCTGGCCGCCGCAGCGACGTCGACCGCCTCGCGGCGGGAGACCCGCGCGCTGCATGCCGTCGCCCGGCTGATGTCCGTCGGTCTCATCGACCACGTGCAGGTCGCCTGGACCAAGCTGGACCCCGACACCGTGGATCTGCTGTTGCGCGGAGGCGCCGACGACATCGGCGGCCTGCTGCTCGACGGCCGGCTCATGCCGGATGCCGGTCCGGAGGTGGGCCGCGTCCTCGACGTCGACACCCTCGTCGCCATCGCGGACCGCGCCGGTCGCGCACCGCGTCAGCGCACCACCCGCTATGCCGAGCCGGAAGCCGATCGGCTGATCCCGATCCCGCAGGTACGTTCGTGACGGTGACGACGACGCAGGGGGGTGAGCGGGTGGACATCGACACGGTGCCCGACGTCGATGTCGCCATCATCGGTGCCGGCTTCGCGGGCCTCGGGATGGCCACGCAGCTCGCCCGTCGCGGCCGCGAAACCTTCGTCGTCCTCGAACGTGCCGACGCGGTGGGCGGGACCTGGCGCGACAACGTCTACCCCGGCATCGCCTGTGACATCCCCGCGCACCTGTATTCGTTCTCCTTCCGCCCGCCGGCCGACTGGGCATCGCGGTATCCGAGCGGCCGCGAGATCCGCGACTACCTCGAGCAGACCGTCGCCGACGAGGGTCTCGCCGAGCACATTCTGCTGAACACCGAACTGCGGCAGGCAGCCTGGGACGAGGTCACGGCCCGCTGGACGATCACCGCCGAGACCGCGGACGGACCCGGCCGGACGTTCCGCGCGCGCAGTCTCGTCCTCGCCGTCGGCCGGTTGTCGGAGGCGAAGATCCCCGACATCGAGGGTCTCGGCGAGTTCCCCGGTCAGGTCGTCCACACGGCGGCCTGGCACGACGCCGTCGCGGTCGAGGGCGCCCGGGTCGGCGTGGTGGGAACCGGCGCTTCGGCGGTGCAGCTCATCCCGCATCTGGCCGACGCCGCCGAGGAACTCGTCGTGTTCTGCCGGACCGCGCCCTATGTGGTGCCCCGCGAGGACCGCCGGTACACGTCCGACGAACGCGCCGCGCTGCTCGACCCCGAGGTCGCCGGCGAGGTTCGCCACCGGCTACTCACCGAGGCCGACGGGGCGTTCCGCCAGCGACTCGGCCTCCATCCCGACATCGACGAGATCCGGGCCCGTGCCCGCAACCATCTCCACGAGCAGGTCGACGATCCGGAGCTGCGTGAGCTGTTGACCCCGGATTACGAGATCGGCTGTAAGAGAATTCTTCTCAGCGATGATTTCTATCCGGCGCTGCAGCGGTCGAACGTGGTGTTCGAGCCGAGTGCGCTGGAGTCGATCACCGAGTCGAAGGCCACCGCGCGCAGCGGACGCACCTTCGACCTCGACGTCCTGGTCATGGCAACGGGTTTCGAGTCCACCCGCCCTCCGGCCGCGAGCCGCGTTGTCGGCCGCGCGGGACTGCGTCTGTCCGAGCACTGGTCGTCCGGGATGACCTCGTACGCCTCGACCGTCGTCAGCGGATTCCCCAACATGTTCGTGCTCGACGGGCCGAACGCCGCGCTCGGTCACAACTCGGCGATCTACATGATCGAGACGCAACTCGACTACGTGCTCGGCGCGCTGGAGTTCATGGGGAACACCGAGGTTCGCGCGCTGGAGGTCTCCGCGGAGGCCGAAGCCGCCTACACCCGCGAGATCGACGAGCGCAGCGCGTCGACGGTGTGGCTGACCGGTTGCGACAGTTGGTATGTCGACCCGGAGAGCGGCCGTCTGACCCTGCTGTGGCCGGGGACGGCGGCGTCGTTCCGAGAACGCAACGGCACCTTCGATCCCGCGCCCTATCTGACCATCACCGATTCTCCGGAGGCGGAACGATGACCGACCTCAGCATCCCCACTGTGCGCACCGACCAGGCGGAAGACACCGCCGCGGAACGTCCTTCGCGTGAGGCGATCGACGCCGCGCTTACCGCTGCCGAGTCCCGTGAGCCGATCGACCTCGACCAAGCCGTCATCCTGCTGTCCTGTGCGGGTGCCGATCTCGTGCGCCTGCAGTCGATCGCCGGCGCGATCCGCGACGAGGGGTTGGCCGCAGTCGGCCGGTCCCGGCAGGTCACCTACTCGCGCAAGGTGTTCATCCCGCTGACCCGGCTGTGCCGCGATCGGTGCCACTACTGCACCTTCGTGACCGTGCCCGGCAAACTCGCCCGCGCCGGCGAGGGGTTGTACCTCGAACTCGACGAGGTCGTCGACCTGGCCCGCCGCGGAGCCGAACTCGGTTGCAAGGAAGCCTTGTTCACGCTGGGGGACCGCCCCGAGGACCGGTGGCCGGAGGCCCGCGAATGGCTCGCCGAACGCGGCTATGCGTCGACCCTCGACTACGTCCGAGCAGCCGCCGTGGCCGTGCTGACCGAGACCGGCCTGCTGCCGCATCTGAACCCCGGGGTGATGAGCCTCGAGGAACTCCTGCACCTGCGACCGGTGGCCCCGTCGATGGGCATGATGCTCGAGACCACGTCGCGTCGGCTCTTCACCGAGAAGGGGCAACCGCACTACGGGAGCCCGGACAAGGACCCGCTGGTCCGAATGCAGGTACTGCGCGACGCCGGTGCCGCACGTGTCCCGTTCACGACCGGCATCCTCGTCGGCATCGGCGAATCGCTGTACGAGCGAGCCGAATCCCTGCTCGCCATCGCGGAGGTACAGGCCGCGGGCGGTCACATCCAAGAAGTGATCGTGCAGAATTTCCGGGCCAAGCCCGACACCGCGATGCGATCCACGCCCGATGCGGAGATGAGTGAGTTCCTGGCGGCGGTCGCCGTCGCGCGGATCGTGCTCGGACCCCACATGCGGGTACAGGCCCCACCGAACCTGGTGTCCCCGGCCGAATGTGCCGCGCTGATCGCCTCCGGCATCGACGACTGGGGCGGGGTGTCGCCGCTGACCCCCGACCACGTGAACCCCGAACGTCCCTGGCCGAACCTGGATGCACTCGCCGCTCGGACCGCCGAGTCGGATTTCGTTCTCACCGAACGGATCACGGCCCAGCCGAGATATGTGCTCGACGCTGCGGACTGGATCGACCCGGCCCTCACGCACCACGTCGCCGCGCTCGCCGACCCGGAGACCGGGCTCGCCGTCGACACCCGCCCCGCACCGCGACCCTGGCCGGCCGTCGCCTGACCTCGATACGTCCCTCGGCTATCGCCTCGGGCCACTCGGCCGGCAGGAGTGGCGCCGCGCCCTGCTGCTGGTTGAGCGGAGCGAGGGGGGCCGTTTGTCCTGCTGGTTGAGTAGGTGACGAGCGGGGCGAGGGGGCCGTTCGTCCTGCTGGTTGAGTAGGTGACGAGCGCCGCGAGGGGGCCGTTGTCTTGCTGGTTGAGTAGGTGACGAGCGGGGCGAGGGGGGCCGTTTGTCCTGCTGGTTGAGTAGGTGACGAGCGGAGCGAGGAGCCGTATCGAAATCAGCGCAACATGGCCGCGAGCGCCTCGTATCCCCCGATCACGTCGGTCGCGCGATGCAGTCCGAGGTCCTGCAATGCGGCCGCGGCGAGACTCGACGTGTAGCCCTGCTGGCACAGGATGATCCAGCGCACGTCGTGGTCGACGGCCTCGGGAATCCGGGCGTCGCTGGCGGGATCGCATCGCCACTCGAGGACGTTGCGCTCGATGACGAGCGCCAGGTCCGTCTCGCCCTCTTGCGCGCGCTGGGCGGCCGGTCGGATGTCGACGAGGATCGCCCCGGCCTCGAGTTCGGCGGGGACCGACGCGGCGTCGACGCGCTGCAGTCGTAGGCGTGCCTCGGCGAGCACGTCGTCGATGGTGCGCGGAGTCGGCTTGTCGCTCATTCGGGTTCGTCGGTCAGGACCGTGCGGGTACGACGCAGGTGGCCGGCGTCGGCCACCTCGTAGTAGGACATCGCGGTGAGCGGCGGGGAGTAGGCGTGGACGCTGAGCGTCGGCCCGGCCACCTGGATCGTCGGGTTCTTCACGACGTCGTGGACCCACCCGAGAGGGAAGGCGGCCTGGTCGCCGGCGTCGAGGACACGCACGGCCAGATCGTCCCCCGTCCAGTGGTACTCCCGCAAGGAGCCTGAGAGGACGGTCAGTGCACCGAGCGAGCCGGCGTGGTCATGCAGTTCGGTGGCCTCGCCGGGCGTCCAACTGATGAGCCAGACGTCGAGGTCGTCGTCGGCGTAGAGGCGCGTCGACCAGCGGTGCGCGGTGTCCCATTCGGCCGGGAGCAGGGCGTCGTGCCGACCGTCGAGGACGTCGGCGACGCCCTGGTCGGTGATGCGCAGCAGGTCGGCGGGACGCAGATGTGTCGGCAGGTGGGTTCGCGGGCGCGGTGCGTCGGCGGCCACCCGGGTCCGGGTCGGGGGAGTGACGTTCTGCGAGCGGAGAGAGGCAGACGTCGCGCGGGCAAGGGTCGAGGTCATGACGAGATCCTTGAGGGGAGTGGATGTGCGGGTCGGGAGCAGAGGGTCAGCGACAGCACATACACATGTTCCGCGACGCCGGCTCGAGCCCCGACACAGCCCACAGGCTGGTGCGAGGGCGGCCCACAGCGACCGGATTCACGACGAACATGTCGCCGAGGATGCCTCTCGGGCCACCCTTTGTCGAGAATTGGCGGCACGCTGAGCGAAAGTCCGGCTTCACGTCGCTGTATCTCCGCCCGGCATACGTGGTGCCGGTTCGGGCCGGCGAGCGGCCGCTGATGTGATTCTCGGCACAACCGGGCATTCTGCGTGCTCTGGAGCCGGGGGTGATTTCGTCGTGGGCACCACCGGGGCGGATACTCTGGGTTGCGGTTCGACCAGCCCTCGGACCGCAACCGGCGCCGACGCCGGAGAGTCGTTCGACGCCGAACTGCTCATCCGCCTCGCGCCGGCAACGATCTTCCCTAGCGAAGGAGTGAGTGGTGACCTACATCATCGCGGAGCCTTGCGTCGATGTCCTGGACAAGGCTTGCGTGGAGGAGTGCCCCGTCGACTGCATCTACGAGGGTGGGCGCATGCTCTACATCCAGCCGGATGAGTGCGTCGACTGTGGTGCGTGCGAGCCGGTGTGCCCGGTCGAGGCGATCTTCTACGAGGACGATGTCCCGGATGAGTGGGAACCCTACGTCAGCGCCAACGCCGACTTCTTCGACGATCTCGGTTCGCCCGGCGGCGCGAGCAAGGTCGGCAAGACCGACGCCGACCCGGCCTTCATCAAGGGCCTGCCGCCCATGAACGAAGACGACTGACGGCTCGACGGCTTCCCGTCTTCGAAGTAGACCCCGGACGGATAGGACTGGCCCTGCAGTGAGCATCCCCACCTCTCGCGCAGCAGAGCCGCTGCGTGTGTCGGCGACGCGTGTGAGCGGTCGGCTGCCCGATTTCCCGTGGGACACCCTCGCGGGTGCCAAGGCCACGGCGCAGTCCCATCCCGACGGCATCGTCGACCTGTCGGTCGGTACGCCGGTCGACCCGGTGCCGGAGCTCATCCGGAACGCACTGGCCGACGCGTCCGGATTCCCGGGATACCCGACGACCGTCGGGACCACCGAACTGCGCGAGGCCGCTGCCGAGTCGCTCACCCGGCGCCACGGCGTGACGAACCTCGACCAGTCGGGGATCCTGCCGGTCATCGGCACCAAGGAGGCGATCGCCGGCCTGGCGTCGACCTTCGGCCTCGGCCCGGGAGACGACGTGGTGATCCCCGAGGTCGCCTACCCGACCTATGAGGTCAGTGCCCTGCTGGCCGGAGCTCGCGCCATCCGGGCCGACTCGACCGTCGCCCTCGGCCCGATGAATCCGGCGCTGATGTTCATCAACTCGCCGTCGAACCCGACCGGCAAGGTCCTCGGCGTCGACCACCTGCGGAAGGTGGTGGGCTGGGCGCGCGAACGCGGGACCGTCGTGGTGTCCGACGAGTGCTACCTCGGGCTGAGCTGGGAGGGCGAGCCGCTCTCCATCCTCGACCCGCGGGTCTGCGACGGCGACCACACCGGTCTGCTTGCGGTGCACTCACTGTCGAAGATCTCCAACCTCGCGTCGTACCGCGCCGGTTTCTTCGCGGGCGACGCCGAACTCATCGCCGAACTGCTCGCGGTCCGCAAGCACGCCGGCTTCATGCTTCCCTTCCCGATCCAGGCGGCGATGACCGCCGCACTCCGTGACGACGCCCACGCCGACGAACAGCGTGAACGCTACGCAGCTCGGCGTCGGACATTGCTCGCCGCGGTCGAGGCGGCGGGTTTCCGCGTCGACCACTCCGAGGCCGGCCTGTACCTCTGGGCCACCCGCGACGAGCCGTGTCGCGACACCGTCGCCTGGCTTGCCGAGCGCGGAATCCTCTGCGCGCCCGGCGATTTCTATGGGCCGGCCGGGGAGAAGCACGTCCGCATGGCGCTCACCGGCACCGACGAACGCATCGCCGCCGCGGCCGCGCGCCTGGCCGGCTAGGCGTCTCGGGCGGTCAGCCCCGCCCGCTCTTGCTCTGCAGCCGCTCGATCTCTTCGGATGCCTGGGCCTTGGTGAGGTCGGCGGAGATGGTCTCGCCCGCCTCGCGGGCCAAGGTGTCGAGATAACTGCGCTGTGCGCCGGTCATCGGCTCGTCGCCGGTCACCCAGTCGTCGGGATCCTTCTCGGTGGTGTTGCCGGCCCCGGCGCCGAGGACGTCATCGCCGCCCGGCGTCGAACTGCTGTTCGATGTGCTCATGGGTCCACCGTACGAGTCATTCGGCGATCCGGCCACCCGCCGGCGCATGACCCGAGTGAAAACCCGCCAGAAATGGCCGAACCCAGCACCTCGTCGGTGCTGGGTCCGGCCACAGGGGTGGGTCTGCGTCGACCTCAGTTGTGCTTGTGCAGCGCCTCGTTGAGTGCGATGCCGTCGCCCTTCCACGGCACGACCTCGACCGCGCCGGTCAGGCTGTTGCGACGGAACAGCAGGTTCGACTGGCCCGCCAGGTCGCGTGCCTTGATCTGGGTGCCGTCCGGACCGGTCACCTTGGTGCCGGCGGTGACGTACAGGCCCGCCTCGATGACGCAGTCGTCGCCGAGCGGGATGCCGCAGCCGGCATTGGCGCCGAGCAGGCAGCGCTTGCCCAGCGAGATGATCTCCTTGCCGCCACCGGAGAGCGTGCCCATCGTCGACGCGCCGCCACCGATGTCGGAACCGTCGCCGACGACGACACCGGCCGAGATACGACCCTCGACCATCGACGACCCGAGGGTGCCCGCGTTGAAGTTCACGAAGCCCTCGTGCATCACGGTGGTGCCGGCGGCCAGGTGGGCGCCGAGACGGATGCGGTCGGCGTCACCGATGCGGACGCCGCCGGGGACGACGTAATCGACCATGCGCGGGAACTTGTCGATCGAGTAGACGGTGACCGGGCCGCGGGCGCGCAGCTTGGCGCGCACCGATTCGAAATTCTCGATCGCGCACGGGCCGTGGTTGGTCCAGACGACGTTGGTGAGCATCCCGAAGATGCCCTCCAGGTTGGCGCCATGCGGTTCGATGAGGCGGTGGGAGAGCAGGTGGAGTCGGAGGTAGACGTCGTAGGCGTCGACCGGAGCGACCGACAGGTCGGCGATGCCGGTGCGGACCGCGATGGTCTTGACGCCTCGGGCCTCGTCGACACCGACCAGTTCGCGCAGTTCCGCCGGCGTGGAATCCTCGTCGAGGACGACGGTCTCGGCGGTCTCGACGCCGTCGAGCTCGGGTGCGGGGAACCAGACGTCGAGCACGACTCCCGGAGTCGACCCCCCGTCGATCACGGTTGCGATGCCAGTTGCGTGTGCGCCAGTAGTTGTCACGAGACCCGAGTCTAGGCGATTGACCTTGGTGAACGACGCCGTGCCTCCTGCTGCCCGCCGCCGGTCACGCTCCGGGGCCAGACAGGGGCCCGCCCGTCATCCGAACGGCGCAAACACCTGGTGAGAGCGTGTTCGGAGCTCGTATCGTCGCCGGCATGACCGGCCACGACCGACCCTCCTCACCCGCCCCGCGGCGTAGGCGTCGCCGGCTCTGGGTGTTCGGCGGGGTGGGCCTGCTGGTCGTGGTCGCCGTCGCGGTCGCCGCGGTGATCTTCCAGCCGTGGCTGATCCTCGTCGACACCGAGGTCGACGACGAGATCCCGGTCGCGGTGACTCCGTCGACCTCCCAGGTCGGTCAACCGCTGCCGCCCGCGCCCGTCGTGCTGTCCGAGGGTCGGCTGATCAGCCACGAGCACTCGACCTCGGGGACCGTCACGATCATCGAGAAGCCGGACGGTACACGGGTTCTCGCGATCGAGAACCTCGACACCACCACCGGACCCGACGTCCACGTGTGGCTGTCGCAGGCCGAGGTGGTCGAGGGTTTCGGCGGCTGGCGGACCGCCGCCGGTCCGCCCCACGTCGACCTCGGGATGATCAAAGGCAACAAGGGCAACCAGGTCTACGGGATCCCCGCCGACGTCGACCTCGCCGCCTATCCTGCAGTCTTCCTGTGGTGCGTGAAGTTCAGCGTCTCGTTCGGAGCAGCGGAACTGACCGCACCGGACGTCCGCTGATCCATGTCGGTTGAGCGGGTAGAAACCCAGATACGGTAGGTGCGTGAGCACCGCACTCGACCTCGCCGCCGATCCCGTCGAACTGACCGCCGCCCTCGTCGACATCGAGAGCGAGTCACGCAACGAGTCGGCCATCGCCGACGCGGTGGAAGCGGCACTGCGAGAGCAGACGACGGGCTTCGAGATCCTCCGGCACGGCAACCGGGTGCTTGCCCGCACCAACCGTGGGAAGGCGCAGCGCGTCATCCTCGCCGGACACCTCGACACCGTGCCCGTCGCCGGGAACCTGCCCTCGCGACGCGAGACGCACCCGGAAGAGGGGGACGTCCTGCACGGTTGCGGCACCGTCGACATGAAGTCGGGCGACGCGGTCTTCCTGCATCTCGCCGCGACACTCGAGGACCCGGCCCACGACCTGACCCTGATCTTCTACGACTGCGAGGAGATCGCCGCCGAGTTCAACGGCCTCAACGACATCGAGCGGGAACTGCCGGAGTGGCTCGCCGGTGACGTCGCGATTCTCGGCGAACCCACCGCTGGTCTCATCGAGGCGGGTTGCCAGGGGACGCTGCGGGTTCGGCTCGCGACGTCGGGGACGCGATCGCACTCGGCCCGCTCGTGGATGGGCGACAACGCGATCCACAAGCTCGGCGGAGTGCTGACCACTCTGGCCGCCTACGAGCCGCGCCGCGTCGACATCGACGGGTGCGAGTACCGCGAGGGACTCTCGGCGGTAGGGCTCGCCGGAGGTGTTGCGGGCAACGTCATCCCCGACGCCGCGCACGTCGACGTGAACTTCCGTTTCGCCCCGGACCGGTCCGTCGAGCAAGCACTCGATCATGTCCGCGAGGTCTTCGCCGCCGATCTCGCCGACGGCACGGTCACCCTCGAGGTCACCGACGCCGCGGCCGGCGCGCTGCCCGGCCTGGCACATCCGGCGGCAGCCGCTCTCGTCGAGGCCGCGCAGGGACGCTTCCGCGCGAAGTACGGATGGACCGACGTCTCGCGGTTCTCGGCCCTCGGCATCCCCGCGGTGAACCTCGGACCCGGCGACCCGAATCTCGCGCATCGCCGCGACGAGCGGGTCCCGGTCGAGCAGATCCGCACGGTCACCGAACTGCTTCGCGCCTACCTGTCCTGAGTCGGCCCGGCCCTGTCCTGAGCCAGTTCGACGCGGTCGGGGAGGGGCGTCACACGCTGCTAGCGTGACCTGCATGTCGACGAATCCGGAACCTCCTGCGCACGATCCCGCCGCAGACGACGTCTGCTACGTCGGGCCGATCCGAATCCGGCCGGAACAGCGGGGCAAGACGACCGACCGGCGACTTCTCGAGTGGGTCGACCCGCGTGACCCGGAGAGCCGCGCCGAACGCACGATGCGCGACTCGTGGCGGGTGCTGCGCATCCAGTCGGAGTTCGTCGCCGGATTCGACGCGATGAGCGGCGTCGCCGAGGCGGTGACCGTGTTCGGGTCCGCGCGGTTGAAGCCGGATTCGCGGGAATACGCCCTCGGTGTGCGGGTCGGTCGAGCGCTCGGTGAGGCCGGTTATGCGGTCATCACCGGCGGCGGACCCGGCGCGATGGAGGCGGCGAACCAGGGGGCGCACGAGGCGGGCGCCCAGTCGATCGGCCTGAACATCGAGTTGCCCTTCGAGCAGGGCCTCAATCCGTGGGTCGACCTCGGCATGAACTTCCGCTACTTCTTCGTCCGCAAGACGATGTTCGTGAAATACGCGCAGGCCTTCGTCTGCCTGCCCGGCGGTATGGGCACGCTCGACGAGCTGTTCGAGGCGCTCACCCTGGTGCAGACCAAGAAGGTGGTGCGATTCCCGATCGTGCTGGTGGGCAGCGACTTCTGGGGTGGACTGCTCGACTGGATGCGCGACGTGCTGGCCGCGCGCGGAATGATCTCGCCCGAGGACCTCGACCTGCTGACCGTCGTCGACGACCCCGACGACGTCGTCGCAGCGATCGAGGCGGCGGCCCCGACGCAACCCGGCGTGAACCCGCCCGGAGTCGATGGCACGATTGCCCGGTGAGTGCCGTCTGTGTCTACTGTGCGTCCGGTCCCGTCGAGCAGCGCTTCCTCGATCTCGCCACCGAGGTGGGGGCGGCCCTTGCGCGTGCCGGCCACACCGTCGTCTCCGGCGGCGGCAACGTCTCGATGATGGGTTCGCTGGTCACATCTGCGCGAGCGGCGGGCGGCCACACCACCGGCATCATCCCGAGGTCGCTGATCGAGCGCGAGGTCGCCGACCTCGGGTCCGACGAACTCGTCATCACCGAGACGATGCGTGAACGCAAGCGCCTCATGGACGAGCGCGCCGACGGTTTCATCACGCTCCCCGGGGGTATCGGAACCCTGGAGGAGCTGTTCGAGACCTGGACGGGTGGGTACCTGGGCATGCACGAGAAGCCGGTGGTCCTGCTCGATCCTTTCGATTTCTACGCGCCGCTCCTCGGCTGGCTGAGAGAGTTGTCGACAACCGGATTCGTCTCCCAGCGATCGTTGGATCGGCTGCTGGTCACGGCCTCCGTCGACGAGGCGATCGAGTTGGCGACACAGCGGTGGGAACTTCCTACCGGCCGGTAAGGTAGCGCGGTGAGTGCGCGGGGCACTCACGACGCCCAGCGGAGAGCGGAGGCCACATGTCCCCAGAGACCCAGCCCAAGGACGTCCAGTCGGACTCGACGACGAACGGTTCGAGCCAGGACACGGTGAAGACGGTCGGGGTGGGGGATCTCCTGCGCGGCGTGGTGAAGATGGCGCCACACGCGACCGGGATGATCAAGCACGCACCGGGCCTCATCCGACGCCCGCCGGAGGCGAAGAAGACGATCGGCTCGGTCTTCCAGAAGCTTGCGAACGCTCATCCGGACCGTCCGTTCGTCCGGTTCGAGGGCCGCACGACCACCTACGGTGAGGCCAATCGCCGTGTGAACCGTTATGCCGCAGTCCTTTCCGAGGCCGGCGTCGGCAAGGGCGACGTCGTCGCCCTGCTCTCCAAGAACAACACCACCGATCTGCTGCTGATGCTGGCGACGGTGAAGCTCGGCGCGATCGCCGGGATGCTGAACTACAACCAGCGCGGGGATGTCCTCGAGCACTCGGTGAAGCTGCTCGGGGCCAAGGTCCTCGTCCACGATCCGGAGTGTGCCGAGACCTTCGAGTCGATCCCGGAATCGGCGTTGCCCGAGCACGTCTTCGATTTCGCCGAGTTCGATGCCGCCGCCGAGGACAAGCCGGACACCGATCCGGAGGTCACCGCGCAGTTGCCGGCCTCGACGAAGGCCTTCTACATCTTCACCTCGGGTACCACCGGCATGCCCAAGGCCAGCGTGATGAGCCACAACCGGTGGCTGGCCAGCTTCTCCGGAATCGGCGGTCTCGCGGTCCGCCTGCGTCACAGCGACACCATGTACGTGCCGCTGCCGCTCTACCACAACAACGCACTGTCGGTCTCGCTGTCGTCGGTACTGGCGTCGGGCGCGTGCTTCGCGATCGGCAAGTCGTTCTCGGCGTCGAAGTTCTGGGACGACGTGATCCTCAACCGCGCCACCGCCTTCTGCTACATCGGTGAGCTGTGCCGCTACCTGCTGGCGCAGCCGGAGAAGCCCACCGACCGGCAGCACTCGGTCCACACCGTCGTCGGAAACGGGATGCGCCCCGACATCTGGGACGAGTTCCGCGAGCGGTTCGGCGTGGACCGCGTCGTCGAGTTCTACGGCGCCAGCGAACTCAACCTCGCCTTCGTCAACGCCTTCACCGTCGACAAGACCGCCGGCTTCTGCCCGCTGCCGTACAAGATCGTCGAATACGACGAGGAGGGCAACCCGAAGCGCAACTCCGAGGGCCGGCTGACCGAGGTCGGCAAGGGCGGTACGGGGCTGTTGCTCGCGCAGATCTCCAACCGGGTGCCGGTCGACGGCTACACCGACGAGGAGGAAACCGAGAAGAAGATCGTGCGCGACGCCTTCAAGAAGGGCGATGCGTACTTCAACTCGGGCGACCTCGTCCGCGACCAGGGCTTCGCGCACATCTCCTTCGTCGACCGGCTCGGCGACACCTTCCGCTGGAAGGGCGAGAACGTGGCCACCACCGAGGTCGAGGGTGCGGTCGATTCCTACGACGCGGTGGCACAGTCGGTGGCCTACGGCGTCGAGGTGCCCGGCACCGACGGCCGCGCCGGAATGGTGGCGATCAAGTTGCGCGACGGAGCCGACCTCGAGCCGAAACGGCTCGCCGAGCACCTCTGCAAGGCGCTGCCGTCCTATGCGGTGCCGCTGTTCGTGCGGATCGTCGACGACTTCGAGCAGACCTCGACCTTCAAGAACCGTAAAGTCGAACTCCGTAAGGAAGGTTATGCCGACGCCGAGGCCGATAAGGTCTACGTGCTGGTCGGCAAGGAGAAGGGCTACGTGGAGTACTACGAGGATTACCCCGACGACGTGGCAGCCGCCAAGGTCCCCAAGGGATGATTGTTTCGCCGACCCTGTGCGGTCGTCCGGTGGCCACCGACCGCGCGCTGGTCATGGCGATCGTCAACCGCACCCCTGACTCCTTCTACGACCGTGGCGCCAGCTTCGACGACACCGCCGCACAGCGACGCGTCGACCAGGTGGTCGCCGAGGGGGCCGACATCATCGATGTCGGCGGGGTGAAGGCAGGGCCCGGCGAGGAGGTCGACGCGACGACCGAGGCGGCCCGCGTCGTTCCGATGATCTCGTGGATCCGCGAGCGCCACCCCGACGTGCTGATCAGCGTCGACACGTGGCGCAGCGAGGTCGCCGACCAGGCGTGCGCGGCGGGCGCCGATCTCATCAACGACACGTGGGCCGGATTCGACCCCGAGGTGGTCGCGGTGGCGGCCGAACGCGGCGCGGGGATCGTGTGTTCGCACACCGGCGGTGCCGTCGTCCGGACTCGCCCGCATCGCGTCGCCTACGGCGACTCCGTCGACGCGGTGGTGGCCGATGTGCTCGCCGAGGTGACCGGCGCGGCCGAACGGGCCCTGGCAGCGGGCGTCCATCGAGACGCGATCGTTATCGACCCGACGCACGATTTCGGCAAGAACACTCACCACGGGCTCGCTCTGTTACGCCGTGTGAAAGATCTTGTTAATACGGGCTGGCCGGTGCTGATGGCGCTCAGCAACAAGGATTTTGTGGGGGAGACTTTGGGTACAGACCTGGAGCAACGGTTGGAGGGAACTCTCGCCGCGACCGCTCTGGCCGCCGCCGAAGGCGCCCGGATCTTTCGCGTACACGAGGTCGCCGCCACCCGTCGTGTGGTCGACATGGTCGCTGCCATCGCGGGAACGAGACCGCCCGCCCGAACAGTCAGGGGACTTGCATGACCAAGCAGAAGCGACGTAACCCCATCAGTCGCGACAAGGCCGCCGTGTGGCCGACGCCGGCCGAGGCGCTCGGTACCAAGCGGCAGTGGTCGGCGACCCACACCTGGGAACAGCCGGACTGGACCATCGACGAACTCGTCGCCGCCAAGGACGGTCGCACCGTCTCGGTGGTGCTCCCCGCTCTGAACGAGGAGGAGACCGTCGCCGACGTGATCGCCTCGATCATGCCGCTGTACGGCACGCTCGTCGACGAACTCATCGTCCTGGACTCGGGTTCCACCGATGCCACCGCCGAGCGTGCACTCGCCGCCGGCGCGCAGGTCATCAGCCGTGAAGAGGCGGTACCCGAACTCGAACCCGTCAAGGGCAAGGGAGAGGTGCTGTGGCGTTCGATCGCCGCGACCACCGGCGACATCATCGCCTTCGTCGATTCCGACCTCATCGACCCGGACCCGATGTTCGTGCCGAAGATGCTCGGCCCGCTCCTGGTGAATCCGGGCATTCATCTGGTGAAGGGCTACTACCGTCGTCCGCTGCGGACCGGCGGCACCCAAGATGCCAACGGCGGCGGTCGCGTCACCGAACTCGTCGCCCGTCCGTTGCTGGCCTCGCAGAAGCCCGACCTCACCGCGGTCCTGCAGCCGCTCGGCGGCGAGTACGCCGGCACCCGCGAGATGCTGTCGTCGGTGCCGTTCGCGCCCGGCTACGGCGTGGAGATCGGCCTCCTCATCGACACCTACGACCGGTACGGTCTCGCCGGCATCGGCCAGGTCAACCTCGGCGTCCGCACCCACCGCAACCGGCCGCTCATCGAACTCGGCGTCATGAGCCGGCAGATCGTCGGCACGCTCATGCGGCGATGCGGAATCGAGGACTCCGGTGTCGGACTCACCCAGTTCACCGCCGAGTCCGACGGCTCGTTCACCCCGCACACCACCGAGGTCTACCTCGAGGACCGTCCGCCGATGAACACGCTCCGCTCCGTCAACGCCAAGGTGATGGCCTCCTAGACGATCTCGGTAGGCTGGCCGACCACCTCTCGACTCCGGCGACACCGTGACATGCCCTCGGCGTGACGCAGTGTCGCCGGTGTCGTGTGCGGTCTGATGGCCCGACGGGCGGCCAGGTGCCGCGGGGGCCGCCCGACGCCGGTCTGTCAGGATGGGACGTATGCAGACCCTGCTGCTGTACCTGCTGATCATGGCGCTCGTCGCCGGGGCAGTGTTCGCCATCGTCTGGTTCGTGTTCGGGCGCGGGGAGGAACTGCCCCCGGTCGAACCCGACACCACCCTCACCCGTCTGCCGACGGTCGGGATCAGCGGCGACGACGTCCGGGCGCTGCGCTTCATGCAGACGTTCCGGGGCTACAAGCAGTCCGAGGTCGACTGGGCGCTGGCGCGTCTGGCGCGCGAGGTCGACGACCTCCGAACGGTCATCGCGCGCCTTCGTGAGCGCGAGTCCGGGACAGATGTGGCCCCCACCACGACGGGCGTTCCCGACGCTGCCGCAGAGAATGCCGACAACCCCGAGAACGGCCGGGAGCAGGCGGTTTACGACGATCCGGACCCCAAACCGGCCACGCGCGAAGCAGGCCCGTCGATTACATCCGACAGGTGATCGGAACACGTCGGAACAGTGCTTGTGTCGCGCACTCGCATTCGATTGAGACGACGACACGTATCATGTTCAAAGCAGGGACACTGTGAAGGGAGCTTGAGAATGGCGGCAATGAAGCCACGTACTGGGGACGGCCCCCTCGAAGCGGCCAAGGAAGGGCGTGGAATCGTTGTCCGGATTCCGATCGAGGGCGGAGGTCGCCTCGTCGTCGAGTTGACCGCCGACGAAGCCGCCGCACTGGGTGAGGAACTCCGCGGGGTCACCGGCTGAACGGAGATCTCGCCGACGTCGTCGAGCTGCTTCGATGCCCGGTGTGTGCCGGGCCTTTCGAGACCGCGCCGCCCGGGACCGGGCACGACGAGACTTCCCCGGCAGCAGCCGGGTCCAGGCCGTCGCCGCGTGGAGGATCACTCCGCTGCGGTGACGGTCATTCCTTCGACATCGCCAAACAGGGTTATGTCTCACTGCTCGACGGACGTTCGGGCTCGCTGCGTGCCGACACCGCGGCCATGGTCGCGGCCCGCGCACGTGTCCACGAAGCCGGTTTCTTCATCCCGGTTCTGGACGCGGTGGCCGAACGGACACGCGAATTCGGTGCCGGTGTCGACAAACCCGTCGTCCTGGACGCGGGAGCCGGTGGGGGCCACTACCTTCGCGCCGCGGTGACTGCCCTCGCCGACGCATCGCCCTCGATCGAGGCACGCGGCATCGGTATCGACCTCTCCAAGTTCTGTGCGCGGGCGATCTCGCGCGGCACTCCGAGCCACGCGGCGGTCGTCGCCGACATCTGGCGCGGCCTACCGATCGCCGATGACGCTGCCACCGTTGCGCTCTCGGTGTTCGCGCCGCGCAATGCCGCAGAGTTCGCGCGGATACTGCAGCCCGGCGGAGGCCTCGTGGTCGTCAGCCCGGCCGCAGACCATCTCGCCGAGATCATCGCGCCGATGCAGATGCTGAGCGTCGACTCCGGCAAATCCGAACGGCTGCAGGCCACTTTCACCGACGGTTTCGAGGTCGTCGACTCGTCGCCGGTCCGTTCCGTTCTCCAACTCGACGCACAGACCGTCGGTGACCTCGTCGCGATGGGCCCGTCGGCCTTCCACGCCGAGGACGCCGACATCCGCTCACGTGCCGCGGAATTCGTCGGCGACGGCAGGGTCGAGGTGACGCTGTCGGTCGTCGTCACGACCTGCCGGCCGGTCGCCGGGAACTGACGCACCACCTGCTGCGCAGGTGGTGCGTCAGCGCAGGACGGAGCGGTACACCCCGAGCGTCTGTTCGGCGATCGTCGCCCAGGAGAACTCGGCCTCGGCGCGCTCGCGACCGGCCGCCCCCATTGCCGTCGCCATCACCGGATCGGCCACGACGGCATTCACCGTCTGAGCCAGATCGTGTTCGAAGGTCTGCGGATCGACGGGGTCATAGGGCACCAGACGACCGGTGACGTGATCGCGCACCACCTCGGGGATCCCGCCGACCTCCGAGGCCACGACCGCGGTTCCGCACGCCATGGCCTCCAGGTTCACGATGCCCAACGGTTCGTACACCGAGGGGCACACGAAGACCGATGCCGCGGTGAGGATCTCGCGGATACGGGGGAGCGGCAGCATCTCCCGGACCCAATGCACACCGGGTCGGGACGCGGACAGCTTGCCGACCGCCGCCTCGATCTCCGCGCCGATCTCCGGGGTGTCGGGCGCACCTGCGCAGAGCACCAGCTGGACGTCGGGGTGGAAGTCGTGGGCGGCCGCGACGAGATGTGCGACGCCCTTCTGCCGGGTGATACGTCCGACGAACGCGACGATCGGACGCTGAGGATCGACGCCGAGCGCGGTCAGAGTCGACTCTGGTCCGAAGGGGTCGTCGACGGGATACCACTGGGTGGTGTCGATGCCGTTGCGCACCACGTGGACCCGCTCGGGGTCGAGCCGTGGATAGGTGTTGCAGACGTCGTTGCGCATGCCAGAGCTCACCGCGATCACCGCATCGGCGTATTCGACCGCGTTGCGTTCGACCCAGCTCGACACCCGGTATCCGCCGCCGAGTTGTTCGGCCTTCCACGGGCGTGACGGTTCGAGCGAATGTGCCGTGAGGATGTGCGGTACGCCGTACAGTTGCGCGGCGACGTGTCCGGCGAGGCCGGTGTACCAGGTATGGGAGTGCACGACGTCGGCCCCTTCGGCTCCGACCGCCATGCGAAGGTCGGCGGAGAGTGTCGTGATCGCCGCATTCGCACCGGCCAGGCCCGGATCGGGTGAATAGACCGCCGCGGTGTCGCGTTCGGCACCCATGCAGTGCACGTCGACGGTCGCGAGAGCGCGTAGGTGACGGACCAATTCGGTCACGTGTACGCCGGCACCGCCGTACACCTCGGGTGGATACTCCCGTGTCATCATCGCCACCCTCATGATGACGACGCTAGTGGCATCGCGGGCAGTTCGCCATCGCTGTGCGAACACGGCCGCGAATCCGTCGGCGCTGTCATCTGGCCGAGGCTGTCGATCGCGGTTAAGTTGGGGGAGTGAGATCACAGCCGCACGTCCTCGGCATCGTCCTCGCAGGCGGCGAAGGCAAACGCCTTTACCCGCTCACGATGGACCGGGCCAAGCCTGCGGTGCCCTTCGGCGGTGCCTACCGGCTGATCGACTTCGTGCTGTCGAACCTGGTCAACGCCGGATACGAGCGCATTTGCGTGCTGACGCAATACAAATCGCACTCGCTGGACCGGCACATCTCGCAGACCTGGTGGACGTCAGGTTTCCACGGCGAATACATCACGCCGGTGCCCGCACAGCAGCGCCTCGGACCCCGTTGGTACACCGGCAGCGCCGACGCGATCTTCCAGTCGATGAACCTCATCACCGACGAACAGCCCGAGTACATCGTGGTCTTCGGTGCCGATCACGTTTACCGCATGGACCCGTCGCAGATGGTCGAGGCGCACATCGCCTCCGGTGCCGACGTCACCGTCGCCGGCATCCGCGTGCCGCGTGCGGAAGCGGTCGCCTTCGGGTGCATCGACTCCGACGCCTCCGGCAAGATCACCCGATTCCTGGAGAAACCCGCGGACCCGCCCGGCACCCCGGACGACCCGAACTCGACCTTCGCCTCGATGGGTAACTACGTGTTCACCACCGAAGCGCTCGTCGAGGCACTGCGCGAGGACGCCGCCGACTCCGACTCCGACCACGACATGGGCGGCGACATCATCCCGGCCTTCGTCGCCCGCGACACCGCCTACGTCTACGACTTCAAGGACAACGAGGTGCCCGGCGCCACCGAGCGCGACAAGGGCTACTGGCGCGACGTCGGAACCCTCGACGCGTTCTACGAGGCGCACATGGATCTCGTGTCCGTGCACCCGATCTTCAACCTCTACAACGGCCGCTGGCCGATCCGCGGCGAGACACACAACCTCCCGCCGGCCAAGTTCGTCCAAGGTGGCGTGGCCGAGGACTCGGTGGTCGGTTCGGGCTGCATCATCTCGGGTGGAACCGTTCGCAATTCGGTGCTGTCATCGAACGTCATCGTCGAGGACGGCGCGATCATCGACGGCGCCGTTCTCATGCCGGGCGTACGCATCGGCAAGGGTGCGGTCGTCCGTAAGGCGATCCTCGACAAGAACGTCGTCGTCGGCGACGGCGAGCAACTCGGCGTCGACCCCGACGCCGACCGCGAACGCTTCTCCGTCAGCGCCGGTGGCGTCGTGACGGTCGGCAAGGGGATTCGGGTCTGAAGCATCCCTGCCGGCCGCGTATCGAGGTCCCTCTCGGGGACGAGAATTACCGCGCTGGGCCGCCCGCAGCGCCCTGAGGTGCGAGCGGAGCCCACGTCTGCTTCCTGAGGTGCGAGCGGAGCCCACGTCTGCTTCCTGCGGTGCGAGCGGAGCCCCACGTCCGCTCCCTGAGGTGCGAGCGGAGCGAGCCACGAAGGGCCGGCGACGTCATTTCACCAGGTCTTCGTGGCTCGTCGACTTCGACACGCTCCTTCGTCGCTACTCAGCCCGGCGGCTTACGCTCCTCGCACCTCAGACAGCAGGGGGGTCGGCGCTCCTCGCACCTCGGACAGCGGGGGTGTCGGCGCTCCCACCGCCGGCCGAGTAGCGCCGACCGAGCGTAGCGAGGGCGTCGCGTATCGAGGTCAGCCCGCCAACGCTGCGCGGATGAGTTCCGGGATGTCGGCGTCGGCGTCCGGGGGCAGGTCGTCGATGGGCCACCACTGGAGGTCCACCGATTCCACGCTGCGTTCGAACTGTGGCAGACCACCGTCGGCGGTGGGGGCGGCGACCACCCGGTAGCGCACGTCGAGATGACGGGTCGGCACGCCGAGCGAGCAGGTGATCGGGTGGGTGTGCAGGTGGACGATTCCGCCGCCCGCGCCGACCTGGTCGAGATCGAGCCCCGGGATTCCGGACTCCTCGCGGGCCTCCCGCAGTGCGGCGTCGGCGAGGGTCTCGTCGGACGGTTCGCAGTGTCCGCCGAGCTGAATCCACTTGCCGACGCGGGGATGCAGGGTCAGCAGAACGTGGCTGCGATCGGCATCGAAGACGATGGCCGACCCGGTGAGATGGCCTGCCGCACAAGCCCGCAGGCAGGCGTCGGGGGCGGCGGCGAGGAACGCGAGGTAGGCGTGCCGGAGGCTGTCCTGTCCCGACTCGGGCGCCTCCCAGGCGGTCAATGCCTCGACAGCCGAGGCGTGCAGGGATTCCGCGCTCACAGTTCGATCACCCATTCGTCGGTCGGCGCCGCATCGCGCAGCGGGGCGGCTTCGAGGGGATGTCCGATGGCGACCGCGCCGAGGGGCTCCCACGACGCGTCCAAGTCGAGGACACGACGCACCGTCGATGCGGCGAAGATCGTGGAGCCCACCCAGCAACTGCCGATCTCGCGGACCGACAGCGCGATCAGCAGGCTCGCCACGGCACCGCCGGCGGCCACCGTGAACATGGTGTGCTCGGCCGCATTCCGGCGCTCGTCGGGGTACTCGTGGACGCCGTCGGGCACCAGGAACGGGATCACCAGTTCTGGTGCGTCGTACAGGATCTGGCCCCGACGGAGACGCTTCTCGATCGACTCGGGTGTCTTGGAATCGGATTCGAGGTCGGCGCGCCATTCGGCGGTCATCGCGTCGAGCAGCGCACGACGCCGTTCCGCCGAGCGCACCCACACGAACCGCACCGGATGGGTGTGGTGCGGCGCGGGCGCGGTGAGGGCCTCGCCCAGAGCGGCGCGCATCAGTTCCGGGTCGACCGGCCGGTCGTCGAAGGCGCGTACGGAGCGACGGGTGCGGATGGCCTCGCGACGACCCAGTGCGATCGCCTCCTCGGTGCCCAGCCGGAACAGGTCCTCCTCGGCGGGCCGGATCAGGTCGGCGGCGGTCGAACCGTCGTCGGCGGGCGCGAACCCGCGCACGACGGCCACCGGAACGGCGGCGAGCTTGCCCTTGACCAGATCCGCGGCCGCGGACAGTTCGTCGGCGACCGCGATGTCGGTCACCACCAACGGGTTCCCGTAGTCGTCGGTGCCGCCGTCGTAGGGATGGGTGACGGCGATCCCCGCCGATCCGATCGCGACATCGGTCTGGCCGGTGCGCCAGGCACGACCCATCGTGTCGGTGATGATCACCGCGACCTCGAGGCCGGCGCGCTCGGCGATGGCGGCCCGCAGTCTTCTCGCGCTGCCGTCGGGGTCCTCGGGGAGCAGGGCCAACTGGTCGGAGCGCACGTTGGAGCCGTCGATCCCGGCCGCGGCCTGGACCAGACCCAGACGGTTCTCGGTGATCAGCGTTCGGTTCTTGCGGGCGAGGACCCGCACCGACTCGGCCTCGACGAGCTTGCGGCGCAGCGCATCACGTTCTTCCGGATCGGCCGGGGCATCGACCATGCGGCCCTCGGCCTTCGAGATGATCTTGCTGGTCACGACCAGCACATCGCCGGATTCCAACCACGGTGCGGCGGCGAGGATCTCGGCGGCGACGTCGGATTCGGGCGTGAACTCGGGGAGACCGGTGACCGGCCGGATCTCCAGGCCGTTCGGGGCGCGGTGATCGGCGAGGTCGCTCACTCGGTGCCCACGTTCTGTTCCGGCATGGCCACGTCGACGAGTGCGCAGGCAGCGCGGATCATCTGAGCGGTGGCCTGCGGGTCGGTCATCAGCAACGGTGCGGAACCGATGGCGATGCCGTCGACCTGAGCGCGATCGCCCTCGGCGATCAGCCAGCCGTCGAGGATGCCATTGCCGCTGCGGGCACCGTAGTGGGCGGCGACCGCCTCGGCGGACGACTCGACGCCGATCACCGACAGGCACTCGTCGGCCATGCCGCGCAGCGGTCGGTTGTCGATGATCGGCGAGACACCGACAACCGGGGCCTTCGTGGTGCGCAGCGCACTGCGTATCCCGGGAACGCTCACGATCGCGCCGATGCTCACCACCGGGTTCGACGGTGCGAGCAGGATGACGTCGGCGTCGCTGATCGCGTCGAGGACTCCGGGTGCGGGGGTGGTGTCGTCCGATCCCACCTGTGCGAAGCCGAAGGTCGGGACCTGGGCGCGGTGGCGAACCCACCATTCCTGGAAGTGGATGGCCACGCGCTCGCCCTCATCGCCGTCCGGTTTGGCGATCACCACATGCGTTTCGTGCCGGTCGTCGGTCACCGGCAGCAGGCGCACGCCCGGATTCCACCGGCGGGACAGGGCGGCGGTCACATCGGACAGTCTGTACCCGGCGTCGAGCATCTGCGTCCGGATCAGATGGGTGGCGAGATCGCGGTCGCCGAGACCGAACCAGTCCGGGTCGGCGCCGTAGGCGGCGAGTTCCTCCTTCGCGTGCCAGGTTTCGCCGCGCCGGCCCCACCCGCGTTCGGGATCGATGCCGCCGCCGAGGGTGTACATGCACGTGTCGAGGTCGGGGCAGATACGCACACCATGCATCCACGCGTCGTCGCCGACATTGACGATCGCGGTGATCTGATGTTCGCCGACACCGAGGGTGGGGTCGTCGGGATGCGGCGGGAACGGGGTGGTGCCGAGCAGTTCGCGCAGTCCGAGGAGGAAACGCGCGCCTCCCACGCCGCCGACGAGTACGGTCAACTTCACAGCAGGTACTCCTTCACACCGCCACTCTAGTGGTCGGCCGCGAGGGCCCGTACGCCGCTGTCGCGCCCGTCCAGCGGGCGGGGAGGAGGGCTCGGGAGTGTGATCTTCACTTCGCCTTCGAGCCGTCGTCGTGTCGGGTCACAGATTTGACGGCACGCGATGGTAAAGGGAATTCTTCGATTCAACTTGACCGGGACCGCCCCCGGCGTGTCTAATCACATCAGTGTCATTCCGAGTTTGAGATCGAGAACATTCGAGGTCGAGAACCACTGGCCTCCAAGGGATTCGATCGTATGTTCGAACTCGGTGAGAGGGTCGGTGCCGGCAGTGAAGGGGCCGTCGCTCGGGCGCTGTGTACAACGGATGCAGGGAGTCGCTGCATCCCGAGTACAAGTGGTGTGGCAGCAGTGGTGGGTACGGCAGCACGTCGTGTTCGCAAAGGACAGTCAACGACCAACATCCCGAGCTAGGAGGCGCCGACGATGGCTTTGGACAATCCGATCGGCAATCCGCTTGAACCACATATTCGCCCGCAATTCATCGCAGAGTCGCACGTCATGACATCCACCCCGGAAATCGGTACCGCAGAGTTTCGCACCCTTGGGCCCGTTGACGATTCGATGATCGGTGGCACCGCGCGTGCAGCCGCGCTCGAATCTTCCGCCGACGCAACCGATCTCGTCGAATCCGACGCAGACGATGCCGCCGGCCGTCGTCATCTGGCCTTGGTGCCCAACGACTTCGACGATCTGTTCGACGCCGTCGAGGAGCAGTGGCAGGACCGCGCACTGTGCGCGCAGACCGACCCGGAGGCGTTCTTCCCGGAAAAGGGTGGATCGACACGTGAGGCCAAGCGCATCTGCCAGGGCTGCGAGGTCAAGGCAGAGTGCCTGGAGTACGCGCTCCACAACGACGAACGCTTCGGGATCTGGGGCGGCCTGTCGGAGCGCGAGCGCCGGCGCCTGAAGCGCGGCATCATCTGAGGGGTCGCCGGAGCGGCGTCATCCGAACAATCGAATTACCCAGCGAGAGCTGGACGCTCGACGTTCAGGCGTCGAACGCGATCATCGACCGCGGATCACTCAGGTCCGCGGTCGATCGTGTCTTCGTCGACGCCCAGGTGGGTCGCGACCTGCTGGACGAGGACCTCGTGTACGAGCTCGAGGAGATCCGTACCCTTCTTGGCTCGTGACTCCAGCGGCCGGCGGAACAAGATGATCTGGGCCCGCGTCGGCACCCCGTGGACGTCCATTCCCGCGGGGATCAACCGGGCGAGCGGCACCGCACCGTCGGCGGTCACCTCGTCGGGCCACTCGACGGTCTCGGGATCGCGGGGGAGCAGTCGCGGGATCTCGTCGACGGCGATGTCGAGCCCGGCCAGCTGGTCGTGCCACTGGGCGTCGATCTCGGCGAAGGCCTCGAGCGCGACGGCGTCGAACTCGTCCGAACGGGTGTTGTAGGCGGGCACGTTCTGCGGTAGCAGCGGGGAACGCAGGCCGCGGCCACGCCGGTCTCGGTACCGTCCGACCCGGCGTCGGCCACGACGGATTCCCGGCTGGCCGATCGAGCCGCGCGGCGTCGGCTTCGGGTGGATGCGCATGGCGCGATTCTATGAGGTCGCGATGGCCCCTGTCGCCCCGCCTGCCCCCATCTGAGCGTGTCGACTCTGTGGTTGCGGACAGTGGGGGCTAATCTCGTCACGTGAAGCTTCCCCGTCTGTGCTGCCGACCCGGCTGCGCCCGATCCGCGGTGGCTACCCTGACCTTCGTCTACGCCGAATCGACTGCGGTGATCGGTCCGCTGGCGACCTCGCAGGAGCCGCATTCCTGGGATCTGTGCGACGACCACGCCCGACGGATCACCGTCCCCCGGGGCTGGGAGATGCTGCGCAGTGAGCGGGGATTCTCGGTGCCCGCCGAGGACCACGAGCTGACCGCCCTCGCCGAGGCCGTCCGCGAGGCCGGCGCCGTCGCCGGTGGCGGACGCCCGGGTTTCGTCGACAGCGGGCCCCGCGGTCGTAACTCCGACCGGACGTCGGCCGACTCTCTCGATGCCTTCGACTCGCGAGCCCTCGACGAGGCGCGTGCGGCCGACGCTGCGTACGAAGTCGCCCTCGCCGACCGCCGCAGCGGTCGCCATCGCGCCGGCCCTGTCGACTCGCCGTCACAGCCATCGGCCACCCCGGGTGTGCCCCGCCACCAGACACGACCCCGGCCGGGTCGCCGCGGTCATCTGCGGGTTCTCCCCGATCCGGTCGACTGACCGGAGACCACCACGCAGGGGGCGTGGAACCCGTTGTCGCCGTCGGGGGACGCGAATCGTCGGACTCCGTGTTCGAGGCCGGCCGTCGGCCCCACCTCGATGCCGGGACCGAACGAGTGACTGTGTCGCGTACCCGGGCGTGTGTCCCCGCGGCTGGCTACGCTGGTTCCATGCGCACCGGTACACCCGACCTCGATGATGCCGAGGAGTTGATCTCCGCGGACGTCGACGGTCTGTTGCGGGCCGTCGCACTCGCCGGCGCGCAGGTTCGTGCCACCGCCGAGGCCGTCCGCGAGGGCGTAGTGGCCCCGCTCGGCGATCTGCGACCCCGCAGCGTCGTGATCGTCCACGGCTCCAGCGAGGTCTCGCATCGAGCCGCCGAGCTGGGGGTCGCCACCCTCGCCGCGCGCGTCGACGTGCCGCTCGTGACGGGTCCAGTCCTGCCGGGATGGGTTGGCCCGCTCGACGTCGTGATCGTGGCCGGCGAGGATGCGGGCGACATGGCCCTGGCCGATGCGGCCGCCCGGGCGCTGCGTCGTCGGGCCGAGGTGGTCGTGGCCGCACCCAACGCCGGTCCTCTCCGAGACGCGGTGGGTGGCAACGGGATCGACCTCTCGCCGCGGTTCGACGTCGAGCCGCGTTTCCGGTTCGTCGGTTTCGTCGCCGCACTTCTCGCGGTCTTCAGTGGTCTCACCCAGGTCCGGGTGACCGGTCCGGTGCCCGCACTCGACGACCTGGCCGATGCTCTCGACGCCGAGGCCTCGGGCTCGCACCCGTCGCGGGAGACCTTCCACAACCGGGCCAAGTCGCTGGCCGTGCGTGTGCAGGGCCGTCCCTCCGTCTGGACGTCGGATTCACCGGCGGGTTCGGTACTGGCCGTGCATGCCGTGACGAGTCTTCTCGCATTCGCCGGGATCGTCGGCGCCGTCGCCGAACTCGGCGACGTGGCGCGGATGGCCCAGCTCCTGGATTCGCGATCAGGCACCGCGCCGGCTGTCGATTCGATCTTCTACGACCCGGAGTTCGACGGCCCGGCGCAGGAGCCCGCTCCGCGCGTCATGGTCGTGTCGACCGCCCGTCGTGAGTGGTACACCCGGCAGCGGGTGATGGGGCTCGGCGACGTCGACCTGGTGGTCGGCACCGACGAGGGAGACGCGTTGCCGCAGAACGGCGGGCAACCGTGGGACGATCGACGGCCGGTGCCGGGTGAGGACCCGGTGGCCGACGGCCCGGGCGACCTGCTCGATTTCCTGGTCGTCGCTTTGCGGGTCGAGATGGCGGCGGTGTATCTCCGCCTGATTGGGAACACGGTGCAATGAGGATTCTCGACGGAGTGGTGCGCCCCTACGCATGGGGCTCACGAACAGCCATCGCGTCTATCCAGGGGAGGCCTGTCCCATCGGCGCATCCGGAAGCCGAGTTGTGGTTCGGCTCGCATCCGGCGGGCTCGGCGCGGTGCGTTGACCCCGCGGGTCCGGAGCAAGACCTCGTCGAGGTGATCGATGCCGATCCGGTGGCGACCCTCGGGGCGGCGAGCGCGGCCGAGTTCGGCAACCGGCTGCCGTTCCTGCTCAAGATCCTCGCCGCCGAGGAGGCGCTGTCACTGCAGGCGCACCCGTCCGCAGACCAGGCGCGTGAGGGGTTCGAGCGGGAGAACGCCCGCGGCCTCGCCCTCGAGGCCCGTGACCGGAACTATCGCGATCCGTGGCACAAGCCGGAGCTGATCGTCGCCACGACGCCCTTCGACGCCCTGGCCGGTTTCCGCGATCCGCACAAGACCGTCGCACTACTGCGCGAACTGCAAGTCAGCGAACTCGACCACTACTTGGGAATGCTTGCCGGACAACCCGATTCCGAGGGTCTGCGGGCAGTGTTCACCACCTGGTTGACGCTGCCGGAGGCGTCGATCCGGCAGCTCGTCCCCGCGGTCCTGCACGGCGCGATCGAGGTGCTGAGCTCGGGAAGCACGGAGTTCGCCGCCGAACTGCGCACGGTGTGCGAGCTCGGCGAGGACTATCCGAACGATCCCGGTGTGCTCGCCTCGCTGCTGCTCAATCACGTGCATCTCGAGCCGGGGGAGGGTCTGTACCTGCCCGCCGGCAACCTCCACGCGTACCTGCGGGGTACCGGTGTCGAGATCATGGCCAACTCCGACAACGTCTTGCGCGGCGGCCTCACGCCCAAGCACATCGACGTCCCGGAGCTGTTGCGCGTCCTCGACTTCACTCCAGTCGACGCTGCCCAGATGGCGCCGCCGGTGCGCATGATCGGTGCCGAACGTGTCTACCTCACCCCGGCGCCGGAGTTCCGGCTGTCGCGGATCGAGTTGGACGGCACCGGATTGCATCACTCGTCGTCGATCTGCTTCGACATGCCAGGACCGCAGATCCTCGCCGTGCTCAGCGGTGCGATCGAGGTCCGTCCCGCCGGCGGCGCGCCGCTGACCGTGAAATCGGGTCAGGCGCTGTGGATCACGGACGACGACCCGGACGTGATCGTGCGGGCCGCATCGGCGCGCGCGGTCTTCTACCGCGCGCTCGTGCCGGTCGCGGTGTCTGCGGCCGAGGAGGTGTCGGCGTCCGCGCCGGCCGCGGTGACCGCCACCGAGTGACACCGCGGGGTCATCCGCCGGAGTCGCTCACGGGATCCGTTCGCGCTCATCATCAACCGGGTGAGCGGTAACGGACAGGGTGAGCGAAAGTCCGACGCCGCCGACCGAGTTCCCGCTATCGGCGGACCGGCGCCGCGGGCGTCTGCGCGGCGGGCTCGGGGTACCCGCCGATGAGGTTCCATTCGTCCGGGGTCGCGACCATCGTCACCAGCACCGGTTGACCGCCCGCGTCGAGCGAGAGGTCCTGTGGCGCACGCGGATTCTGGGTCAGGGCAACCGTAGGGGCTCCGGTGGGGTCGTCGACGCCGGGAGCGGACACGATCATCCGCGTCGTATCCGGTTGCGGTGACGGGGGAGTGACCCCGTCGACGATGACGAGCGCGGGGCCCGGCCGGGCCGGTGTGCGGTCCCCGGAGAGTGACAGTGCGCTCGGGTCGGCGACGGCGCTGACCAGCGGTGCCCATCGATGCGGGCGGTCGGTGTGGACGCGCACCGAGGCGCCGACGGCGACCGCGCGCAGCGCGATCTGCGCGACGACGTGGATACCGGCGGCGACCGACACGGTGGCGATGCCGGGGCCGACCAGTCGGGTGGCGACGGCGCGACCCGTGTGGTCGGCACCGATGAGCTGCCCGCACCCTCCGGCCGGGAGGCGAACCGAGCCGAGGAAGGCCTGAGCGTCCTCGCCGGTGAGGGTCGGTAGATTCCGGTCCAGGCGGGTGGGGGTCGCGATGGGGAGGCTGACGGCGAGGGCGTCGAACTGCCGGCCGTCGAGCGGCTGCAGACCGGCCGGCCACGAGGGCACCGACCGCCGTGCATCGGGGAACTCGTTGAACCGCACGAACGCGGAGACCTCGACCTCGGGTCGTCCGTTGCGATGGCGGCGGTCGGCGGTGACGTGCCGGAGACGGACGGTGAGGGTGGTGGAGACCGCCGAGTTCACCCAGATGTCGCGGACGACGGCGGGCAGCGCATCCGGTTCCACTGCGGCGCTGCGGATACGGAGCCCGGAGACCCCGACCGACTCCCATTCCTCGGTCAGCGAGTCGATGCCGGCGCCCTCGGTCAGCTGGGTGGTGACCGAGGTGATCTGCGCGGCGGACAGGATGGTGGTGGCCAGTCCGTGTTCGGCCAGGCGTTTGGCCACCCGGCGGGTCGTGACCGTCGCCGTGCGCAGGGCGCCGGTCGCGCCGCCGCCGCGTCGTGCCACGGCGTCGGGACACTCGAGCGGATCGAGCCGCAGCACGACGAAGACCGAACGCTGGGCCGTCGCCGACAGCGGGCCGAGGGTGCGGTCGTAGGTCGCCGGTGCGACACCCGAACCCCACACGCGCACACCGTGACTGATGACCTCGATCGAGCTGAGCGCGATGTCGTACCGGTCGATGCACTCGGCGAGGACGTCGAGGGGGACGAGTTGTCCGTTCTCGTCGCCGAGGGTGCTGTTGCCCGGTGTCAGGTAGGTGACCGCGGGGCCACCCGGGTCCACGCGGACCACGGTGACCAGGGTGTCGCCGACCCAGCGGGCACCGATGGTCGTGGGGGTCGACGAGCGGTGTGCCGACGGCCGGGTGGAGGGTGCGGACAGCGGGACGTCGAACGGGGCGGGGTTCAGATCGGAGTCTCTCCGGCGCATCCGCGACCAGGAGAACGACATCCGCGCGGCGAGTCGGCCGAACAGAGACTGCCGACCGCCCACGCTCACCAGCCCGGCCGCGATCACGACCGCCGCGAACAGGGCCGACAGCCCCCACACGCTGCCGGACAACGCCCACACCACGAGGCCGAGAGCCAGGATCACCTCGATCACCACGAGTGTGCGCAACCCCGACGCGCGCGTGTTCCGATCCACGATCCCCCCTCGATCCCGGCGCCGCGCCCCACGCGGCTCGCCCGTCGGTGTGTCCACAGGCGGCGGAGCCCCACACGTGAGGGGCTCATTTGTCGGTTAGGCTACTACCGCGCGGCAGGGGGTACGCCGCAGGAGATCACAACCGGTCCACACCGACGCCCGTTGGCGGGCGCGTGAGGTCGGTGCGGACAGGGGGAGTCGTGGCACGTCAGCTGACGACCAAGGCTCAGGTCAACGGCTATCGTTTCCTGATCAAACGGCTCGAGCATGCGCTCGTGCGCCGCGATGTGCGGATGCTGCACGACCCGATGCGGTCCCAGCTGCAGGCACTCGTTGTCGGAACCGTTCTGGGCCTGCTCGTCCTCGGTGGCTGCGGTGTGTATGGCCTCGTCCGTCCACAGGGATCGGTCGGGGACGCCACCATCATCGTCAGCAAGAACAGCGGCAGCACCTACGTTCTCGTGGAGGACACCCTGCACCCGGTGCTCAACCTCGCCTCGGCCCGGCTGATCACCGGGAGCTCCGAGAAGCCGGCGTCGGTGTCCGACTCCAAACTCGAGGCCTACCCGCGCGGCCCGCTGCTGGGCATCCCGGGTGCACCTGCCTCGCTGCCGGGTTCGGCGCACAAGAGCACCTCGATGTGGACGGTGTGCGACTCGTCGACGGTCTCGTCGGACTCCGCGAGCGAGTCGCTCCGACAGACGGTCATCGCCGACAAACCCGTGTTGGGGTCGTCGACCGTGGAGCCCGCTCGTCCGGAAGACGCGGTGCTCGTCCGTACCGGCGACGAGACCTTCCTGATCTATCAGCTGTTCCGCGACGGGGCCTGGAGTCCGGTCCGGGCGGCGGTCGACACCGACAGTGCGCCGGTCATGCGTGCCCTCGGTCTCGACGGCGTCACACCGCGCCGGATGACCCCTGGCCTCCTCAACAGCTTCCCGCTCGTCGAACCGCTGGAGGTGCCCACCGTTCCGGGTGCCGGGCAACCGGGCGCGGTCGACTCGACGACCGTCAGTTCCGTCGTGAAGTCGGTGGACGTCGACGACGAGACGACCTATCACGTCGTGCTCCGCGGCGGTGTGCAGGAGATCAGCGCCCCGGCCGCCGAGATCCTGCGTCTCGCCGATCGCGACGGCGCCGCACCCGTCAAGACGGTGGCGCCCGGCGAGCTCGCCACCCTGAAGGTGGTGGAGGAGTTGCCGATCGGTGACTTCCCCCAGGTCAACCCGTCGATGCTCGGCCTGTCCGCCGATCCGACCCTGTGTCGCAGCTGGTCTCGCGGCACCGACGAACCGCGGGCCGAGACCGCGCTGCTGGCCGGTCGCGCACTCCCGCTGGAGTCCGACGCCCGGCCGGTACGTCTGACGTCGGCCGACGGTGCCGGGCCCGGTCTCGACGAGGTCTATCTGCCGCCGGGCTCGGGGGAGTACCTCCAGGTGACGGGCAACGAGGCCGACAGTGCCCGCACCGAATCGCTGTTCTACGTGAACGACTCGGGTGTGCGCTTCGGCATACCGGACCTCGAGACGGGTGGGACCCTGGGACTCGGTGACTCGCCTTCGCGTGCACCGTGGTCGGTGGTGTCCCTGCTCGCGCCGGGGCCGACGCTCTCCGCGGAAGCGGCGCTGGTCGCCCACGACGGTCTGAAGACGGTCGGAATCGACCCGGACGGCGAATGATTCGCGTGGTTCCGGAGTCTCAGGACGTGAGCGGCCCGCCGACGATGTTCCCGACGATCCCGCGGATGATGTTGGTGCCGTCCTCGCCACGCAGTTCCTCGTACCAAGCGGCGGTCTTGTCCGGGTCTTTGCCGTGGGTCACGTCGCAGCGCTTGCGGGCGCGCAGCACGAGGCCGCCGGCCCGCTCGGTGCGCGCGGACTGATAGGCGGCCAGGGCTGCGAACGGATCGTCGGGGTGGTCGCGGAACGCGAACTGCAATGCGACCGCGTCCTCCATCGCCGAACAACCGCCCTGCCCGATGTCGGGGGTGGTGTTGTGTGCGGCGTCGCCGAGCACGGCGACGCGCCCCTTGACCCAGGTGTCGAACGGGTCGAGGTCGAGGATCTCGACCCGGTTGGTCGTCGCGGGATCGAGCTTGCCGATGAGGGTTTGGACTCCGGGTGCCCAGTCGGCGAACTCGTCGGCGAGCACCTCTCGTGCGGTACCGCGTTCGAACGGGACGCCCTCGGGCATGGGGACGTCGAAGAAGAAGTAGAAACGGTTGCCCGCCACCGGCATCACCGACACACGACGCGAATCACCAACGTAGGTGGTCCATTCGGTGGCCGGACCGATGTTCTCGTCCACCTCGACGAGCCCGTTGAAGTTGACGTATCCGGCGTAGCGGCGCTGGACCGGGCCGCCGAGAACGTACTCGCGGGTCAGCGATTTCGCCCCATCGGCGCCGATCACGATGTCAGCGGAATCGGTGGTGCCGTCGGCGAATTCGACGGTCGCGCGATCCGCACCGTCGTGGACGGCCACCATCTTCTTGCCGAAGTGGATGTCGTCGTATCCGTAGGCGTTCATCAGCATCAGCTGCAGCTCGGCCCGCGCGATCGGGTAGGGGCGCTGGCCCACCTCGTCGATGAGCGGCTGCATGCTGAAGCGGCACATGGTGTCACCGGTGAAACCGTCGACGTAACTCATCGAGTCGACGATGCCGCCGAGTTCGGCGGTCTCCTTCTCGAGGCCGAGGTGGTTCAGACACTTGACGCCGTTGGACCACACCGAGATCGCGGCACCCACGGGCTTGTTCTCGGTCACCTGCTCGTACACCTCGACGTCGACACCGAGTTGTTTGAGGGCGATGGCCGCCGACATGCCGCCCATACCCGCGCCGACGATCACTGCCTTCACACTCACCACCGCTTTCTCGAGATCACCGGCCGGCGCTGGCGCGGCCGGCCAGACACCAGGCTAGAGGGCGACCGACGGCGGCGCGCGACGAAGCCACGGTGATGACGCCGGCCGGTCGAGTGGAGGTCAGTGTGAACCGCGGGAGGTCACGAGCGCGGTGACCATCTCCTGCCACTGGGTGGTGATGGTCTCCAGATCGAGGCCGACCTCGACCATCAGAAAGCGCACCGATCCGGCGGCCAGCGGAGCCTGCACGGCAAGCGACATGAAGTCCAACTCATCGGCGAACCCCAACTGCCGCAGCAAGATCTGAACATGCTGCGTGGACGCGCGGCCCACCGGGTGGGTCATGAAGTCGTCACCGGCCGCCCCGGCCTCGAGGAGGATGTCGAGGTGGTCGCAGGTGAGTTTGAGTCGGGCTCGGCCATAGGCCAGCAGCCGGTCGAGCGGCGGCGCGCCGGGACCCAGCGGTTCGGGCCCGGACAGGTAGGCCTGCTGCATCTCCGATTCGGAGTGGTCGAGGAGTGCCAGCATCAGTCCGGTTCGGTTGCCGAAGCGGCGGAACACGGTGCCCTTGCCGACGCCGGCCTCGCGGGCGACCGCCTCCATGGTCACCGCGGCGGCACCGTGGTGATCGATCAGGTTCTTGGCGGCAGCCAGCAACAGACGCCGATTGCGTGCGGCGTCGGCACGTTCGGTCCCCGAGGTGTTGAAAGAGATATGGAGCGGGGAGTGGTCTGGCCCGTTCGGCACGTGATGAGGGTAACTCTTCGCCGCTATCGGGAATCAATCGGACTCGGGTCCGGTTGCTGGCTTCGTATCCACCGCCCTCGCCGGGCCGGTGCCCTCGTCGAAAGGAATGTCATGTCGGATCGAGTCGTCGAACTGGTAGCCCTCGTCGGAAGCCTGCGCGCTGCCTCCGTGAACCGTCAGCTGGCCCAGGTCGCCGCCGACAACGCCCCCGCCGGTGTCCACATCACCGTCGTCGACCATCTCGGTTCGCTGCCGTTCTACAGCGAGGACGTTGACGTCGAGGGCACCCTCGACGCCGGTGTGATCGCCCTGCGCGAGGCTGTCGCGAAGGCGGACGGTGTGCTCATCGCCACCCCCGAGTACAACGGCACCATCCCCGCCGCGCTGAAGAACGCCATCGACTGGCTCTCGCGCCCGTACGGAAACGGCGCCCTCAACGGCAAGCCCGTCGCCGTCCTGTCCGCCGCGCTCGGCCAGTACGGCGGCCTGTGGACCCGCGAGGACACCCGTAAGTCGGTCGGCATCGCCGGTGGCCGCGCGATCGAGGAGGCCGACCTCGGTCTGCAGATCCCGGCGCTCCCCGAGGGTGGACTGACCGATCCCGCGATCGTGGAGAAGGTCGTCGCCTCCGTCGCGCGCATCGTCGACGAGGTCGCCGTCAGCGTCTGATCCGTCTCTTCCGTTTTCGTCGACGCCGCGTCGGATACATGCCCGGCGCGGCGTCGTCCTTTCGTGCGCACATTTAGAGGAATGGCGACCTGGTGCTTGTGGACTGCCGGTGCACACGTTGTGGAGGACCCCTGGACAACCTGTGAGCGACACGCCGGACGCAAGCGTGACACGCCGGAATTTATGATCCTGCACCCGCCCGACCTGCATGTCTTCCACCAATGTTATTCACAACCTCTTGTGGTGCCCAGAAATGTCAGCCACTAGGTGTAGTGTTTGCACTACCAGTCAGGCGGACAAGAGGAAGCGGATCTACTCCTCCGGAAACGCCAGGAAGACGGTGACCCAGATCACCATCTTCACGCTGGGAAACTGCACGTCACTGGCGATTCCAACGACCCGAGGGGAACCACTCGATGTCTTCCATCACCGTCTACACGAAGCCGGCATGTGTCCAGTGCAACGCCACCTACAAGGCTCTCGACAAGCAGGGTCTGTCCTACGAGATCGTCGACATCAGCCAGGACCCGGAAGCCCGTGACTACGTCATGGCGCTCGGCTACCTGCAGGCTCCGGTCGTCGTCGCCGGCGACGTGCACTGGTCGGGCTTCCGTCCCGACCGCATCAAGGCGCTCGCCACCGCTGCTGCCTGATCGCCCGCAGTCTGCCGTCACCATCGACCCCGACGCGGGTGTGATCCGAAGGGGAAGCCGGATCCGCCGCGTCGGGATGTGACAGCCGAGATGAACGTGGCCATCGGCCCCGACGGGGAAATGGTCACGACGGTTCCGGTGTTGGAACCACCAGGCGTCCCGAGCGCGGACGCAACGAACAATCGTCATCACAATCGGTCATCGTCAGCAGGGTTGGAGGGAGACATGTCGGCCACCTCGCCGTTGATCGTCTACTTCTCCTCGGTCTCCGAGAACACCCACCGGTTCGTCGAGAAGCTGGACATGCGTTCCGTGCGCATCCCGCTGACCGGCGCAGCAGGTGAATTCGGTGTCGACGAGCCGTACGTGCTGGTCTGCCCGACCTACGGGGGAGGCAAGGCGACGGGGCAACCCGGCGGCTTCGTCCCCAAGCAGGTCATCCGCTTTCTCAACGACGAACACAACCGATCCCTGATCAGGGGGGTGATCGCGGCGGGCAACACGAACTTCGGTGAGGAGTTCTGCTACGCCGGCGACATCATCTCGCGCAAATGTCGCGTGCCCTACCTGTACCGATTCGAACTGATGGGCACCACCGACGACGTCGACCGCGTCCGCGCTGGACTGGCCGACTTCGCCCAGAGCCCGGCGTTCGCAGGTGGTGTGTCGCTGCACGCCACCCCGGCCTGACGTCCGCCCAGCGCGTCGCCACCGGACTGTCACACCCCGCCCATACTCTGCCCACGAGGCACTTGGTAAGCCCCCACTAACCGCAGGAGTCATCTGTCGTGTCGCCCACCGCCGCCGCCGTCTCGGACACCTCTTCAGCAAGCAAGTCGGGCGTGCATGCCGGCCCGTCGGGTCATGAACCCGGTGAGCTCGACTTCCATGCGCTCAACGCGATGCTCAACCTGTACGACGCCGACGGCAAGATCCAGTTCGACAAGGATCGCGAGGCCGCACGCCAGTACTTCCTGCAGCACGTCAACCAGAACACCGTGTTCTTCCACGACCTCGACGAGAAGCTCGACTATCTCGTCGAGGAGAACTACTACGAGCCCGAGGTCCTCGACAAGTACGACCGCGAGTTCGTCAAGGGCCTGTTCAAGCACGCCTACGACAAGAAGTTCCGCTTCCCGACGTTCCTCGGCGCGTTCAAGTACTACACGAGCTACACGCTCAAGACCTTCGACGGCAAGCGCTACCTCGAGCGTTTCGAGGACCGCGTCTGCATGGTGGCGCTGACGCTGGCCGACGGCGACACCGCCCTCGCCCGCAACCTGGTCGACGAGATCATCTCCGGTCGCTTCCAGCCGGCCACCCCGACCTTCCTCAACTCGGGCAAGAAGCAGCGCGGCGAGCCGGTCTCGTGCTTCCTGCTCCGCATCGAGGACAACATGGAGTCGATCGGCCGCTCCATCAACTCGGCCCTGCAGCTGTCCAAGCGCGGTGGCGGAGTTGCGTTGCTGCTCTCCAACATTCGTGAGCATGGCGCCCCGATCAAGAAGATCGAGAACCAGAGTTCGGGTGTCATCCCGATCATGAAGCTGCTCGAGGACTCCTTCTCCTACGCCAACCAGCTCGGTGCGCGTCAGGGCGCGGGCGCGGTCTACCTGCACGCCCATCACCCCGACATCTACCGCTTCCTCGACACCAAGCGCGAGAACGCGGACGAGAAGATCCGCATCAAGACGCTGTCGCTCGGCGTGGTCATCCCGGACATCACGTTCCAGCTGGCCAAGAACAACGACGACATGTACCTGTTCAGCCCGTACGACGTCGAACGCGTCTACGGCGTGCCGTTCGCCGACGTCAACGTCACCGAGCGCTACCACGAGATGGTCGAGGATCGTCGTATCCGCAAGACCAAGATCAAGGCGCGCGAGTTCTTCCAGACCCTCGCCGAGCTGCAGTTCGAGTCGGGCTACCCGTACATCATGTTCGAGGACACGGTGAACCGGTCGAACCCGATCGACGGCAAGATCACCCACTCCAATCTGTGCTCGGAGATCCTGCAGGTCTCGACGGCGTCGACCTTCAACGACGACCTGTCCTACTCCCATGTGGGCAAGGACATCTCGTGCAACCTGGGGTCGCTGAACATCGCCAAGACGATGGACTCGCCCGACATCGGCCAGACCATCGAGACCGCCATCCGCGGACTCACCGCGGTGAGCGACCAGACCTCGATCACCTCGGTGCCGTCGATCGAGCACGGCAACAACAACTCTCACGCCATCGGCCTCGGCCAGATGAACCTGCACGGCTACTTGGCCCGCGAGCGCATCTTCTACGGCAGCGACGAGGGCATCGACTTCACGAACATCTACTTCTACACGGTGCTCTTCCATGCACTGCGTGCGTCGAACCGGATCGCCCGTGAGCGCGGCCAGGCGTTCACCGGCTTCGAGAAGTCGAAGTACGCGTCGGGTGAGTTCTTCGACAAGTACACCAACAAGGTGTGGGAGCCGGAGACCCAGAAGGTGCGGGACATCTTCGGGCAGGCCGGGATTCACATCCCGACCCAGGACGACTGGCGTGAGCTGAAGGAGGCCGTCCAGCGCGACGGCATCTACAACCAGAACCTGCAGGCCGTTCCGCCGACCGGTTCGATCAGCTACATCAACCACTCGACCAGCTCGATCCACCCGGTCGCGGCCAAGATCGAGATCCGCAAGGAAGGCAAGATCGGTCGCGTCTACTACCCGGCGCCGTACATGACGAACGACAACCTGGAGTACTACCAGGATGCGTACGAGATCGGGTACGAGAAGATCATCGACACCTACGCCGCGGCGACGCAGCACGTCGACCAGGGCCTGAGCCTGACACTGTTCTTCAAGGACACCGCCACCACGCGCGACGTCAACAAGGCGCAGATCTACGCATGGCGCAAGGGGATCAAGACGCTGTACTACATCCGTCTGCGTCAGATCGCCCTCGAGGGGACCGAGTTGGAGGGCTGCGTGTCATGCATGCTGTGACCCCCTGCGCCACCGCACCTTTCATCACTTCCGGCACCCACACCCCCCGTTAGACGAGGAACAGTCATGACCTCCACCGAAAGCCACAGCCCCGCCGACGGCGCCCCCATCAAGCTGGTCAGCCGGGTCTCGGCGATCAACTGGAACCGCGTCCCCGACGAGAAGGACGCCGAGGTGTGGGATCGCCTCACCGGCAACTTCTGGCTGCCGGAGAAGGTGCCGGTGTCCAACGACATCCCGTCCTGGGGCACGCTGACCGAGTACGAGAAGCAGCTCACCATGCGGGTCTTCACCGGCCTGACGCTGCTCGACACCATTCAGGGCACCGTCGGCGCGGTGTCGCTGATCCCGGACGCCACCACTCCGCATGAGGAGGCGGTGCTCACCAACATCGCGTTCATGGAGTCGGTGCACGCCAAGTCCTACAGCTCGATCTTCTCGACCCTCTGCTCCACCAAGGAGATCGACGAGGCCTTCCGCTGGTCGGAGGAGAACGAGAACCTGCAGCGCAAGGCGCGCATCGTCATGGACTACTACCGTGGCGACGACCCGCTCAAGCGCAAGGTCGCCTCGACGCTGCTCGAGTCGTTCCTGTTCTACTCGGGCTTCTACCTGCCGATGTACTGGTCGAGCCGCGCCAAGCTCACCAACACCGCCGACCTGATCCGCCTCATCATCCGCGACGAGGCCGTCCACGGCTACTACATCGGCTACAAGTACCAGCGTGGCCTCGAGACCCAGACGCCGGAGCGTCGTCAGGAGCTCAAGGATTACACCTTCGAGCTGCTGTTCGAGCTGTACGACAACGAGAGCGACTACACCGAGGCGCTCTATGACGAGGTCGGGCTCACCGAGGACGTCAAGAAGTTCCTGCGCTACAACGCCAACAAGGCTCTGATGAACCTCGGCTACGAGGCGATGTTCCCGAAGGACGAGACCGACGTGAACCCGGCGATCCTGTCGGCACTGTCGCCGAACGCCGACGAGAACCACGACTTCTTCTCGGGGTCGGGCAGCTCGTATGTCATCGGCAAGGCCGTCAACACCGAAGACGAGGACTGGGACTTCTAGTCCCCAGCCGATTTATAGCCCGAAG
>NZ_JALPSY010000025.1:0-85071 GCF_023218005.1 Gordonia sp. C13
CCGGGGGGGCGCGGCGGCAGGCGCGGCGGACCGCCGTGTGGTGGCGCCGGCCGGCGCGACAACTTCGGTGGCAAGCGGCCCTCGCCACGGGTCGCCGGACGCGGTCGCCGGTCCTGATCGTCGTACCGACCTGAGTCGGTCTCGCGCGTCGTCCCGCTGTGCGGTGACGGAACTTGTCAAACCGAGATCATTCCGTAACCTTGGAGGCGGGGGTCTTCAAGGTGTGATTCTCGATCGGTGCGGAGATCCGCCGATCGAGGGCACGAAGCTTACGAGTGAACACAGGATTGGTGAGTCACCAGTGTCTTTGGTGAAGGCTATTTCAGCAGCAGAAGCGATCGACCACAGCCGCGCCGGGAACGCGGTCATGGTGGATGCCCGCCCGCAGGTGGTGCGCCATCAGGGCAGCCTTCCGGGCGCCGTCGTGGTCGAGCCCAGCGAGCTTCCGAACCTCCTGAGTCCCACCCCCACCGGGACCTTCCCCGTCATCCGCGACGCCGAAAAGGCGAGGAAGATCGCCCGCGACACCGAGATCGCGGTCGTGTCGGTGAGTTCGGAGGCGCCGCGCATCGCCGAGCAGATCGCCGGGCTCGGGTACACCAACGTCCGCTACGTCGACGGCGGGTACCGGGCACTGCGTTCCACCACCTGAGCTCTTCATGTGAGCGCGATGCCGCTCACCCGCCGACGTGTCACCCCTGACATACGGTGCGGCAGTTCCGCTTTCCTGACCTGCGGCTTGATAGCGTAGGAACGCCGGCGACGAGAGGAACCCATCGGATGCAGGATGACACTCGCGAGACACTGCGAGACCAGGTCACCCGGCTGATGGCGTTCCTGAGGGACGTCGTCCGCTCGCGCTCCGGAGATGTTCGGGACATCGACGAACACGCAGGCCACGTGTGGGTGGGCGCCTCGACGTCCATCTCGGTGCGAGCATCTGCCGCCCCTGGTCAGGTTGTCGTGGAGATCGATCCCGCCGACGCCGCCCACGCCGATGCCGCGCGCCTCGTCGACGAGTTGACCGAGAGTCCCGAGACCCTCGAACTCGTCCTGGCCAACGCCCTCGTCACTGTTCACGACGATGCCGCCTCCGAACCTCTCGTCCGTGAGCATCTCCTCACCCAGACCGTGGTCGCCGACCGCGACGAGTCCGGCGCCATCCGCCTGTCCCTCGGCGCGGGCTCCGCGCCGATCATGCACGACACCCATCTCCTCGCCGCGGTTGACGGACTCGAACTCGCCGGCGCGATGAGGACGCGGACCAGACTCGCCGAGCAGCCATCGGTCGTCGCCGGCAAGGTCACCGATCTGGTGGGCGAGTGGCTGGGCGAGATCGAGATCGACGCCGACCGTGCCACCCTCTCGCTGGACATGCGACCGGCGATCGTCCTCCGACGCCGCAGCGTCGAGACTTCACTGGCCTTCTACGACGCGATCATCGACGACCTGCGCGACGAGGATGCGAGCGTGCCCGTCGGGCTGGCCCAGCTGGTCAAACCGATCGACGCCGAGGACCGACTGGCCGCGCTCGACGGCCCGGATGTGCTCCCACCCGAACGCCTCATCGCCGACGCGCTGTTCCCGCTCCCTTCGAACGTCGAACAACGAGACGTGCTCGTGCGGCTCGGCAACGACACCGGCGTCGTGGTCGAGGGTCCGCCCGGTACGGGCAAGACGCACACCATCGCGAACGTGACTTCCGCGCTCCTCGCCAAGGGGCAGCGCGTGCTTGTCGTCAGCGAGAAGGCGCATGCGCTCCACGTGCTGCGCGACATGCTCCCGCCTGCGCTGCGCGAACTCACGGTGTCCATTGCCGACATCTCCCAGGATCATGCCGAGACGATCGTGTCCGTGGTGGAGAACCTCGCCGCGCGTAAGGCGGCGTTCTCCGTGTCCGTCGCAGACGCCGAGATCGCCGACCTCGAGGCCCGCCGCGACCACGCCCTCACCGAGCGCGACCAGATCATGCGCGAGCTGTGGGACCTGCGCGCAGGTGAGACCGAGGTCCACGAGTGGGTGGCGGGGGACTATCGAGGTACACCGGCTGAGATCGTGCGTCAGGTCAAGCGCGACGCCGAACGCTTCGACTGGATGCCGCCAGGACTCGAGGGTGCGGTCCCGCCCCTGGACTCCTCGGAGTTCAGTCGGCTCGTCGAGCTCCTCCAAGTGACCGGTGGCGACCGTGGCCGTCTCACCCAGCGGTTCCCCGATCTCGCCGACCATCTGCCGGAGCCCGCGGACATGGACACGATCTGTGCCCGGATCGCCGCGCGGCCCGAGGAAACCCACGGCGCCGCCGGAGCGCTGCTCCCGTCGCTCGACGGTGTCGACAGCGAACGCCTCCTCGCCATCAAGGGGATCTGCGAACAGTTGGGTGTGGCCGCGGGCGAGGTGTCGTCCTTCCCGGCCCCGATGATCGCCATGGCCGACCGGTTGCTGGCCGGCCACGACTCCCATCTGTGGTCGCGCGTGACGACCCTGTCCCCGGTGATCGCCGAGGCCGCCCGACGCGACCGCGACCTGGGTGCCCACACGGTTCTCGTCGAGGGCGACCGCCCGGGCGATGCGGTGCTGTTCGACGCGGCCGCCGACCATCTGGCCGAGGGCGGTCAGTGGCGAGGCCGGTTGCGGCGGTCCCCGCAGCAACGTGCTGTCGAGGAGTCTCCGGTACGGGCGACCGTCGACGGCCGGGCCCCGACCGACGAGGCGTCGTTGCGACGGGTGGCCGACCACCTGACGGTCGTCGACGCCGTCCATCAGGTCCATCGCATCCTGGCCGACCTCCATGTTCCGATCGACGCCTCCGGATCCCGTTCCGCGCAGGTCGATCAGCTCGTCCGCCTCGATGCGCAGCTCGCGTGGATCTCGCGGCTGGTCACCGGGCGCGACCACCTCGTCCACGAACTCGAGGCCATCAGCCCCGGTGGTCCGCGTCCGCGCAGCGTCGCCGAGATCGTCGAGGTCGCCCAGGAGGCGGGTTCGATCGCCGCCGCCAACGACGCGGCCCTCGCCGAACGTGAACTGGCCGAGTGCACCTACGGCCTGGCTGCCGAACTCGAGAAGGGCCCGTCGCCCGAAGGCGATGCGTTGCTCGACGCGCTCGGCACCGCCGACGCCGCCGCGATCCGCACGGCGCGCCGCGCCTTTCTGAGGGCAAAGGAGCAGGCGAATGCGGAGAATGCACTCGACCTTCTCGAACTGCGGCTCAGGAGTCGCGCCCCGGAACTGGTCCGGACCATCTGGGCGACGCCGCGCGATCCGATCTGGTCCGGGCGCGCCCGGGAGATGACTGCCGCCTGGGCCTGGCGGTACGCCAACACGTGGGTGTCCGAACGCAGCGACGTGCACTCCGAGAACCGGATCTCGGCCGACCTCGATGCCATCGAGGTCGACGTCGCACACTTGACGACCCGGCTGGCCTCTGCCCGTGCCTGGCGAGAATTGCTGGTGCGCACCACGACCGGTGAGATCCAGGCGCTGCAGTCCTACCGCGACCACATGATCAACCTCGGCAAGGGTTCGGGTAAGCATGCCAACCGGTTCCGTCGTGCCGCACGCGAGGCGATGGCCGTCGCGCAGAACGCGATCCCGGCATGGATCATGTCGATCAACCAGGTCGCCGAGACGCTTCCTCCCCGCCGGCACTCCTTCGACGTCGTCATCGTCGACGAGGCGTCGCAGGCGGACATCACCAGTTCCTTCCTGCTGTGGCTCGCGCCCCGGATCATCGTCGTGGGCGACGACAAACAGTGTGCGCCGGTGGGACTCGCCGGGACCACGCTCGACGACGCCTTCGCCGAGCTCGACGCCGCACTGCCGGACCTCCCGACCTATCTCCGCGACGGATTGACCCCGCGGTCGAGTCTGTTCTCGTTGCTGCGCAGCCGGTTCGGCAACGTCGTCGGGTTGCGCGAGCACTTCCGGTCGATGCCGGAGATCATCGAGTTCTCGTCGCGGCAGTTCTACGGCAAGGCACCACTGATCCCGGTGCGGCAGTACGGCTCCGACCGCCTCGAACCGTTGCGGACGGTGGCGGTCGACGGCGAGGCGACCGGCAGCGCGTCGGGTCTCGTCAACGACGCCGAAGTGGAGGCCATCCTCGGGGCCCTGCGCGACTGTCTCGCCGATCCTGCCTACGAGGGACGCGATTTCGGCGTGATCGCGCTACAGGGCACCAAGCAGGCGGAGGCGCTGGAACGAGCCCTGCGCGACGGGCTCGACGCCGAGGTGTGGCGCACCCGTCGTATCCGGGTGGGCACCCCACCGGACTTCCAGGGCGACGAACGCCGCGTCGTCTTCCTGTCGATGGTCGTCTCCGATCCGTCAGCCATCTCGGCCCTGACCCGTGCGGAGTCGCAACGGCGGATCAACGTCGCGGCAACCCGCGCGATGGATCAGGTCTGGCTGTTCCATTCGATCGGTCCGGAAGGTCTGCGGCACAACGATCTCCGGTATTCGCTGCTGTCGTACTTCACCGCCAACGAGGGCATCAGGATCAGCTCGATGCCGACCGACGTGCCCGACGACCGCCGCGTCGAACCGTTCGACAACCTGCTCGAACAGCGGGTGTTCAACCGTCTCGCGGCACTCGGCTACCACGTGACCCCGAAGGTCACGGTCAACAACCGGGTCATCGACCTGGTGGTCCTCGGAGCCGATGCGCGGATGGCCGTCGAATGCGATCCTGACGCGTTCCCCGGAACCGGCCGTCAGGCCCGCTCCGATCTGGAGCGCGAGCGTGAATTGCGGCGTTGCGGTTGGGAATTCGCCCGCGTACGGGAGTCGGAGTTCGAACTCGACCCGGATCGCGTGATCGACGCGGTCGCCGCCGCTCTCGAAGCGCGTGGCTGCAAGCCCGGGTCGATCACGGCACGTCCGGCCGCCGAGGACGCCCCGGCTTGGTCGCCGATCGACCTGACGGCCGGGGAGTGACGCGCGCCGTAGCGGCGAGTGGGCGGTCAGCCCAGCGCGCGGAGCAGCGCCGGTAGCCCCTCGGCCGCCGGCACCCGCAGGCTGTGGGTCGCGAAATCGGTCACCGACGACTCGGCGGGGTTGAACTCGATCACCGGAATGCCTTCGCGCACAGCACGTTCTGGGAGCGATGCGGCCGGGTACACGATGCCGCTGGTGCCGACGACGATGACCACCTCGCCCGCGCGGAACGCCTGATCGGCCCGCTTCCAGTCGTCCGCGGGCAGCGCCTCGCCGAACCAGACGACGCCGGGTCGGACGTCGCCACCGCATCTCGGACAGATCGGGGGAGCGACCCGGGGCTCGACGTGTTCGGTGTCCGGATCGGCGGCCGAGGGCCGCGCATCGGGCCCGTCGTACGGGGTGTCACACACCGAACAGCGCGGCGCGAAGAGGCTGCCGTGGAGGTGGCTGACCACGTCACTGCCGGCACGCTCGTGCAGGTCGTCGACGTTCTGGGTGACCACCATGACGGTGCGCGAGGCGCCGAGTTCGGCCAGTGCGCGGTGTCCGGCGTTCGGTTCGGCGGCGAGCACCTCGCGGGCGCGCCACCGGTACCAGCCCCAGACCAGGGCGGGGTCGCGTTCCCACGCCTCAGGGGTGGCGAGTTCCGCGGGATCGAATGTCTCCCACAGCCCGGTCTGGGCGTCGCGGAAGGTCGCTATACCGCTCTCGGCCGACATGCCGGCCCCGCTGAAGACGGTGATCCAGTCCGCGTCTCGGACGAGGTCGATCACGGCCTCCGGGATGGTCGGCCCGGTCACCCCGCGGCCTCGAGGGAAGCGCGGACCAGGTCGGCGGTCTCGTCGGGGTCAGGATCGCGACGCACGACCAGGCCCTTGGCGAAACTGAGCTTGTCGCCTGCGTGGCGGGGCACGACGTGCAGATGGGTGTGGAAGACGGTCTGGAACGCGGCGCGGCCGTCGTTGAGGGCGAGGTTGACCCCGTCCGCCGCCATCGGTCCGGCCTTCAGCGCCGATCCGACACGCTGTCCGGCGGCGAAGAGCGCCGCACCGACGGCCGGGTCGAGGTCGTCGAGACCGGATGAGTGGACGCGGGGGACGAGCAAGGTGTGCCCGCGGGTGACCGGTCGGATGTCGAGGAAGCCGACGACGTCGTCGTCGGAATAGACGATCCGGCCCGGAGCGGTGCCCGCGACGATGGCGCAGAAGATGCAGCTGCTCATGGGCCCGACTCTAGGGCACGGACGGGGTTCATCCGGGCATCACGCGACCGACGCGAATCGCCGCCGGGTCGGGGCGTGGCCCGGATCACATCACGGTTTCATAACGGTTGACCGAGCGCGCGATCGGGGGTCGACATACCTTCGGGTACGTTGCCTGGCCAGCGCGTTTCGCAACCCTTCGGATGGTCGTTGACATGGTCTTTCAAGTTACCCACCGGGTTACTGGCGGGTATACCGACGGGTCACCCAGAAACATGAGGAATCCCTCACTTTCGTGTGTCATCATGGGTGTCACGTTCACGTCGCAGGCGACTCCTCCATGAACCAGGGAGCGTCAATGTCCTTGTGTGGCAGGCGTGTTCACCAGTTGTACCAGTCAGTTCGAATCAGGCAGGGCGGCCGCCCTCGTTTCGCCTGCGATGCCCCGGGCGTCGTGGACGACCCCCGTTCTCATCGACGAGGAATCGCCGGCGCCCGCGCCTGCACCCGAGACACATCGCCGACGCCCGCGCCGGCACCAAAACACTCCGCCGACCACCGAGACCGACCACCACAGAGGAGTACTCGTGACCGTCGACCAGTTCCGCACCGGCTCGCAGGGCGCCGCCAACGCAGAGCGCCCCACAGCCACGCTCATCGACCGCCTCGCCCAGGGGGAGCCCTACGCGATCAGTTTCGGCGGTCAGGGCGGCGCGTGGCTGCCGACGCTGGCCGAGCTGGTCGTCGACGCCGACCTCGAACACCGCATCGCCGGGCTCGTGGAGGCCGCGGAGCGGCTCGTCGCACCCGTCGCCGACGACCTCGTCGTCGCGCGCGCCGACGGCTTTCACCCGCTCGCATGGGTCCACGCGCACGACGCGGGCGAAGAGGTGCCCACCGAGACCGCGCTCGCCGACTTCACCCTCTCGGGTCCCGGGGTCCTGCTGACCCAGCTGGCCGCCGTCGAGGCGCTGCGCAAGCAGGGCCTCGACACCGCGAGCATCCCGCCGAGTGCCGTCATCGGACATTCGCAGGGCTCGCTGGCCACCGACGCGGTAGGAGCCGAGGGCAACGCCGCGGAGGCCGGTCAGGGTCTGCTGCTCGCCGTCGCCCATCTCATCGGTGCCGCCGGTTCGCTCATCGCGCGTCGCCGCGGCCTCGGGGTCACCACCGACGGCACGCCGATGCTGGCCGTCAACAACGTCACCCCGGCACGGGTGGACGAGGTCCTCGCCCAGTACCGCGCGAGCCTTCCCGAGAGCGACCTGGCCACCGCGCCGGTGGTCTCGATCAAGAACAGCCGCAACGCCCTCGTGCTCTCCGGCGCCCCGCGTCACCTCGCCGGCTTCGTCGCGCTCTGCGAGCGGATCGCCGCCGCCGAGGCCGACGAGCGCAAGCGCAAGCTGACCGGCGGCGCACCGTTCGCCCCGAAGTTCGACCACCTCCAGGTGTCGGTCGCCTTCCATCACCCCAACATGGCCGAGGCCGTCGAACTCGTCGGCGAGTGGGCCGACCGGTGCGGCATCGACCGTGAGCTCGCGACCCGCCACGCCCATGACATCCTCGTCGCACACGTCGACTGGGTCTCCTCGGTCGACGAGGTCGTCGCCCGTGGCGCCAGGTGGATCCTCGACTTCGGTCCCGGCGACATCGCCACCCGTCTCTCCGCATCGCTCGTCCGCGGCCAGGGGGTGGGCCTCGTCCCCGCCGCACTGCGCGTCGGTCAGCGCAACCTCTTCAGCCCGGGCGGCGTGCCGGAGGTCGGCACCCCGTGGTCCCAGTTCGCCCCGACCCTCGTCGAGTTGCCCGACGGCCGGACCGTTGTCGAGACCGCGTTCACACGTCTCACCGGACGTTCGCCGATGCTGCTCGCGGGCATGACCCCGACCACCGTCGACCCGGCGATCGTCGCCGCCGCGGCCAACGCAGGCCACTGGGCCGAGCTCGCCGGCGGTGGCCAGGTCACCGAGGACATCTTCGCCCGTAACATCGCCACCCTCACCGACCTGCTCGAGCCGGGTCGCGAGGCGCAGTTCAACGCGCTGTTCCTCGACCCCTACCTGTGGAAGCTGCAGCTCGGCGGCAAGCGTCTCGTGCAGAAGGCCCGGGCCCAGGGTGCGCCGCTCGACGGCGTGATCGTCTCGGCCGGCATCCCCGAACTCGAGGACGCGGTCGCACTGGTCGACGAGTTCGTCGAGGCCGGGCTCCGCTTCGTCGCCTTCAAGCCGGGCACCGTCGAGCAGATCCGCTCGGTGGTGCGGATCGCCAACGAGGTCCCGCAGCATCCGATCATCGTCCAGATCGAGGGCGGCCGCGCCGGTGGCCACCACTCGTGGGAGGACCTCGACGACCTGCTTCTCGCCACCTACGGCGAACTCCGCGCCCGACCCAACGTCGTCATCTGCGTCGGCGGGGGCGTCGGCACCCCGGAGCGTGCCAGCGAATACCTGACCGGCGTCTGGTCGACCGGCTACGGCTACCCGATGATGCCGCTCGACGGCATCCTCATCGGCACCGCGGCGATGGCCACCAAAGAGGCCACCACCACCCCCGAGGTCAAGCAGCTCCTCGTCGACACCGCCGGTATCGACGAGTGGATCGGTGCGGGTCACGCGACCGCCGGAATGGCCTCGGGCCGTTCGCAGCTCGGCGCCGACATCCACGAGGTCGACAACACCGCGTCCCGCTGCGGCCGTCTGCTCGACGAGGTCGCCGGTGACGCCGAGGCCGTCGCCGCACGTCGCGACGAGATCATCGCGGCGATGGCGAACACCGCCAAGCCGTACTTCGGCGACGTCGCCGAGATGACCTACCGCGAATGGCTCGACCGCTACGCGACCCTCGCCGTCGGCGACGCCAACGGCGATCAGCACCCGTGGGCCGACATCACCTGGCAGCAGCGTTTCGTGGAGATGCTGCAGCGCACCGAGGCCCGCATGCACCGGCAGGACTCGGGCCCCATCCCGACGATGTTCGCCGAGCTGTCGGCCACCGACGACCCGCACGCCGCGATCGACGCGCTGGGCAGCGTCTACCGCGAGATCGACACCGACATCCTGCATCCCGCGGACGTCGCGTTCTTCCTCGAGCTGTGCCGCACCCCGGGCAAGCCGGTCAACTTCGTGCCGGTCATCGACAAGGACGTGCGCCGCTGGTGGCGCAGTGACTCCCTGTGGCAGGCCCATGACGCGCGCTACGGCGCCGACGCCGTCTGCGTCATCCCCGGCCCGGTCGCCGTGGCCGGCATCACCCGCGTCGACGAGCCGGTCGGCGAGCTGCTGGACCGCTTCGAGGCGCAGGTCGTCACCGACCTGCTCACCGCCGGTGTGCGCTCGGTCGAGGTCGCCTCGCGCCATCGTGCCGGACTCGTCGAGGACGCCGGCGTCCTGTCCGCCGTCCTGGAATCCGACGACGTGAGCTGGGCGGGACGCATCGTCCCGAGCCCGGTCGCACTCCTCGGCGACCGCGCCGCCTGGTCGGTCGTCGCACCCGAGCGTGCCGAGCACAAGCCCACCGGTGCCGTCATCGAGCAGGTCGGCAGCGAGAACGGCGTGGCCCGTTTCGATCTCGTCGTCCCGATCTCCGGTGCGGCCGTGCGTATCCCGCTCCTCGCCGGTCTCGGTGTGCGCGACGGTGGATCACCGGTCGTCGGACTCGACGAGGCCGCCGGGGCGATGACCGAGATCCTCACGGTCGCCGCGGGCGGCACGCTCGCCGAGGTGACCGACGGCACCGCGACCACCACCATCACCTGGCAGCCCGACTCGGTGGCCGACCACGCGTCGGTGACCGGCTTCTCCCTGCCCGCGCACCTGCGTCCGACCACCCCGACCGAGCCTTTCGGCTTCGCCGTCCCCGACACCCTGGTCGGCGCCTGCTGGCCCAGCGTGTTCAGTGTCATCGGTGCCGCCCGTACCGAGACCGGTGCGCCGGTCGTCGAGGGTCTGCTCGACCTGGTCCACCTCGACCACGCGATCGCCCTCACCGGTGAGATCCCCACGGAGAACACCGAACTGACGGTGACCGCCCGTACCGGTGCGGTGCGCGACTCCGACGTCGGCCGTGTCGTCGAGGTCTCGGTCGAGATCGCCGGACCCGCCGGACCGATCGCCACCCTCGAGGAACGCTTCGCGATCCGCGGACGCCTCGGGGCCGCCGAGCTCACCGACCCGCTCCGGGCGGGCGGTGCCCCGAAGGCCGAGCAGTCGGCCACCCGCAAACTGCTCCGTTCGGCAACCATCACCGCGCCGAACCGCATGCACGGCTTCGCCGTCGTCTCCGGTGACCGCAACCCGATCCACACCGACGCCTCGGCGGCCAAGCTCGCCGGACTCGGTGACCCGATCGTGCACGGCATGTGGCTGTCGGCCGCCGCGCAGCAGGTCGTCACCGCGACCGACTCGAAGAACCCGACCCCGTCGCCGCGACCGCTGATCGGCTGGACCGCACGCTATCTGGGCATGGTCCGCCTCGGCGACACCATCACCGTGCGCGTCGACCGCGTGGGCCTCGACAACGGCCGCGAGGTCGTCGAGGTGAGCGCCAAGGTCGGCGACAACCTCGTCATGAGCGCCACCGGCCTCCTGGCCGCCCCGCGCACCGTCTACGCGTTCCCGGGGCAGGGCATCCAGTCCAAGGGCATGGGCCTCGACGCCCGGTCGCGCTCCAAGGCCGCCCGCAAGATCTGGGACCGCGCCGACAAGCACACCCGCAAGGCGCTCGGCTTCTCGATCCTGGCCGTCGTGCGGGACAACCCGACGACTCTCGTCGCCAACGGCACCACCTACAACCACCCCGACGGTGTGCTGTACCTGACGCAGTTCACGCAGGTCGCCATGGCGACCCTCGGTGTCGCGCAGATCGCCGAACTCAAGGAGGCCGGCGGCTTCGTCGAGGGCGCCATCACCTGCGGCCACTCGGTCGGTGAGTACAACGCTCTCGCCGCCTGCGCCGGCGTGCTGCCGCTCGAGGCCGTCCTCGAGGTCGTGTTCCAGCGCGGCGAGGCCATGCACCACCTGGTTCCGCGAGATGAGCTGGGACGCAGCGACTACCGCATGGCCGCGATCCGGCCGAGCCAGTTCGGTCTCGCCGACGCCGACGTCACCGGATTCGTCTCCGATCTCGGTGCAGAGATCGGCGAGTTCCTCGAGGTCGTCAACCTCAACCTGCTCGGTTCGCAGTACGCGATCGCCGGCACGGTCCGCGGCCTGGAGCACCTCGAGGCCGAGATCGACCGTCGCCGTGCCGAGTTCGGTGGCAAGCGGGCGTTCATCCTCATCCCGGGCATCGACGTCCCGTTCCACTCCAGCGTCCTGCGCGCCGGTGTGCCGGAGTTCCGCGGCAAGCTCGAGGAGCTGCTGCCCGCCGACATCGACATCGACATCCTGATCGGCCGGTACATCCCGAACCTGGTGCCGCGCCTGTTCAACCTCGGACGTGACTTCGTGGAGGAGATCGCGGCGCTCGTGCCGTCCGATCCGCTGAACGAGGTCCTCGCCGACTGGGACACCTGGACCGCCAAGCCCACCGAGCTGGCCCGCGTTCTCCTGATCGAGCTCCTCGCCTGGCAGTTCGCCAGCCCGGTCCGCTGGATCGAGACCCAGGACCTGCTGTTCAGCGGCCCGGAGCGCGACGGCCTCGCCGTGCAGCGCTTCGTCGAGATCGGTCTGAAGGGTGCCCCGACCCTGACCGGCCTGGCCAACAACACCCTCAAGCTCGACGACTACGCCTCGGCCACCACCGAGGTGGTGAACGTCGAACGCGATTCCGACGTGATCCTGGCCAAGGACGCCGGCCACGAGCCGGAAGAGGACGAGATCGCCGCTCCCGCGGAGTCGGCCGCCGCGCCGGCGGAGGCTGCTCCCGCCGCGGCGGCACCGGCTCCGGCTGCCGCTCCGGCGGCTCCCGCGGGCGGCCCGCGTCCCGACGACATCGCGTTCACCCCGTCGGATGCGGTGAAGTCCGTGATCGCGCTGTGGACCAAGATGCGCGTCGACCAGATCGGTGCGGCCGACACCATCGAGGCGCTGTGTGACGGTGTGTCCTCACGCCGCAACCAGCTGCTGCTCGACATCGGTGGCGAGCTCGGACTCGGTGCCATCGATGGTGCGGCGGAGGCCGACATGGTCGCGCTGTCGTCGACCGTCGAGACCCTCGCTCGCGGCTACCGTCCGCTGGGTGCGGTGCTCACCGATGCGGTCAGCGACCAGGTCCGCAAGGTCCTCGGCCCGCTCGGCAAGCGCCAGAACTACATCACCGACCGCGTCAGCTCCGTGTGGCAGCTCGGCCCCGGCTGGGGACTGCACACGACCGTCGCGCTCGCCCTGGGTACCCGGGACGGCGCCTCGGTCCGCGGTGAGGCACTGGGCAACCTGCTCGACGGCCCGGTCGCCAACGCCGACGCGCTCGATGCGCTGATCGACAAGGCGGTCACCGCCGTGGGTGCCGAGAAGGGCATCGCGGTCGGCAAGCCCGCAGCCGAATCCGGCGGTGGCGCAACGGTCGACGCGGCTGCTCTCGGCGAGTTCACCGAACAGATCACCGGTCGGTCGGGTGCGCTCGCGTCGGCGGCGTACACCGTGCTGGAGAAGCTGGGCCTCAGCGAGGTCGCCGACCTCGCCGAGGCCGCGGCCGATCCCAACGCCGAACTGGCCGAACTGGTCAGCGCCGAACTCGGATCGGACTGGGCGCGCACCGTCGCACCGGCGTTCGACGACGCCAAGGTCGTCCTCATCGACGACCGGTGGGCAACCGCCCGTGAGGATCTCGTCCGTCTCTGGCTGACCGATGAGGACGAGCTCGACGCCGACTTCGAGAAGCTCGTCGGCGGGTTCGCCGGCGCCGGGGACACCGTCGCCGAACACGCCACCTGGTGGCAGGGCAAGGCCCTCGCGAACGGAAACGCCGTGCACGCCCGTGTCTTCGGCGCGATCGCACACGCCGCCGAGAACCCCGAGAAGGGGATCTACAGCCGCGAGATCGCTGTCGTCACCGGTGCCAGCAAGGGCTCGATCGCCGCAGGTGTGGTGGCCGGACTCCTCGCCGGCGGTGCGACCGTCATCGCGACCACCTCGCGTCTGAACTCCGAGCGCCTCGCCTTCTACAAGAAGCTCTACCGCGAGAATGCCCGCACCGGCGCGGCGCTGTGGATCGCCCCGGCGAACATGGCGTCGTACACCGACGTCGACGACCTGGTCGAGTGGGTGGCCACGGAGCAGACCGAGAACCTCGGCGGCACGACGGCGGTGGTGAAGCCGGCCATGAAGCCGACGATGCTGTTCCCGTTCGCCGCCCCGCGGGTGGCCGGCGACCTCACCGACGCCGGCGCTCGCGCCGAGCTGGAGATGAAGGTCCTGCTCTGGTCGGTCGAGCGTCTCATCGCCGGTCTGGCGGAGGTCCACTCCGACCACGACATCGCGGCCCGCCTGCACGTCGTCCTGCCGGGTTCCCCCAACCGCGGCATGTTCGGTGGCGACGGCGCCTACGGCGAGAGCAAGGCCGCCCTGGACGCGCTCGTGACCCGCTGGTCGGCCGAGGAGTCGTGGGGTTCGAAGACCACGCTGGCCCACGCCCTCATCGGCTGGGTGCGCGGCACCGGACTGATGGGCCACAACGACGGCATGGTCGATGCGGTCGAGGCCGCGGGTGTCCGCACCTGGAGCACCGAGGAGATGGCCGCCAACCTGTTGACGCTCTGCACCCCCGAGCAGCGTTCGTCCGCGGCGACCGCTCCGGTCCTGGCCGACTTCACCGGCGGGCTCGACGCCTCGACCGACCTCAAGGCGCTCGCGGCCACCGCCGCAGCGGCTGCCGAGGCCGCCGGGGAGACCGACGCAGCATCGGAAGCGACCACCGTGGCCGCACTCCCGGCACCCGCCCGCGCACCGCGCGGCATGCGCCCGGAATGGCCGTCGATCGACGCGCGTCCCGAGGACCTGGTGGTCATCGTGGGTGCGGGCGAGCTCGGCCCCTACGGTTCGGCGCGTACCCGCTTCGAGATGGAGGTCGACGAGAAGCTCTCGGCGGCAGGCGTTCTCGAGCTGGCCTGGAACACCGGTCTGATCCACTGGGATTCGGCTCCGAAGCCCGGCTGGTACGACACCGACTCCGGTGATCCGGTGCCGGAGAGCGAGATCGCCGAGCGCTACCACGACGAGGTCGTGTCGCGGTGCGGCATCCGCCGCTACGCCGACGACGGCGCGATGGTCGACAACACCTCGCCGCTGCTCACCTCGGTGTTCCTCGACGAGGACCTGACCTTCACGGTCAACTCCGAGGCCGAGGCCCGTGCGTTCGCGAGTGCCAACCCCGAGAAGACGCGGGTGACGCAGAACCCCGACGGCGACTGGCAGGTCACGCGCCTGGCCGGCACGGAGATCCGTGTGCCGCGCAAGTTCTCGCTGACCCGCACCGTCGGCGGCCAGATCCCGACCGGCTTCGATCCGACCCGCTGGGGTGTCAGCCCCGACATGGTCGAGGCGATCGACCGGGTCGCACTGTGGAACCTGGTCGCGACCGTGGACGCGTTCCTGTCGTCCGGCTTCACGCCGAGCGAGCTGATGCGTTGGGTGCACCCCGGCCTCGTCGCCAACACCCAGGGCACCGGCATGGGTGGCATGGCCTCGATGCGAGATCTGTACATCAACACCCTGCTCGGTGAGGCCAACGCCAACGACATCCTGCAGGAAGCCCTGCCGAACATCGTTGCCGCACACGTCGTCCAGTCGTACGTGGGCTCCTACGGTGCGATGATCCACCCGGTCGCGGCCTGTGCCACGGCGGCGGTGTCGGTCGAGGAGGGCGTCGACAAGATCCGTCTCGGCAAGGCGCTCTTCGCGGTGGCCGGCGGCTTCGACGACCTCGGCATCGAGGGCATCGTCGGCTTCGGTGCGATGTCGGCGACCGCGGACTCGGCGAAGATGACCGCCCGCGGCATCGACGACCGCCGGTTCTCACGGGCCAACGACCGCCGACGCGGCGGGTTCGTCGAGTCGGCCGGCGGTGGCACGATCCTCCTCGCCCGCGGCGATGTCGCGGCGCAGATGGGTCTGCCGGTCCTCGGTGTGGTGGCGTGGGCGCAGAGCTTCGGCGACGGCGTGCACACCTCGATCCCGGCTCCGGGACTCGGTGCCCTGGGCGCGGCCCGCGGTGCGTTGTCCTCGCCGCTGGCCAACGCCCTGAACTCGCTCGGTGTCACCGCCGACGACGTCGCGCTGGTGTCCAAGCACGACACGTCGACGAAGGCCAACGACCCCAACGAGTCCGAGCTGCACGAGCGCCTCGCCGAGGCGATCGGACGCAACAAGGGCGCCCCGCTGTTCGTGGTCTCGCAGAAGTCGCTCACCGGTCACGCCAAGGGCGGTGCCGCCGCCTTCCAGCTGATCGGCCTGTGCCAGATGCTCCGCGACGGCGTCATCCCGCCGAACCGCAGCCTCGACTGCGTCGACGAGAAGATGAAGGAGTACCCGCACCTGGTCTGGCCGCGCGAGACGCTGCAGCTGGGGGAGCGGTTCCCACTCAAGGCGGGTCTGCTGACCAGCCTCGGCTTCGGCCACGTGTCCGGGCTCATCGCGGTCGTCCACCCGGAGGCCTTCATCGCCTCGCTGGCACCCGAGGAGCGGGAGACCTACCGCAAGCGTGCCGACGAGCGTGCGCGCTCGGGCAATCAGCGCTTCCTGCAGTCGATCTGCGGTGGCGAACCTGCCTACCAGCGTCCGCCGAACCGTCGCTTCGACGAGTCGGTCGACGAGCACGACGCCGAGGCGGGCCTGCTCCTCGATCCGTCGGTGCGTCTCGACTCCGCGGACGTGTACGGCTCCGGTCCGGTTCCGGAAACCCGGTGACGGCAGCGGATTCGAGCGGGGAGGCGAAGCCGGAAGAGATGAGCGTTCTCGGAGTGGGCATCGACATCGTGTCGATCCCGGAGTTTGCCGAGCAGCTCCGGCAGCCGGGTACGACGTTCGCCGACCGGTTCACGGTCGGCGAACGCCGGGACTCGGCTGCCGGAACCGGAGACGACGCACGGCATCTCGCCGCGCGCTGGGCGGCGAAGGAAGCCGTCGTGAAAGCGTGGTCGGTGAGCCGGTTCTCGCGATCCCCGCTGCTGCCGCTGATCCGGCACAGCGACATCGAGGTCGTCACCGACAACTGGGGCAGGCCGGCGATCCGGCTCGCCGGCGAGATCGGTAATCACCTGCGCGACACCGTCGTCCACGTGTCCCTGACACACGACGGGGACACCGCGGCGGCGGTCGCGATCCTCGAGGGTCGATAACCCCTCAGGAACCGCACACCGCTACGACCCTCAGACCGTCGTCGACTCCTCGAGCAGCAGATAGCCCGCGAGCATCCGCTTGAGTTCGGCGACGGTCTCGTCGTGGTCGTGGCCGTCCTGCACCGAGAAACTGAGCAACGAGTACGCCGTGTGCACCAGCACCTGCGACATCATCTCGCGCCGTTCACGTTGAGAAGGCGTGAGCGGCGCGATGATCCGTGCGACCTGCTCGGCGAGGACGCGTTCGTTCTCCGATGCCGTCGCACGCGTGGCGGGTGTCGACTGCACCGCCAGCCACACCGCACGACGCGACGGGTCGGTGCGCCACAGTGCTGCGAGATGGTCGAGGAACTTCTCGAGCAGGCTGGGCCATTCGAGGGACGGCACCTCGGTGGCGAACGCGGTCAGCTCCTCGCGGACGTCGACGGTGTCCTGGCGGTCGAGTTCGCAGACGATGACGTACTTGTTCGCGAAGTACTGGTACAGCGTCCCGATCGGGACCTCGGCGCGTGCCGCGATCTCCTCACACGTCAGCGATTCGAAACCGACGTCGATCAACAGCTCGCGGGCCGCCTCGAGCATCGCCTGGAACTTGCGCTTGCTTCGTTCCTGCGTGGGCCGCTTGCGCGGCATCAGCGGTTCGGCGGACTCGGCCATCGGCGGGAGATCTCAGACGGACAGGTCGCGGCGCAGCTTGGCCACGTGACCGGTGGCCCGGACGTTGTACTGCGCGAGCGCGATGGTCCCATCGGTGTCGACGAGGAACGTGGAGCGGATGACGCCGGTGACGGTCTTGCCGTACATCTTCTTCTCGCCGAAGGCGCCCCACTCGGTGAGCACCTTCTTCTCGGGGTCGCTCAGCAGAGGGAAGGTGAGCCCTTCCTTTTCGACGAACTTGGCCAGCTTGGCCGGCTTGTCGGGCGAGATGCCCAGCACCGTCAGGCCGGCGTCGTTCAGCTCGGCGAGATTGTCGCGAAAATCACACGCCTGCTTGGTGCAGCCGGGCGTCGACGCCGCCGGGTAGAAGTAGACGATGACCTTCTGGCCGGCGTAGTCGGACAATGACACCGGATTCTCGTTCGCGTCGGGCAGGGTGAACGCTGGTGCGCGATCACCGACGGACAAACGCTGTGCCTCCACCGGGGGAGTGACCTCTGCCATGAGAGCAAGGCTAGTGCATGGTCACCTGCCGCGAGGCGAGGATGTCGTAGCATCGAACCGCCGCCGTCTGGCGGCGATCTGACAGTCGATGACTACGCGTGAGCAGTGACGACGCGTAACCAGAGCGAGAAGCGCCGGAAGGATGCAACGTGGCCGGAGACACCGAACGTATCGAGCAGGAGATCGCCAGGGCCCGTGAGGACCTTGCCAGCACGCTCGACGCGCTCGCCGAACGTGCCAACCCTCAGCGCCTCGCCGACGACGCCAAGTCCAAAGCACTGGCGACGCTGCAGAAGCCCGCGGTCATGTACTCGATCGCTGGCGTGGGAGCACTCGTGCTCGTCCTCGTGGTCCGCAAGATCACGAGCTGACCCGTGCCGCTGCCGGCACCGGCGGGACGCAACGGCTCACAAACCCGCGCAAACCCGCTCCGACCAGGCGATTTCACAACTGGCGATGGTGTCGGGTAATGTTCCTTCTCGCCGCCGGGAGGTACTCCGGAGGCGACAAAGGCAAGCGCCATTAGCTCAATTGGCAGAGCAGCTGACTCTTAATCAGCGGGTTCGGGGTTCGAGTCCCTGATGGCGCACAACAGCTCACAAGACGTCTCGCAGAAAGCGAGGCGTCTTGTGGCATATCAGGGTTTGTGACGAAGAGGCATTCAGGCCGGTGTGCGGGCGGTGCAGCGGACACGCCGCCGAACGGACGACACACAGCGGAACTCACAGACCGAGTTCTCGTACACTGGTGCGAGATTCGGGGAGGCATTCGGCCGACCAGTCATCAGAGTCGGTCGGGACAGGTGGGAGAGAGATGGGGATGGGTCGTTCTTCACGACGGATGTCACTGATCATCAGTGGTGTGTTGCTCGCGATCATCGCGCTCGTGACGTCGTGCTCGCAGGCGCCGTCGTACTCCGACAACGTGACGAGCTCGAGTCTGTTCGACGATCTGCTCAAGCCCGCGGTCGACATCACCGAGCTGAACGATCAGCCGCTGAGCGACAACACGGTCGGCGTGCAGCCGGGTGCCCCCATCAAGGTCACGACGAGCGAGGGCACGCTGAGCCGGGTCCTCATCACCAAGTCGGACGGCACCCCGCTCAAGGGCACCTTCAGCGACAACGACACCGTCTGGGTCAGCAACGAGGCGCTCGGCTACAACCGCACCTACACGCTGGAGACCGACGCGGTCGGCATCGGCGGCGCGGTCACCAAGAAGGTCACCTTCACGACCAGCAGCCCCAACAACCTGACGCAGGCCTACCTGACCCCCAACCCGGGTGAGACGGTCGGCGTCGGCCAGCCGATCGCGGTGAAGTTCGACGAGCCGATCCCGAACCGTCGTGCCGCACAGAAGGCCATCCGGGTCACCACCGACCCGCCGGTCGAGGGCGCCTTCTACTGGATCAGCGACAGCGAGGTCCGGTGGCGCCCCAAGGAGTACTGGAAGCCCGGTACCAAGGTGCGGGTCGCCGTCAACACCTACGGCATCGACCTCGGCGACGGCCTGTTCGGCCAGGAGAACGTTCGCACCAACTTCACCGTCGGCCGCCGGATGGTCATCACCGCCGACGACAACACCAAGCAGGTCGTGTTCGAGCGCGACGGCAAGGTCATCAAGACCATGCCGACGTCGATGGGCAAGCCGGGCGACGAGACGGACAACGGCATCTACCTGGTCGCCGACAAGCACGACCACATCATCATGGACTCGTCGACCTACGGCGTGCCCTCCAACTCGCCGAACGGTTACCGCACCCCGGTCGACTACGCGACGCGGATGTCCTACAGCGGCATCTTCTTCCACTCGGCGCCGTGGTCGGTGTGGGCCCAGGGCAACACCAACACGAGCCACGGCTGCCTCAACCTCAGCCCGGAGAACGCCCTCTGGGTCATGAACAACACGCTGCGCGGCGACCCGGTGGTCGTCAAGAACACCACGGGCGGAACCCTGTCCGGCACCGACGGCCTCGGTGACTGGAACATCCCGTGGTCGGAGTGGCGCAAGGGCAACGCGGACAACTCCTGATCCATGAACCGTCCACACGAGAGCCGAAGATCTGGCTCTCGTGTGGACTCGTTCCGGATCGGCGGGCTTCGATGGTTCGTCCCGGTCTGCGCGATCGTGGTCGCCGGGACCGCACTCGGGGGTTCGGCCGCGGTAGTGCACGCGGCACCCTCGGTCGTGTTGCCGAGTTCCGGCTGTGAGGCGGATCTGCCGCCGAAACCGAAGAAGGGACCGGTCGACCCGCGTGATCTGATCCCGCGTCTGCCCGACCGGTTCAGCATCCCGCTGCCGTATCCGCGGATCCTGCCGGTGCCCGAACCTGCCCCGGAGAAACCGGTGATTCGGATTCCGTCCGAGAAGCCCCCGAAGGACCCGTGTTCGGATCCGTGCCCGGACATCACCGACCCGCCGAAGCCGAAACCCGATTCCGGCGGTCCCGCGTTGAGCATCGAGTTCCCGAAGATCACTTTCGATCCGGCACCCAAGAACATCCCGGTTCCGGTGCCCAACCCGAACCCGCCGAAGCTTCCGCCGCCACCTGCGGCCGTCGCCCCGGGCGTCGACGCCGGACCGGTGGCATCCAAGCCGACGCGTCCGCGGGTGTCCGACGTCGACCTCGTCAGCACACTCACCGGCAAGGGGTCGACGAGCCGTACCGACAAGCGCTGGCAGATCAACGGCACCGACCTCGGGATCATGTGGGAGTCCGAGCCGGGGAAGGTCGCGGTCGTCTTCGGCGACACCTTCGGCAAGGGTTTCCGCCCGCCGGGTGCCAACGGCCGGGACTGGCGCTCCAACGTGCTCGGGTTCTCCGGCGACAAGAAGCTGTCCGACGGCATGAGCATCGACACGATGATCCAGGACAGCCGCTGCCACGCCGCGGAGCTGTTGAGCGCGCGACGCGTCGACCACTACGAGATCACCGTCATCCCGACCTCCGGTTTCGCGATCGGGGACCGGCAGTTCATGACCTACATGTCGGTGCGGACCTGGGGCAAGATCCCCGGCACGTGGCTGACCAACCACGGCGGGCTCGCGTACTCCGACGACGGCGGGTCGACGTGGACCAAGGACCCGTACGCCCGGTGGGACAACATCTTCGGCGTCAGCCAGTTCCAGGTGTCGTCGATGGTGCCGCACGGCGAGTACGTCTACATGTTCGGCACACCCAACTCCCGGATCGGATCGGTGGGCCTCGCGCGTGTCCACCGCGACCATGTCCTGAACAAGACCGCCTACCAGTACTGGCGCGACGGGCGATGGGTCCCGGCCCGCGACGGCAACATCGCGTCGGTGATCTTCGCCGGCCCGGCCGGCGAGGTGTCGGCCCGCTACGACGAGAAGTCGAAACGCTGGCAGCTGACCTACCTCGACGCCCTCCGCGGCGGGATCGTGATCCGTAAGGCCCGCGAACCGCAAGGACTCTGGTCCGAACCCGCAGAACTCGTCCATTCGTCGAAGTACGACCAGCTCTACGGCGGTTTCATGCACCCCTGGTCCAGCGGCGAGGACCTGTACTTCACCATGTCGACCTGGACCGACTACAACGTCTCACTCATGCGGGCGCGTATCCGCTGAAGTGCCGCCCTCGCTGCCTGAGGTGCGGCCCTCGCTGCCTGAGGTGCGAGGTGCGATAGCGACGAGCCACGAAGGCCTGGTGACGAGTCGTCGCCAACCCTTCGTGGCTCGCTTCGCTCGCGCCTCAGGGAGCGGGAGGTCGCTTCGCTCGCGCCTCAGGGAGCGGGGGGGTCGCTTCGCTCGCACCTCAGGGAGCCGGGGGGGCGCTTCGCTCGCACCTCAGGGAGCGGGGGGCTCGCTTCGCTCGCACCTCGAGAAACGGCCAGCCGCACCCCGACGACAACCCTTCGACCCGACCCTCTGCTCCCTGGACACCCCTCATGCCCAGGGTGCAGAGGGGCGGCTCAGCGCACCTCGAAGGTTCTCGAGGCGCCGCTGATCGGCCGGGTCTTCCCGGCGCCGTCGCGGCTGTTGCCGTGGTATTTGATCCGGTAGGTCCCCGACGTCCCGGCGGGCGGGCGCCAGGTGATCGTGATGCGTGAGGTGTCGGTGCCGCCGGGCGGACGTGCCCAGCGGAATTCGGTGGACCAGTCGTTGTCGTCGGCGATCGTCGTCCAGGCGCCGCCTTCGCGACGCTGGACCTCCAGATACGTTCCGCCGTGGCGGAAGTCGTTGTTGGGATGCGCCCCGACGAAGTCGACGGTCACGACCTGTCCGGCACGGTACGACCCGCCCGGCTGCCGCAGGACGTCGCCGTAGGTGTACCCCGGAATGGGGCGGTCGGCGGGGACCGGTGGGACCAGGTCAGGTTGGAAACCGGACTTGTCGACGGGCGCCGGGCCGCGACCCAGGCTGCGGCCCGATGCCATCGCGGCGGCGAGCTTCGCGAACTCCTGCATGTACGCGGGCAATGTGTAACGGCCGTACTGGGTTTCACCGCCCTCGTACTGCTGGAGGTCGTACTCCTCCGGGGTGGTGACGTACTGGGTGTATGCGTTCGCGTATCCCTGGACGAGCACGTTGTCGATGTCGATGCGCAGTTCGTCGGCGACGACCTGACGGAGTCGGAGTCCGGCGACGACGGTCACCTCGGCCGGCACCGCGACGAGCACCAGTTCGCCGATCCGCATGATCTGCAGCGGCACCACCGACGGAATCCAGCCCGACGGCGGCATGAGTCCCAGCGGGAAGAGAATCAGCTTGGGCGCCTGCATGTCCCGCATCCACGGGGCGATCGGAGGCTTCTTGTTGCCGCCGAGGGCGTCGAACAGCGGGTTGGTCATACCCTCGACGAGCAGGGGGAGCGGTTGTTCGTAGTTGTCCTCGCTGCTGGTCGCGGCCGCGGCGGCACCCATCATCGCCGGTGTCGTCGACGCAGGTTTCCCGTCGGGCGTAAACGTTCCGGCGACCCGCACCGCGGACATGTCGACGTAGCGCGTGATCGAGTCGACGCCGCCGCGAGTCATCGGTCGGGTGGCGTCGAAGGCGCGTCGCCCGGCGACGTACTGGCGCTCGCCGATGAGTTCGCAGTTGCGCTTGTTGTCCGTGGTCGGCCCACTCGGTTTGAACCACTTGAGGGAGAGGTTGGGCGTCATGTCGCCCGAGTTCGTCTGGGGGAAGGCTGCGACGAAGCCCGGCTGGGAGCGCTCCCACAGGTAGCTGGCGTAACCCTTGTTGTCGCCGGCGATCAGCACGTTGTGGTCGGCCAGCGAGGTGCCGTGGGTCGAGAACCAGGTGATGGCCCCGACGTCCTTGCCACTCGCGTGGCGCAGACGCAGCACGGTGACCTGCGGGTCGATCGCGTTGGGGAACAACTTCTTCTCCGACGCCGGGTTGGCGTCGAAGGCGACCTTGGACCGGTTCGCGCTGGCGTTGTGCAGTTCTTCGCGGCCGATGGTGATCGTGCCGGGTGCCAGGTTGTCGTGCGCGCGCATGATGGCGGCGAACATGCCGTCGACCTCGGCGTCGTAGGAGTTCTTCTTGAACCCGAACGCGGCGAGCGAATACGCGTAGTCCCAGGCGGTTCCGCCGCAGGAGGCATGCGAGTGCTGCGCGTTCAGGTTGACGTTCGCCTCGGTGTAGAGCGAGCCGAAACGCTTGCGCAGCTTCTCCATCAGTCCCATGTGATGCGACTGGAACAGGCACGCGATGTCGGCGGTCAGGAAGACGACGCGCTTGCCGGTGGTCTGGTCGACGATGATGTAGGCCCGCGCCCAGCATCGCTGGAGCAGGCCTGCCGCGACCTGCTCGGGATTGGAATAGCCCATCATGCCCTGTCCGGCAACGGCGCCCGTGACGTCACCGATGCCGCAGCCGACGAGATAGTCCGTCGAGTCGGACGGGGCGGCCGAGGCCCGCCCGGCCGTGCTCAGCGCCAGACCGGCGCCCGCAGCGGTCACCGCCGCGCCGGCGATCAGTTGTCTCCGTGTCACGTCCACGTGCTGTGTCCCCCTCAGGCTTTTTCTGGAGTGTTCTGGGTGGTCTCCGGGTGGTCGACGATGTGGGTCGACAGATTGGCGACCACGGCGTCGGCGATGAGGTCGCAGATCGCGCGGTCACGAATATTGAGGTACGACAGGGTGATCCCGTCGGTGCCGGCCAGGACGAGCGGTGCCAGCTCGGCGGTGGGACGGTCCCAGGCGGTGCCGGTGGCCGCGGCGACGCCGTCGAGTGCGGCTGCGATCGCCTCGTAGTACCGGAGGTACATCTGTGAGCCCAGGTCGCTGAGTCCGTCGGTCTGCCTGGCGTACTGGTTCAGCGAGATCATGGCCTGTTCGCGGTCGGGATCGGCCTGCACCCCGTCGATGTAGGCGGAGAGTGCGCTCTCCAGGATTGCGACCGCGCCGGGCCGACCCTGAGAGATGGCCTGGGCGCCCTCTTCGAGCGCAGCGCCCACCGCGGTCAGTTCCTTTTCGGTTCCGCGTTCGACGAGTGCCTCGAGGAGTTCGTCGCGGGTGGCGAACACGTAGTGGAAGGTCGACAGGGTCACGCCGGCCTCCGCACAGATCGCGCGCGTGGTCGCGCCGTCGACCCCGCGTCGGGCGATCACGCGGAACGCGGACTCCAGCAGCAGTTCTCGCCGTTCCTCCACAGGCATTCTCATGGTCGGTGCGCTCTCACATCAGCTCGGTCACCGGAGATCATCGAGGATCTCCCGCGCCGCACGGCGGCCCGAGCGGACGGCGCCGTCCATGTACCCGGTCCAGTAGTCCGAGGTCTCCGTGCCCGCCCAGTGGATGGGTCCGACGGGCTCGCGAAGTCCGGTGCCGTACTTGGTGAGTACGCCCGGTCGGCTTACCGCGACCGGCCCACCACGTGACCACGGTTCGAGGTCCCATTTGAAGACGCCGTAGTCGACGAAGCCCCGGGCCTCGGGGCCGAAGTACTCGACGAAGTTGGCGATGCATTCCCTCACCAGGGTGGATTCGGGAGCGTGGTCGAGGCGGCGCATGGCGTCGGCGGAGATGAAGCCCATCAAGATGTGGTTGCCCTCCGCGTAGCTCTCGAAGGTCACGTCGACGGGGCGCCCGGCGCCATAGACCTGTCCCGACAAACCCTTGTCGCGCCAGAACGGCCTTTCGTAGAGCGCCGCGAACTTGCTGACCGCACCCATTCGGTAGCCGCGGTGGATTCCGATACGTGCAGCGGGAAGTCCTGGGCGGTAGTCGATTTGACCGGAGATGGCAGGGGACATGGCGACGACGACGCGACGGGCGCGGTAGGCGCCGACGTCGCTGGTGACGGTTGCGATGCCGTCGGTGTAATCGATCGACCGAACGGGTGAGTTGTAGACCATGTGCGCCGAGAGTTCGCGGGCCATCCGGAGCGGGATGAGGGCGGCGCCGCCTTCGAACAGTCGCTCTTGCGCGCCGTCGTCTGTGCTGAGCAGGCGGATGAGGGTGCCGGGGTTCTGCTCGTCACCGGATGCCGCGATGTAGTTGAGGTAGTAGAGCGCGGAGACCTCGTCGGGGCGGACCGACAGTGGGGCCGACATCGCTATCTGCACAAGGTCGCGCGCGGTCTGGGTGTCGGCGATCTGATGGGTGTACTGGCCCCAGGTGATCGAGTCGAGGTAGGCGGCGTTCGGGTGCTTCCACGGCCGGCCGACGGGGAAGCCCGCCAGTGCGTCGGCCTGCGCCCGCACGAGCGCGGCCCCCGCCTGGCCGAGGTCGGCCACCGCGGGAATCGGCAGGGCGGCGGGCACCCGCGTCGTACCGGTGCGGCTGACGAAGATGCTGTCGCCGGCGTTGTGGGTCCGCAACGTCCGGACGTCGTACTCGCGTGCGAGGCCGGCGATGTGCCCCTGCGTGGGCCCGATGAATTCGGCTCCGGCGTCGAGGGTGGCGCCCATCTTGGGTGAAGAGATGTTGTGGACGCGGCCGCCCGCACGATCTCGGGCCTCGAGAACCGTCACCGACGCGCCCGCCGCCGTGAGTGTCTTGGCGGCGGCGAGCCCGGACAGTCCTCCGCCGACGACGATGACGTCGACGATTCCCGTCGGGGCGGCGGACGCCCGGCCGGACCCGACCAGTGTCGCTCCCGCCACGACGCCCGCCGCTGCGAGCGATCCGCCCAGGAAATGCCTGCGTGAGAGGTGCGCGCCCATGTGATCCCCCGTTCTCGTGGTGATGGCAAGGCTATCGACCACATGTTCAGGTCAGATGACCTGAAGTATCGAGAGAGTAACAGGAGAGTGTGAGGCGCGACACCCCGATCAACGCAGAATCGCCACCTCTGACGCTCAAGCGCTGGTCGGCGGTAGCGCTTGAGTGCCCGAGATGGCGACTGCGGAAGTGGTGCGTGCGGAAACGGCGCGGCGGACCCATGGGTGGTCGCCGCGACGAGTGGGACCGGAGATCAGTCCTTGTTGCCGGGGATTCCGACGATGAACCCGATCCCGATGATGATGCAGGCGATCAGCGCGACGACGAACATGACCCAATATGCTGGCATGCCCGTGACGCTACTGCGGAGAACCCACTCCCGCAGCTGATCCGGGATCATTGGGGACCAAGTACCCGCAGGTCGTGGGCCCAAGGCACGAAGACCGGTGGGCATCTGGTTGCCGCCCACCGGTTCTCGCGCATCCGATCAGTCAGCCGCGTCGGCCTTTGCCATGACGTCGACGAACTCGGAGACGTCGATCTCCTCGGACACCACCGTCTTGGTCCCGTTGTAGACGTCCCGGTCGATCTCGTCGTCGGCGTTCGCGACGAGCATCGCAACGAAGGTGTCACCGTTGACGTTCAAGAAGGTGCGGAAGATGCCGGTGAACCAGTCGACGGCGATGAGCAGGCCGATCGCCTCGAGCGGAAGGTCGAGCGAGGTGGCGAGGAAGGTGGCGACCACCGGGAAGCCTCCGGGAACGGTGATGGTGCCCATGTTCAACAGGATCGCCAGTGCCATACCAAGGGCTATGCTGCCCACGGTCAGCTCCACTCGGCCCGCCTGCGCCAGGAACATCACGACGATCATGTAGTTGAGGACGGCGCCGTACGACCCCATCGTGAGGCCGATGGACAGCGTGAAGTTCGCGACCTTCTGACTGACGCCCACCTTTTCGACGGTGTTCTTCAGAACGGTCGGGAAGGTGACCGCCGAGCTGGTGGTGGTGACGGCGATGACGGTCTGCTCGGCGAGCTTTCCGGGGAGCTTCCACGGGTTCAGACGAGTTCGTGCCGTGACCACCATGACGAAGAGCACGAACAGGATCGCGACTCCGAGTGCTGTCGTGCCCAGGTATTTGAGGCCGGTGGTGATGACGGAAAACCCGACGTCGCCCGCCAGCGGTGCCAGCAGGCAGAAGACGCCGATGGGTGCGATGTACATGACCAGCCGGATCATGGTGAGCACGATCTGCTGGATCTGATCGATGAAGGTGAGCACCCGATCGTCGCCGGTCTTGGTGATCTGGATTCGCAAAGCGATACCGAACAGCAGAGCGAAGATGATGATCGGCACCATCGTCGCTGTGGACATCGCTTCGAAGATGTTTTTCGACACGAAGTCCAAGAGTGTGTCCTGCCAGCCTGTCGTCTCGGCGGCCTCCTCTTCGAGGGTCGGGTCGACCGCGCCGTCGAAGACCATGCCGTTGCCCGGCTTGATCAGCGCACTGAGTCCCCACGCGAGAACCGCGGCAACGACGGAGAAGCCGATCATCCACTTGAACGTGCGGAACGCGATCTTGCCCGTCCCAGGGGTGTTTCAGCGCCTTCACGTGGCCCTCGTGGATTCGTTTCAACGCCGTGACCCTAGGTGGCGGTGACTACCCGCATATGTCACGAATTTGACGTCCAGATTTCGTCGCAGGTGAGGCAGCTGATCTGTATGACGTTGTGCCCGGTTTCCGGGCACAACGTCATACTCATCTCAGCCGTGGGTATGCCTCGGCGAGGAGTATTGAGGCGAGGGTGGCTTCGGCGTCGGAGGCGTTGCGGAGGTCGATGACCTGACGCATCTGTAGGCGTGGGGTATCGCCGGACTCCGGTTGGGGTCCGTGGATCTCGTCGCGCACTTGTTGGAGGTGTTCGGTGAATCGGCGGGGTATGTCGGGTCGCCGGTTGATGTGTTCGGGGTTGGGTGGTGCGCCGGGTTCGGCGTTGAGTCGCCAGGCGCAGCGGCCTTCGTCGGGTCCTTCGCGCACCATGCGGGTGGTGTAGCCGCCGGGTTGGTTGCTGACCATGCGGTTGTGTTTCGGGCAGGCGGGGGCGAGGTCGGTGATGTTGGTGAGTCCCACCTTCGGCCCAATCCAGTTGGGCGTGGTGCATCTCGACGTGTGCGGCGGCGAGGTCGCAGCCGGGGGTGGAGCAGTTTTCGCCGTCGGGCCGGGCGAAAGACACCAATCGTTGTTCGCGGGTAGCCAGGCGTTTGCCGTGTCCGAAGTACAGCGGGACGGCGGTGGCGTCTTTGAACACCGCCAACCAGGGTTGGGCGTCGGCGGCCATGTCGATGAGCTCGGGGATGGGGGATCAGGGTGCCGGTGGCGGTGGTGGCGAACCCGGCTTCGCGGACCAGATCGTTGAGGTCGGCTTTGATGATCAGTTGGGTCGGCAACCCGCGGTGACTCTTACCCAGCAGCCCGTCCTCGAAAACAGCCTTGAGCAGTGCGTTGAACGCGTCGTGATTCAGCTGGGCCGGGGTGCGGTCATCGCGTTCGGCCGCAGCAGCCACCGCGTCGGGGTCGGCGTCTTCGATCGACCCGCGCGGGGAGTCGGGGTCGTCGGGTTGTTCATGCCGGGTTTGGCCCACACAGCAAGCAGCATGGTGACCCGGGCGAGAAGCTCCGGAGTCAGGTTGGCGGTCATTTTGGCGGTGCCGTCGACACGTTGCCGGTGGACCGACAGGTTGCGGCGGCGTTTGCGGTCGGTGTCGTCGGCGAGTGTGCCGTCGGGATCGAGGTGGGCGAGTAGGCGTGCGCCAAGGGCGGTGATGTCGGCGGGGGTGTGGTCGACGGCGATCTCGGTCATCTGTCGTTCGGCGGCGACTTTGATGTCGTGGTCGATGGCGTGGGGGATCTGGTCGAGGACGTCGAGTACTGCCCGGACGTGGGAGGTGCTGACGTGGCCGTCTGCCAATGCTTCTGCCAGGGCGGGGTGTTCGGGTTCGAGTGGTTCGCCGGTGTGGCTGAGGTGGGTGGCGGTTGCGTGGCGTTGTTTGGTGCGGCGCATGGGGTCGGCCACGCGTAGGCGGTGGGTCATGAACGCGGTGATGCTGCGGTGTCCGGTTTTGTGGGGGAGGTCGCGGTCGGCGATTTCGACGATCTGTCTGTCGCCGGCGAAAGTCATTCGGGCGATGGCCCGTTCGGTTTCGGCGGCGACATCGACGAGTTCGTTGTGCGAGCATTCGGTGAGGTTCATCGTCTGCAGCTCGTCGATGAGGGAATGGATCTTGTCGATGACAGCGACGGCGCCGGACGGTTCAGCGGCGTCCGGATTGCCCAGCGATAAGTCGGACATGGCGGTCACCCCCTGAACCGATAGTGCGAATGTATGTTCGATAGTACGCCCGATTGCACTGCGGTGCAACGATTGTCGGAAACGGTTCACGGAACAGAATCTGTCGGTGTCGCATGGTAGGTGTGGGGGACACAGCTGCCGGGCCGGACCGTCCCTCACTCGGGGGTTGCGGTGCATGATGACCGCAGACCGTGCTCTCGGATGACTGTCGGGTGTTCCGAATCACCCTGAGTCAAAAGGTCCCTCGCCGTCCGGATTGTCAGTAGCGTCCGACGAGTCCTGACCAGCCCACTTCCAGGCGGATTCTCCATGACCCTCCAGCTCTCGACGCCTCCGGGCGTCGTCGGTGCCGTGCCCGCGGCGCCAGCGACCGAGGCCGCGCCGGCGAGTTCGACGCCGCGTGCTCGGCGACTTTCGGTCCCACGTGCAAAGGCGACTCGTGCCCTACGGCAGTCCATCGGTCTGATTCTCGTGGTCGGCATCTGGCAACTCGGTGCGCGAGATTGGTTGGGGACCACGACGCCCGCGCCGACCGAGGTCGTCACCGCAGGGTGGGACCTCATCCGTACCGGCGAACTGTGGACACACCTCGCCGCATCCGGACGTCGAGTGGCGATCGGTCTGGCCATCGGTATAGCCATCGGGGCGATCCTCGGCGCCGCGGCCGGGCTGTTCAAGGTCGCCGAAGACCTGGTCAATGCGCCTGTTCAGGTGCTGCGCATGATGCCCGCGGTCGCACTGGTGCCGGTCTTCATCATCTGGTTCGGGATCGGCGACGAGTTCAAGATCGCACTCATCATCGTGGCGCCGATCTTCCCGATCTATCTGAACGTCGTCGCCGGCATCCGAGGCGTCGACCAGAAGTTGATCGAGGCCGCGGAGTCGTTGGAACTCACGCGACTCGAGCTGATCCGTTACGTCGTCCTCCCGGGTGCTCTGCCGCAGATCTTCGTCGGCCTCCGTCAGGCACTCGGAATCGGTTGGCTGGTGCTCGTCGTCGCCGAGATGCAGACGACACCTGTCGGTCTCGGGTTCCTGATGAACGACGCCAAGGAGTATCTGAGGACCGACCAGATCTTCCTGGTCCTCGTCATCTACGCGATCCTCGGTCTGCTGACCGACATCGGGGTTCGCGTGCTCGAGCGCCGATTCCTGTCATGGCGCAACGGATTCGAAGGTCGGTGACCCGTGACCATCGTTGACGTCAACAGGGTAGTGGTCTCTGGTGCGGGTCGTGAGTTCGACGGGCGGACCGTCTTGGCCGACGTCGATCTGACCATCGAACCGGGGGAGTTCGTCGCTCTGCTCGGCGCGAGCGGCTCCGGCAAGAGCACGCTGCTGCGTGGGATCGGCGGCCTCGACCGCGGATTCACCGGCACGATCGAGGCGCCGGCTGCCAAGGCGATCGTGTTCCAGGAGCACCGGCTCATGCCGTGGTTGTCCGTGTGGCGCAACGTCGCTCTCGGACTTCGCGGTGGAAACACCCGGGAACGTGCCCTCCGCGCTCTCGACGAGGTAGGTCTCGCATCGAAGTCCGACGCGTGGCCCTCGACCCTCTCGGGTGGCGAGGCGCAACGGACGGCACTGGCCCGTGGCCTCGTCCGCGAGCCCGAACTGCTGTTGCTCGACGAACCGTTCGGCGCGCTGGATGCGCTGACCCGGATCAACGCGCAGAAGCTCGTCGCTCGACTCTGGGAAACCCATCGTCCGGCAACGCTTCTCGTCACCCACGACGTGGAAGAGGCATTGCTGCTCGCCGATCGCGCCCTCATCCTGCGAGGCGGCCGCATCGCCGAGGAGATCGTCGTCGACCTTCCCCGTCCGCGTCGGGTCACCGATCCCGAATTCGTCGCCCTGCGTTCACGTCTGCTCGCCGGTCTCGGGGTCGGCGACGGCGAACCCATCCGCACGACCACCACCGATCAGGAGTACACGCATGTCTGAACAACTGACGCTGTCCACCGATGTGCTCGTGATCGGCGGCGGCCCGGCCGCCACCTGGGCAGCCATCCATGCTCGCGACGCCGGCGCCGACGTCATCCTCGTGGACAAGGGTTACTGCGGTACCTCGGGCACGACGGCACCGGCCGGGACCGGTGTCTGGTACGTGGTTCCCGAACCGGAAGCGCGAGCCAAGGCCAAGGCGAGCCGCGAGACGTTGGGCGGGCACCTGGCGGAGCATTCGTGGATGGACCGCGTGCTCGACCAGACGTACGCCAACATGCACCGACTCGGTACCGAAGGGCGCTACCCGTTCCCGGTCGACGACCGGACAGGCGAGCCCATCCGCACCGGTGTGCAGGGTCCCGAGTACATGCGACGGATGCGTGCCTGGGTCCAGCGTCGGGGCGTGCAGATCCTGGACCATTCGCCGGTGCTCGAACTCCTCACCGACGCGTCCGGCGCGGTGCGGGGTGCGGCCGGGTACCAGCGTCAGGCCGACCGTGACTTCCGTATCGCCGCGGGTGCGGTCGTCCTCGCCACCGGCGGGTGCGCCTTCCTGTCGAAGGCGCTGGGCACGAACGTCGACACCGGGGATGGCGCCCTGATGGCCGCCGAGGTCGGAGCGTCGTTCTCCGGCATGGAGTTCGCGAACGCCTATGCCATCGTTCCCAAGGGTTCGACCGTGACGAAGACCGCGTACTACGGATACGCGACCTTCTTCCACGCCGACGGGCGCATCGTCGAGGGCGCCGGGTCGATGAAGGGGCGGTCCATGATCGCCCGGACCCTGCTGAACGAACCCGTCTTCGCGCAACTCGACCGCGCCGACGAGCAGGTCGCCGCGAAGATGCGACAGGGTCAGCCCAACTTCTTCCTCCAGTTCGATCGTCGTGGAATCGATCCGTTCACCCAGCGTTTCGAGGTCGACCTACTCGCTGAGGGGACCGTTCGGGGAACCGGCGGCATCGACATCGTCGACGACGACTGCTGGACCGGCGTGCCGGGACTGTACGCGGCCGGCGACGCCGCAACCCGAGAACGCATTTGTGGCGGCTTCACCGGTGGCGGGAGCCACAATTCGGCGTGGGCGATGTCCTCGGGCAGTTTCGCCGGAGCGGCTGCCGCACGGGCGTCCCGCAGTGGGGGCGGCGCGGCGCCGGTCGATCGTCTCCGCGGCGCGGGCACCGTCGGACTGTCCATCAGCCGCGGCTCGCTGAGCTCCGACGAGGTCGTCGCGGCGGCACAGTCCGAGCTGATCCCGTTCGACAAGAACTACATTCGCACCGGCGACCGGATGGCGTCGGCCCTGCGAGAACTGGACTCCCTCTGGGGTCGGGTGTCCGACGGCTCCTACGGTGCCGCGACCCCCGCGGGTCGTATCCGGGCCAGAGAGGCAGCCGCGATCACCGCCGTCGGGCGGTGGATCTATCGATCGGCGTTGGCGCGTACCGAATCCCGGGGGATGAGCAAGCGCGACGACCTCCCCGGCCTCGATCCCGCCCAGCAGTCGCATGTGCGCACCGGTGGGCTAGACGACGTGTGGGTGTCCGCCGCGCGCTCGGCAGGCCACGCCGAATCCGAGGCGCTCGCGAGGATCTCGGCATGATCGAACTCGTCATCGCATCCGCCTGCATCGCCTGCGACAAATGCGTGAACGTCTGCCCGACGAACGTCTTCGACACCGGCGCGGACGGTGTGCCGGTGATCTCCCGGCAATCCGACTGCCAGACGTGCTTCATGTGCGAGGCGTACTGCCCGACGGACGCGCTCTACGTCAGCCCGCAATCGTCGCCGGCCGGTTCCGGGGACGCGGTTCGCGACGAGCTCATCGGCAGCTACCGCGAGAAGCTGGGCTGGGGCAAGGGGCGTCAACCGGGAAGCCGAACAGCCGTCGGACCGCCCATCCCGCACGGGGATCCCCCACCACGACTCGTCGAGCGAATCATCGACGAACGCACTCCCTCCATCAGCTGACCACCTCATCCGAATTCCCCTGAACCACAACCCGGTTCACCGAACCAGCGATCTCGTATGCCCGCACCCGCCGATCGCCGAAGAACAGAGAAAGCACCCATGAAGATCGACCTCCGTACACCGATCCGCAGAGCCAAGCGCACGGTCGCCGTCCTCGCGGCCGTCTCCGCAGTGATGGCCGTTGCGGCGTGCGGGTCCGACGACACGTCCTCGGCCCAGCGCGACGTCATCGACACCCTCCGCATCGGGGTCATCGGATCGAGCAACGTCATCGCGGGTCCGGTGGGCTTCGCGCACAGTCGCGGCGAACTCGTCGAGGCGTTCGCGCCGCTCGGCGTCAGCAAGGTGGAGGTCTTCAGCTTCCCAAACGGACCCGACCTCAACCAGGCGCTCATCGGCGGCCGGCTGGACGTGGCCAACTACGGCGACACACCGGCGCTGGTGGCCCGCGGCTCCGGTCTGCAGACACGTCTCGTCGCGGTACAGCAGTTCGACAACGACGCCGGTGTCGTCGTGAAGGACCCGTCGATCAAAAGCCTCGCGGATCTGGAGGGCAAGAACATCGGGGTCCCCAAGGGTTCCTACATCGATCGGTATCTGCAGGGCGCTCTGGCGGAGGAGGGGATCACGGCGAACCTGATCCATCTGTATCCGGCAGATCAGGAGGCGCCGCTCAACTCCGGGGAGATCGACGCAGCGGCGCTTCCGGGCGTCATCCCGTCGGTCGCGCTGCAGACGTTCCAGAGCAAGGGCTTCCAGCTGGTCGACTCGGTCTACCGGGATCGTCCGAACCTCGCCGGGACGAGTGTGACGGTCAGCAGCGAGGACTTCCTCACCAAGAACCCCGAGTTCGCCCCCACCTGGCAGAAACTGCACGCCGCCGCCGTCAGGTACGCCAAGGCCCACTGGGACGAGTACCTGGAGTTCGAACTCGCCAACTCGAAGGCTCCCGAGGCAGCGGTCCGCGCCGCGGCGAACCCCGACGGGTACTCCGAGGAACCGTTCCCGGCGCAGGCCGTCGAGCTGCTCACCGGCACGAAGGCGTTCCTCGTCGACCAGGGCAGCATCAAGTCCGACTTCGACCTCGACACCTGGTTCCAACGCTCCGCCGGAGACAAGAACCCCTGACCTCAGGCCCAGCCACAACGTCGGCGACCCGGGTACCGACCGGGTCGCCGACGTGCGTCGTGGGGGCGTGGCGCCCGACACACCACACGCCGGTGATCACCCGCACCAGAAACCCGCTGGCCACCGACCCGTATCCTGGATGGGTAATTTCCCGCACCGACCAGGAGAGATCATGCTCGCCCGAACTGACCTGCGCGGTAGCACGCCGACGCTCGCCGAATTGCGTCGTGCGCTGCCCCGTGGGGGTACCGACGTCAATGCCGTACTCGACACGGTGACGCCGGTGGTGCATGCGGTGGCCGAGACCGGCACGCCCGCGGCGCTGGAGTTCGGGGAGAAGTTCGACGGGGTGAAGCCGACGTCGGTGCGGGTCCCGGCACAGGTCATCGCCGACGCGCTGGCCGGTCTGGACGAGCAGGTCGCCGACGCGCTGCGTGAGTCCATCGCCCGTGCCCGCCGGGTCCACGCCGACCAGCGCCGCGAGACCACCCGCACGCAGGTCGTCGACGGCGGCGTCGTCAGCGAGAAGTGGATTCCGGTCCGCCGCGTGGGCCTCTACGTCCCCGGCGGCAACGCGGTCTACCCCTCGTCGGTGATCATGAACGTCGTCCCGGCCCAGGAGGCCGGCGTCGGCTCACTGGTCGTCGCGTCGCCTCCTCAGAAGGACTTCGGCGGCTGGCCGCACCCGACCATCCTCGCCGCCTGCGCGCTCCTCGGCGTCGACGAGGTGTGGGCAGTCGGCGGCGCCCAGGGCGTCGCGCTCCTCGCCTACGGCGGCACCGATACGGATGCGGCCGACGAGCCGGGCGCCGTCCTCGATCCCGTCGACCTCATCACCGGTCCGGGCAACATCTACGTCACCGCCGCCAAGCGGTTGTGCCGCAGCGTGGTCGGCATCGACTCGGAGGCCGGACCCACCGAGATCGCGATCCTCGCCGACGACTCGGCCGACGCGGGCATCATCGCCTCCGACCTCATCAGCCAGGCCGAACACGACGTCCTGGCCGCCTCGGTGCTGGTCACCGACAGCGTCGAACTCGCCGACGCCGTCGACGCCGCTCTCGAGCAGCAGGTCGCCGCGACCAAGCACCGCGAGCGGGTCACCACGGCGCTGTCGGGGGAGCAGTCGGGCATCGTCCTCGTCGACGACGTCGAAGCCGGTCTCGCCGTCGTCGACGCCTATGCCGCCGAACATCTGGAGATCCAGACGCGCGACGCCGCCGCGGTCGCCGACCGCGTGCACAACGCCGGTGCGATCTTCGTCGGCCCGTACGCGCCGGTCAGTCTCGGCGACTACTGCGCGGGCTCGAATCACGTTCTGCCGACCTCTGGTTCGGCGCGCTTCGCGTCGGGCCTGTCGGTGCAGACCTTCCTCAAGGGCGTCCACGTCATCGACTACGACGAGGCCGCGTTGCGTGAGGTCGCCGACAAGGTCGTCACCCTCGCCGACGCCGAGGACCTGCCCGGTCACGGCGACGCGGTGAAGCAGCGTTTCGCCGGAAGCGTGCGCCCGTGACCGCATCGGACGCAACGGTGAGGGGTGGGACGGGGAGTCCGGTCCCCGGATCGCAGATCAGCGTCGACGACCTGCCGCTGCGGGAGAACCTGCGCGGCAAATCCGCCTATGGCGCACCGCAACTCAAGGTGCCGGTCATCCTCAACACCAACGAGAACCCGCACCCGCCGTCGCAGGCGCTGATCGACGACGTCGCCGAGTCGGCGCGCCAGGCCGCCGCGGAACTGCACCGCTACCCGGACCGGGACGCGGTCGCGTTGCGCACCGACCTCGCCGACTACCTGACCCGGGCCACCGGCGTGCAGCTCGGCGTCGAGAACCTTTGGGCGGCAAACGGTTCCAACGAGATCCTGCAGCAGCTGTTGCAGGCGTTCGGTGGTCCCGGGCGGTCTGCGCTCGGTTTCGTGCCGTCGTACTCGATGCACCCGATCATCTCCGACGGCACCGACACCACCTGGCTGGTCGCGGCCCGGTCGCCCGACTTCGGGCTCGACGTCGACTACGCCGTCGCCGAGGTGACCAACCGCGAACCCGATGTGGTCTTCGTGACCTCGCCCAACAACCCGACCGGTGGCTCGCTCCCGCTCGCCGACCTCCGACGCATCGTCGAGGCCGCTCCCGGCATCGTGATCGTCGACGAGGCCTACGCCGAGTTCTCCGCAGCGCCGAGCGCGACCGAGCTGATCGACGAGTTCCCGACCAAGGTCGTCGTCAGCCGCACCATGTCCAAGGCCTTCGCCTTCGCCGGCGGCCGCCTCGGCTACCTGGCCGCCGCCCCCGCCGTCGTCGACGCCATCCAGCTCGTCCGTCTGCCGTACCACCTGTCGGTGCTCACGCAGGCCGCCGCACGCGCCGCACTGCGGCACAGCGACGACACCCTCGCCGGGGTCGCCGCGATCATCGCCGAGCGCGAACGCGTGGTGACGGCGCTCACCGGCTTCGGCTACCGCGTTGTCGACTCGGACTCGAACTTCGTCCTGTTCGGCGGCTTCCGGGATGCTCCGGAGTCGTGGCAGCGTTACCTCGATGCCGGTGTCCTCATCCGGGACGTCGGGATCACCGGCCACCTGCGGGTGACCATCGGACTCCCACACGAGAACGACGCATTCCTCGACGTCAGCCGCACGCTCGCCACAACAGATCTGGAGAACTCTCAGTGAGCATCCCCGCGCCTCGCATCGCGAAGGTCGAACGGACCACCAAGGAATCCTCGATCTCGGTCGAACTGAACCTCGACGGGACCGGGATCACCGACATCTCCACGGGCATCGCGTTCTACGACCACATGCTGACGGCGTTCGGTCAGCACGGCAGCTTCGACCTCACCGTCAAGGCCGAGGGCGACATCGAGGTCGAGGGGCACCACACCATCGAGGACACCGCCATCGTCCTCGGTCAGGCGCTCGGTCAGGCCCTCGGCGACAAGCGGGGCATCCGCCGCTTCGGCGACGCCTGGATCCCCATGGACGAGACCCTCGCGCAGGCCGTCGTCGACGTCTCCGGTCGCCCGTACTGCGTGCACACCGGCGAACCGGAACACCTGCTCACCGCGGTGATCGGCGGGTACCCGGGGGTGCCGTACTCGACGATCATCAACCGGCACGTGTTCGAGTCGATCGCGCTCAACGCCCGCATCGCCCTGCACGTGCGGGTGCTCTACGGCCGCGACCAGCACCACATCACCGAAGCCGAGTTCAAGGCCGTGGCGCGCGCACTGCGCACGGCCACCGAATACGACGCCCGCGTCAGCGGCGTCCCGTCGACGAAGGGAGCCCTGTGAGCGCAACCGACGTCACGATCCTCGACTACGGTTCGGGCAACCTGCGCTCGGCGCAGCGGGCGCTCGAACGCACCGGCGCACAGGTGACGGTGACCTCCGACTTCCACACCGCGCTGGAGGCGACCGGCCTGGTCGTCCCCGGTGTGGGTGCGTTCGCCGCGTGCATGGAAGGCCTGCGTGCGGTGAAGGGCGACCGGATCATCGGTCGCCGTCTCGCCGGCGGACGTCCGGTCCTGGGCATCTGCGTCGGCATGCAGATCCTCTTCGAACGCGGCGTCGAGTTCGGGGTCGAGGCCGACGGTTGCGGTGAGTGGCCCGGCAGCGTCACCCAACTGCCCGCGCCGGTCCTGCCGCACATGGGCTGGAACACCGTGGACGCCCCGGAGGGATCGGTGCTGTTCGACGGCCTCGACGCCGACACCCGCTTCTACTTCGTGCACTCCTACGCCGCCCAGGACTGGGAGATGGACAACGTCGGTTCGCCGCTCACGGCGCCGAAGCTGACCTGGGCCGAGCACGGCGGACGCTTCCTGGCCGCGGTCGAGAACGGACCGCTCTCGGCCACTCAGTTCCACCCGGAGAAATCCGGCGACGCCGGTGCCCAACTCCTGGAGAACTGGGTGAAGGGTCTCTCATGACCGACGGCACACCGGTCGGCGACGCAGACGGGAACTCCTCCGACACCCCGTCTGCGGGCGGCGGTTTCTCGATCGCCAAGCTCGCGTTCTACGCTCTCGGCGCCGGTGTGCTGGTCCTGGCGGTGTGCATACCGCTGATCCTCCTGCTGGCGAACTGGTCACCGGTCGCCGGCCTGATCGCCGCGCTGGCCGCAGTGGTCGCGATGATCGCGGCCATCGGTACCGTGGCAAACCGCATGGTCAACCGCGCGCGGGCGGACCTGATCGCCGCCCGTGACGGACACCCGCCCGCCTGACCCCGCCCGACACACAACAGCCCGACCCGAGAACAGACAGGAACACTCCACCCATGGGTAGCACCCTCGAACTCCTTCCCGCCGTCGACGTCGCCGACGGGCAGGCGGTCCGCCTCGTCCAGGGCGCGGCCGGCACCGAGACCTCCTACGGCTCGCCGCGCGATGCGGCGTTGGCGTGGCAGAACGACGGTGCGGAGTGGATCCATCTCGTCGACCTCGACGCGGCCTTCGGTCGCGGCGACAACCGTGAGCTCCTCGCCGGTGTCGTCGGCGAACTCGACGTGAAGGTCGAGCTGTCGGGCGGTATCCGCGACGACGACTCGCTCGCCGCCGCACTCGCGACCGGTTGCACCCGCGTCAACCTGGGCACCGCCGCCCTCGAGAACCCGGAATGGTGCGCCCGCGCGATCGCCGAGCACGGTGACCGGATCGCCGTCGGCCTCGACGTCATCCGCGACGGCGACTCCTACCGGCTGCGCGGCCGCGGCTGGGTCACCGACGGCGGAGACCTGTGGGAGGTCCTCGAGCGCCTCAACCGCGACGGCTGCTCGCGCTACGTCGTGACCGACGTGTCCAAGGACGGCACCCTCAAGGGTCCGAACCTCGAACTGCTCGCCGAGGTCGCCGCGGCCACCGACGCCCCGATCGTCGCCTCCGGGGGTGTCTCGGCCATCGACGACCTCGTCGCCATCGCCGGTCTCGTCGACCAGGGTGTCGAGGGCGCGATCGTCGGCAAGGCCCTCTACGCCGGCCGCTTCACCCTGCCCGAGGCACTCACGGCCGTCACCGCGGTCTGATGAGCGCAACCGAGAGCTCGCTCGACCTCCCGCGGTTGCTCGACACCGCGGGATCGGTGCTCGACGCCGCCGTCGAGACCTTTGTCGAGGGTCTGGGCGCGCCGAGCGCGGTGCACAAGGGCGGTACGGACTTCGCCACCCAGGTGGACCTCGACCTCGAGCGGCGGATCTCGGCCGAGCTCGAGGACCGGACGCAGATCCCGGTCCACGGTGAGGAATTCGGCGGCGCCGATCCGGTCGACGGCCCGGTGTGGGTGCTCGACCCGGTCGACGGCACCTTCAACTACTCGGCGGGCATGCCGCTGACCGGCATCCTGCTCGGCCTCGTCGTCGACGGCGAGGCGACACTCGGCCTGACGTGGCTGCCGCTGCTGGACCGGAAGTACGCCGCCCACGCCGACGGTCCGCTGATGATCAACGGTGAGGTCGCCGATCCGCTGCCGGACCTGCCGCTGGAGGAGGCCGCGATCGCCTTCGGTCCGTTCAACGCGGCCGGGCGCGGGCGCTATGCGGGGGATCGTCGCGCAGAACTGTTGCGCGCGTTGAGTTCCCGCGTCGCCCGCATCCGGATGACGGGGAGCACGGGCGTCGACATGGCGTTCACCGCCTCGGGCGTATTCGGCGGGGCCGTCGCGTTCGGCCGGCATCCGTGGGACAACGCGGCGGGTGCCGCGCTGGTCCGGGCGGCCGGCGGGGTCGCCACCGACATCGCGGGCGAGCGCTGGACGGTCGCCTCCCCGTCCCTGGTCGCGGGTACTCCGACCGTGCACGCGGGTCTGATGGCAGTGATCGAGGAAACGGTCGGGGAGTGGGCGAAATGAGCACCCCGGCAACCGATGAGACAGGCGCGAGAGCATCCCATGAAGTACGAGCACGCGAAGGAGACACGACGATGACGCTGGCGACCCGGGTCATCCCGTGCCTCGACGTCGACGACGGCCGCGTCGTGAAGGGCGTCAACTTCGAGAACCTCCGCGACGCCGGGGATCCCGTCGAGCTGGCCGAGCGCTATGACCGCGAGGGCGCCGACGAACTGACCTTCCTCGATGTCACCGCGTCGAGCTCGGGACGCTCCACGATGATCGACGTCGTCAAGCGGACCGCCGACCAGGTGTTCATCCCGCTCACCGTCGGCGGCGGCATCCGCACCGCCGAGGATGTCGACATGATGCTGCGCGCGGGCGCGGACAAGGTCAGCGTCAACACCGCCGCGATCGCCCGCCCCGAGGTCCTCGGAGAGATGAGCCGACGATTCGGCTCGCAGTGCATCGTCCTGTCGGTCGACGCGCGGACCGTGCCGGAGGGCTCGGAGCCGACGCCGTCCGGCTGGGAGGTCACCACCCACGGCGGGCGCAAGGGCACCGGCATCGACGCCGTCGAATGGGCCCGACGCGGCCAGGATCTCGGAGTGGGCGAGATCCTGCTGAACTCGATGGACGCCGACGGCACCAAGCGGGGCTTCGACCTGCGCATGCTCAAAGCGGTGCGCGCGGCCGTGCAGGTCCCGGTCATCGCCAGTGGTGGTGCGGGCAAGGTCGAGGACTTCGCGCCCGCGGTCCAGGCCGGTGCCGACGCGGTGCTCGCCGCCTCGGTCTTCCACTTCGGCGAACTCACCATCCACGAGGTGAAGGCGGCCATGGCCGAGGCCGGGATCACCGTCCGATGACACAGGCAGGAGAACGCTGATGGCACTCGATCCGGAGCTCGCCGCACGTCTCAAGCGCAACGCCGACGGGCTGTTCAGCGCGGTCGCGCAGGAACGCTCCACCGGCGACGTCCTCATGGTCGCGTGGATGGACGACGCCGCTCTCGAGCGGACCCTCGCCACGCGCAAGGCGACCTACTACTCGCGCTCGCGGCAGGAGTACTGGGTCAAGGGCGAGACGAGCGGCCACACCCAGTACGTGCACGACGCACGCCTCGACTGCGACGGCGACACCGTGTTGCTCGTCGTCGACCAGGTCGGCGCGGCCTGCCACACCGGGAACCACTCGTGCTTCGACACCGAGTCGCTGGCCTTCGGCGTCGACGCGCCTCCGGCGCCAAGCGGCGTAGAAGCCCGTCCGGTCGACTCCGCACAGTAGATTTCCATCGTGATCACACCCGAAAGGCGGTGACGCTGCATGCCCCTCATCCAGATCTCGCAGACCCCCGGACTCTCCGACCGCGTCAAGCGCGAGACCATCGCGGCGGTGACCGAGGCGTACGCCAAGGCGACCGGAAAGAACCCGGATTCGGTCTGGGTGACGATCACCGAGGTGCCGCGCACCCAGTGGGGCGTCGGCGGCGAGCCTCTCGGATGAGCGGCGTGAACGCGACGGCCGGGGCGCACACGACGTCCCTCGCGGAATTCCTCGACCTCGCCCGTGACCATCGCGTGGTGCCGGTGACCCGCAAGGTGCTCGCCGATTCGGAGACGCCGCTGTCGGCGTACCGCAAGCTCGCCGGCGAGCGACCCGGGACCTTCCTGCTGGAGTCGGCGGAGAACGGCCGGTCCTGGTCGCGCTGGTCCTTCATCGGGGCCGGGGCACCGTCAGCGCTGACCGTCGTCGACGGCCAGGCGCACTGGTGGGGTTCGGTGCCGGTGGGCGCTCCCGAGGGTGGCGACGCCCTCGAGGTGCTGGCCGAGTCGCTGCGCGTGCTCAAGACCGATCCGCTGCCGGGCATGCCGCCGCTGACCGGCGGCTTCGTCGGGTTCATGGCCTACGACATGGTCCGCCGCCTCGAACGACTTCCCGAGACCACCGTCGACGACCTCGGCCTGCCGGACCTGATGATGGTCCTGGCCACCGATCTCGCTGCCGTCGACCACCACGAGGGCACGATCACGCTGATCGCCAATGCGGTCAACTGGGACGGTTCCGACGAGCGCGTCGAGGAGGCCTACGCCGACGCCGTGGCCCGACTGGACCGGATGACCGAAGCGCTGGCCGCACCCGCGTCGTCGACCGTCTCGACCTTCGACCGGCCCAAGCCGGACTTCACCGCGCAGCGCACGCTCGAGGAGTACAGCGAGATCGTCACGAGTCTCGTCGGCGAGATCGAGGCGGGTGAGGCCTTCCAGGTCGTGCCGTCGATGCGGTTCGAGATGGACTCCGACGCCGATCCGCTCGACGTCTACCGTGTGCTCCGCGCCTCCAATCCCAGCCCGTACATGTATCTGCTGCGGATGCCGGGAACCGAGGCCAACAGCGACACCGCGGCCCCCGACGCGATCGCCCGCAAGCCGTTTACGATCGTCGGCAGCAGCCCGGAGGCCCTGGTCACGGTCTCCGACCGCATCGCCACCACGCACCCCATCGCCGGGACGCGTTGGCGCGGCGCGACCGAGGAAGAGGACCAGCTGCTCGGCAAGGGCCTGCTCGAGGACGAGAAGGAGAACGCCGAACACCTCATGCTCGTCGATCTCGGCCGCAACGATCTCGGGCGGGTGTGCGTCCCCGGCACGGTGAAGGTCAGCGACTACCGCCACATCGAGCGGTACAGCCACGTCATGCACCTGGTGTCGACGGTGTCGGGCACCCTGCGCGAGGACAAGCATGCGCTCGACGCGGTGACCGCCTGTTTCCCGGCCGGCACGCTCACCGGCGCGCCCAAGGTGCGCGCGATGGAGCTCATCGACGAACACGAGAAGACTCGGCGCGGCCTCTACGGCGGCATCGTCGGCTACCTCGACTTCGCCGGCAACGCCGACACCGCGATCGCCATCCGCACCGCACTCCTCGCGCGTGGCCAGGCCTACGTGCAGGCCGGTGGCGGAGTGGTCGCCGACAGCGAACCCGAATACGAGTACAACGAGGCGCGCAACAAGGCGACCGCGGTGCTCAACGCCGTCGCCGCCGCGTCGACGATGAACAGGGTCGGGGAGACCCCGTCAGGAGACAGCGCGTGACATCCGCGGAGCACGAGGCACCCCAGACCACGCCGAAGTCCTCACGACGGCCGCAGATGATCGCGGCGATCCTGATGCTGGCCACCGCGGCCGCGTTCTGGGGTGCGAGCCGGTTGACCTGGGCGACCGTCTCGGCCGAAGACGGCCTGTCACCGCAGCGCGCCTTCGACGTCAAGGGTGCGGACTGGAGTCCGTGGCTCACGCCGCTCGCCCTGGTCTACCTCGCCGGCATCGCCGCGGTGCTGTCGGTGCGGGGCTGGGGTCTGCGCCTCGTCGCGTTGCTCGTGGCGGCCGGGGGTGTGCTCGCCGCTTTCCCGGCGATCTCCCTGATCGCCGGCGGCACCGATTCCGAGTACGCCGCCGACGCCGGAGACATCCCGGACCGGTACGTCGTGCTCTACACCGACACCCAGTGGCTGCCCGCCGCGCTGGTCCTCCTCGGCACGGTGTGCGCCGTCGTCGCCGCGGTTGTGCTGCTCCGGGTCGCCAAAGGTGCGACCATGTCATCCAAGTACAAGACCCCCGCAGCCCGGCGCGAGGAGCTCGAGACCGAGATCTTCGCCGACTACGAGCGGCGGAAGAAGGCAGCCGCGGCCGACGCCACGAAAGCCGGGGACACCCCGGTTGCCGGCGGCGCCGCGACCGGCGGAAAGGACGGGCGGTCCGCTGACGACCCGGACGCCAACGAGCGCATGATGTGGGACGCGCTCGACACGGGGATCGACCCCACCGATCCGTCCGATCCGGACGACCGCTGACCCTCCGGGCGAGCAGTGACCCGGTCCGACGTCTCGCTGAGACGCGCACGACAGGCTGAGATATGCGCAACAGTCCAGGACCGCTCCCGTTTCGGGGAGAATCGGCCAACCCGGCGACAGGTCGCCGCGACTGTCGGTCTACCCTGAGACCACACGACGAGCGGAAGGGAGCGGAGTCGCTGTGAGCATGCCCAACGTTCTCGAGTCGATCATCGAGGGAGTCAAAGCCGACGTCGCCGCACGTGAAGCGGTGACCGATTTCGCTGCCGTCAAGGCCGCCTCGGCGAAGGCTCCCGCTCCCCGGGACGCCATGGCCGCACTCCGTCAGCCCGGCATCGGTGTGATCGCCGAGGTGAAGCGCGCCAGCCCGTCGAAGGGTGAGCTGGCCACGATCGGCGACCCCGCCGACCTGGCCAAGGCCTACGAAGACGGCGGTGCCCGCATCATCAGCGTGCTGACCGAGGAGCGTCGCTTCCACGGCTCGCTCGCCGACCTCGACGCCGTTCGCGCAGCGGTCGACATCCCGGTCCTGCGCAAGGACTTCATCGTCGGTCCGTACCAGATCCACGAGGCCCGCGCCCACGGCGCCGACGTCATCCTGCTGATCGTCGCGGCCCTCGAACAGAATGTCCTCGCCTCGCTGCTCGACCGCACCGAGAGCCTCGGCATGACCGCCCTCGTGGAGGTCCACACCGAGGAGGAGGCCGACCGTGCCCTCGAGGCCGGCGCCTCGGTCGTCGGCGTGAACGCCCGCAATCTCAAGACCCTCCAGGTCGAGCGGGACACCTTCTCGCGGATCGCCCCCGGCCTGCCGACCGAGATCATCCGCATCGCGGAGTCGGGCGTGCGCGGCACCGCCGACCTGCTGGCCTATGCCGGCGCGGGCGCCGACGCCGTCCTGGTGGGTGAGGGACTCGTGACAAGTGGTGACCCCCGCGCCGCCGTGCGTGAGCTGGTCACCGCGGGTACCCACCCGTCGTGCCCGAAACCAGTTCGCTGACATACGTCTTCGGGCCGGGTTCGGTCCATGTCGTCGTCGGCCCGATCGACTGTGAGATGTAGTGACCGCCCAACCTGATTCGGCCCATCCCGACACTTCCGCGACCGTGCTCCCGCCGGCCAGCACCGGCCTGACGACACGTACGTCGATCGAACCCGACGAGGGCGGGCACTTCGGCGTCTACGGCGGACGCCACGTTCCGGAAGCGCTGATGGCGGTCATCGACGAGGTCACCACGACCTTCTACAAGATCCGCAGCGATGACGACTTCCTGAACGAACTCGACCGTCTGCAGCGCGATTACGCCGGCCGGCCATCGCCGCTGTACGAGGCGAAGCGTCTCGCCGAGCACGCCGGGGGAGCACGGATCTTCCTCAAGCGCGAGGACCTGAACCACACCGGCTCCCACAAGATCAACAACGTCCTCGGGCAGGCGCTCCTGGCCCAGCGGATGGGCAAGAACCGCATCATCGCCGAGACCGGCGCCGGCCAGCACGGCGTGGCCACCGCCACCGCATGTGCGCTCCTGGGCCTCGAGTGCGTGATCTACATGGGTCGCGTCGACACCGATCGCCAGGCGCTCAACGTCGCCCGGATGCGTCTGCTCGGCGCCGAGGTCATCGCCGTCGACAACGGTTCGGCCACGCTGAAGGACGCCATCAACGAGGCCATGCGTGACTGGGTCACCAACGCGCACAACACCTATTACTGCTTCGGCACCGCCGCCGGCCCGCACCCGTTCCCGGTGATGGTCCGCGACCTCCAGCGCGTCGTCGGTCTCGAGGCCCGTGCCCAGATCCTCGACAAGGCCGGACGCCTGCCCGACGCGGTGACCGCCTGCGTCGGCGGCGGTTCCAATGCCATCGGCATCTTCCACCCGTTCATCGATGACAAAGACGTTCGTCTCGTCGGTTTCGAGGCGGCCGGTGACGGCGTCGAAACCGGCCGTCACGCAGCGACTTTCACCGGGGGAACGCCGGGTGCGTTCCAGGGTGCCTACTCGTACCTGCTGCAGGACGAGGACGGGCAGACCACCGAATCCCATTCGATCTCCGCGGGTCTCGACTACCCGGGCGTCGGACCCGAGCACGCCTACCTCAAGGACACCGGCCGGGCCGAGTACCGACCGATCACCGACACCGAGGCGATGGACGCGCTCGCGCTGCTGAGCCGTCGCGAGGGGATCATCCCCGCCATCGAGTCCGCGCACGCGGTCGCCGGTGCACTCAAGCTCGGCAAGGAACTCGGCGAGGGTGCGATCATCGTCGTCAGCCTCTCCGGACGCGGCGACAAGGACGTCGACACCGCTGCGCGCTGGTTCGGTCTCTTCGACCCGCCGCCGTCGCAGGACGAGGCAAAGGCCACCGACGGACAGCCGGGAGAGCAGGCATGAGCGCAGACACGATATCGTCGAAGACCGGACCGGTCTTCGCAAAGTGCCGCGAAGAGAACCGCAGCGCCCTCATCGGATATCTCCCCGTGGGTTATCCGACGCTCGACGACTCACTGACCTCGTTCCGGACGATGGTCGACGCCGGTTGCGACATCATCGAGGTGGGCGTGCCCTACTCCGATCCGGTGATGGACGGCCCGACGATCCAGGAGGCCGCCGACCTCGCCCTCACCAACGGCGTGCGGGTGCGCGACGTGTTCACGGCGGTCGAGGCGATCAGCTCGGCCGACGGCACCGCGGTCGTCATGAGCTACTGGAACCCGGTGCTGCAGTACGGCGTCGAGAACTTCGCGCGGGACCTCGCCAACGCGGGCGGTGCCGGCCTCATCACCCCGAACCTGATCCCCGAGGAGGGGGCCCAGTGGCACGCGGCCTCCGATGAGTACGAGCTCGACCGCATCTACCTCGTCGCACCGTCGTCGACCACCGAGCGCATTGCGCTGACCGTCGACGCGTCCCGTGGATTCGTTTATGCCGCATCCACGATGGGTGTCACCGGTGCGCGTGACGCGGTGTCGGACATGGCTCCCGAACTGTGTGCCCGCGTCCGTGAGTACTCCGACATCCCCATCGGCGTCGGACTCGGTGTCCGTAACCGTGAGCAGGCCGTCCAGATCGCGTCCTATTCTGACGGCGTCATCGTCGGCTCGGCTCTGGTGACCGCCGCCAAGGCCGGTCAGGACCGCCTGGCCGCGCTCGTCGGCGAACTCGCGGAGGGTGTGCGTTCGCGCCACGCTGCTGTCTGAGATCGCTCCACCAGTTGCAGGGGCCACCCGGCCGCTGGTCGAGTAGTGCCGAGGGCTGCCCGAGGTCCGTATCGAGGCCGGGCGCGCCCCGACAACCAGACCTCACGGGAGTGGGTGCCGTGTCGGTTAGGGTTGCACCGTGAACGCGCCGACCACGACGATGCTCGCCTACATCCCCAGCCCACCTCAGGGTGTGTGGGAAATCGGACCGTTCCCGCTGCGCGCGTACGCGCTGTGCATCATCGCGGGGATCATCGTCGCCATCTGGTGGGGCAACCGCCGGTGGGTGGCACGCGGGGGACAGGAAGGCGAGGTCCTCGACGTCGCGATCTGGGCCGTCCCGTTCGGTCTTCTCGGCGGGCGTCTGTACCACCTGATCACCGACTGGAAGACCTACTTCGGCGCCGACGCCCCCAAGGAGCCGCTCGACGCGCTGCGGATCTGGGACGGTGGTCTCGGAATCTGGGGTGCGGTCGCGCTCGGCGCGGTCGGTGCCTGGATCGGCGCCCGACGCCGCGGCATCCGGCTTCCGGCCTTCGGTGATGCGATCGCTCCGCCGATCCTGTTGGCCCAGGCCATCGGTCGGCTCGGCAACTACTTCAACCAGGAGCTGTACGGCCGGGAGACCACCCTGCCGTGGGGCCTGGAGATCTACGAGCGGGTCAACAAGGCCGGGTACGCCAACGCGGGTCTGATCGACGGCAGATCGAACGGTGTCGTGGTCGCCGTCGTCCAGCCGACGTTCCTCTACGAACTGCTGTGGAACGTCCTGATCGTGATCCTCCTCGTCGTCATCGACCGCAGGTTCCGCATCGGCCACGGCCGACTGTTCGCGTTGTACATCGCCGGCTACTGCCTTGGCCGGTTCTTCATCGAGATGCTGCGCGATGACCGTGCCGCCGTCGCCAACTACATCGCCGGCATCCGCCCGAACCTCTTCACCGCAGCTCTGGTGTTCGTGTGCGCGATCGTCTACTTCGTGGTCGCACCCAAGGGCCGCGAACAGGGCCTGGAGATGTACCACCCCGAACGCGCCGCCGAACTCGAGGAACAGGGCGTCGCCGGGTACGTGGATGACTGGTACGACGAGGATTTCGACGACCTCGACGCTGTCGAAGACGAGCAGCCGTCGTCGGAGGTGGACACCCTGGACGCTCTCGACGCCGAGGCCGACAAGATCGAGACCACTCGTGGCTCCGCCGCACCCGCGGTCGCGCCGAAGGTGCCGGACGACGAGCCCACGGCCGAAGCCGCCGAGGAACCGAGCCCGGAGGATGAGTCGCCGGAGGCCGGCGAGGCTGCCGAGCCGGTGGTTCCGGTGGTCGACGATGCCGCGGTCGACGATGTCACAGTCGAGGAGACCGACACCGCGGAACCCGAGGTCGGGGAAGGCGAAGTGGTCCCGGACGCAGCTGATGCCGAGGTGGCGGAGCCCGACGGAGCTGAGCCCGACGAAGCTGAGCCCGCCGAGGTTGCTGACGCCGAGGTCGGGGAAGCCGAGGCAGAGGACGACGCGCCCGCCGATGCGGAAGCAACGGCCACCGAGGCCGCGGGCGGAGCGTCGGTTGAAGCAGCGGCGGACGAGGCGGGCAGCGTCGTCGACTCCGAGGACGAAGTGACCAGCGCTGTCGAGACCGGGGACGACGTGACCGGCGTCGTCGAATCTGAGGACGAGGCAGCCGACGTCGTCGAGTCGGAGGACCCGGCAACCGGCGCCGCCGCGACAGAGGACCCGGCAACCGGTGTCGTCGCGACAGAGGACGAGGCAAGCACTGTCATCGAACCCGAGGACACGGCAAGCAGTGTTATCGAACCCGAGGACACAGCAACCGGCGCCGCGGATTCCGAGGACTCCACGCCAGGCGTGGCTGCTACCGACCCGGAACCGTCTGACGCTGCAACCGGTGACGTAGAAGCCGGTGACGTACACGGCGGCGATGCAGAATCAACAGTTGCGGATCCGGCCGTCACAAATGCCCCCGACGCGGGCGGGACCGGTGCGACGAGCAGTCTCCGCCGCCGGCTCGGCTCCCGGTTCGGTCGTCGGCGTCGTTCCTGATCTTTCGAGCGCTGGGAGAAACCGAGCCCGAAAACCGCCCCTGAAATCCGCCCCTGATCTGCGCCCTCCAGGGGGCGACCGTCGACGATACGTCGTTGGTGTGTCTGTGGAGGGTTGTTTTCGGGGGCGGTTTTCAGTGGCGCGGTCGTGCTGCAGCTGTCTGACCTCTGGGTGCCGATCCTTGAGCCCGAAATCCACCCCTGAAATCTGCCCCTGATCTGCGCCCTCCAGGGGGCGACCGTCGACGATATGTCGCCGGCGCAGCTGTACAGGGCGCATTCCAGGGGCGGTTTTCAGCCGCGCCCAGGAGACAGCCCGCGCCGAACTACCGCCGACGCCTGGTTACCCGGGCCGCTCCCGGTCGCGGATATCACAGCCGTCGAGCACCCGCACCCGCCATGGTGTTCGGATACGATCGAATTTCACGACGCGCGATCTCCGACCGCCCGGTACCGACCGCCTCGACCCTCGGGGTCGCGACGGTTTCGACTCAGCCCGGTACCGATCTCGGCACGGTCACTCGCTCGCCGCGCAATACTCCTCGGGCCAGTGCTGTCCCAGTGGACACTCAGCAGCGATCCGTTCCGGATCGAGTGGAGGTAGTGATGCTCTTTTCTGCGCTCCCGGCCAAGCAGGGCCTGTACGACCCGGAGGCCGAGGTCGACTCGTGTGGCGTCGCGATGGTGACCGACATCCACGGTCGCAGATCGCATTCGATCGTCGCAGACGGCCTGCTGGCGCTGGAGAACCTCGAGCACCGCGGGGCTGCCGGTGCCGAGACCAACAGCGGTGACGGCGCAGGCATCCTGATCCAGCTGCCCGACGAATTGCTGCGTGCCACCGTCGACTTCGAGCTCCCAGAGCCGACCGCCGACGGTTCCCACACCTACGCCGCCGGTACCTGCTTCCTGCCGATGGACGAGGAACTGCGCAGGCAGGCGATCGCGCGGGTGGAAGCCCTCGCCGCCGACGAGGGCATCACGATCCTCGGCTGGCGCGACGTCCCGGTCGACCACGAGCACGCCGACATCGGTGGCACCGCCGTCGCCTGTATGCCTTACATGATGCAGCTGTTCGTCACCGTCGACCCCGAGCCCGGTGCCGAGCGCATCGGCGGCGTCACCCTCGACCGCTTCATCTACCCGTTCCGCAAGCAGGCCGAGCGCGTCACCCCGGAGATCGAAGAGGCGGGCACCGGCGTCTACTTCCCGTCGCTGTCGAGCCGCACCATGGTCTACAAGGGCATGCTCACCACGATGCAGCTGCCGCTGTACTACGCGGATCTGCGCGACGACCGGTGCCAGAGCGCCATCGCGATCGTCCACTCGCGCTTCTCGACCAACACCTTCCCGTCGTGGCCGCTAGCGCATCCGTTCCGATTCGTCGCCCACAACGGTGAGATCAACACGGTGCGCGGCAACCGCAACCGCATGCGCGCCCGCGAGGCACTGCTCGAGACCGACCTCATCCCCGGCGACCTCAAGCGCGCCTTCCCGATCTGCACGCCCGAGGCGTCGGATTCGGCGTCGCTCGACGAGGTGCTCGAGTTGCTGCATCTCGGCGGTCGGAGCGTGCCGCACGCGGTGATGATGATGGTCCCCGAGGCGTGGGAGAACGTCCCCGACATGGACCCGAAGCGCCGCGCCTTCCTGCAGTTCAACGCGTCGCTGATGGAAGCGTGGGACGGCCCGGCGTGCGTCACCTTCACCGACGGCACCGTCGTCGGCGCGGTCCTCGACCGCAACGGCCTGCGTCCCGGCCGCTGGTGGCAGACCCGCGACGGCCGCATCATCCTCGCTTCCGAGGCGGGTGTCCTCGACGTCCCGGTCGACGACGTCATCAGCAAGGGCCGGCTCGAACCGGGCCGCATGTTCCTCGTCGACACCGCCCAGGGCCGGATCATCCCCGACGAGGAGATCAAGGGTGAGCTGATGAACGCCGAGGCGTACGACGAGTGGCTGCACGCGGGCCTCCTCGACATCGCCACGCTGCCCGAACGCCCGGTCTTCCAGCCCAACCACGACACCGTGGTCCGACGCCAGCTCTCGTTCGGGTACACCGAAGAGGATCTGCGGGTGTTGCTGACGCCGATGGCGGCGTCGGGATACGAGCCGCTCGGCTCGATGGGTACCGATACCCCGATCGCCGTGCTGTCGCGGCGTTCCCGGTTGCTCTACGACTACTTCGTGGAGTTGTTCGCCCAGGTCACCAACCCGCCGCTGGACGCGATCCGCGAGGAGATCGTGACCTCGATGGGGCGTGTGATGGGTCCGGAGCAGAACCTGCTCGACCCCACTGCCGCATCGTGCCGCCAGATCATGCTGCATTGGCCGGTCCTCGACAACGCCGACCTCGCCAAGCTGGTCCACATCAACGACGACGGTGATCACCCCGGCCTGTCGGCCAAGGTGTTGCGCGCGTTGTATGAGGTGAACGAAGGGGGAGAAGGACTTCGGCTCGCCCTCGAGGACCTGCGCCGGCGGGCGAGCCAGGCGATCGCCGAGGGCCACACCACCCTCGTCATCTCCGATCGTCTGACCGACAAGGATCACGCACCGATCCCGTCGTTGCTCGCCATCTCCGCCGTCCACCATCACCTGGTGCGCACCAAGGAGCGCACCCGGGTCGCGCTGGTCGTCGAATCCGGCGACGCCCGCGAGGTCCACCACATCGCCACGCTCATCGGTTTCGGTGCGGCCGCGGTCAATCCGTATCTGGCACTGGAGACGATCGAGGACCTCATCGCGGAGGGTGAGCTGATCGGCGTCACCCCGTCGAAGGCCATCCGCAACTACCTCGAGGCGCTCGGCAAGGGAGTGCTGAAGGTGATGAGCAAGATGGGGATCTCGACCATCGGCTCGTATACCGCCGCACAGGCTTTCGAGGCCGTCGGCCTCTCGTCGGAGGTCGTGCGCGAATATTTCACCCGCACGGTGTCGCGCATCGAGGGCGTCGGTCTCGACGAACTCGCCGAAGAAGTACGCATCCGGCATCATCGGGCGTTCCCGGAGAACCCGACCGAGCAGGTATACCGGCGTCTCGACTCGGGCGGCGAGTACCAGTACCGCCGGGAAGGCGAGCTGCACCTGTTCACCCCGGAGACCGTGTTCCTGCTGCAGCACGCCACCAAGACCGGGCGGGCCGAGATCTTCCAGAAGTACTCCGACGAGGTCGATCGGCTGTCGCGCAAGGGCGGCACGCTCCGCGGCCTGTTCGAGTTCGATCTCGATGCGCGCGAACCGGTCCCGATCGAGGAGGTGGAACCGGTCGAGGAGATCATGAAGCGCTTCAACACCGGTGCCATGAGTTACGGCTCGATCTCCGCCGAGGCGCACGAGACGATCGCGATGGCGATGAACAAGATCGGCGGCCGGTCGAACTCGGGGGAGGGCGGCGAGGACGTCGACCGCCTCTACGACCCGGAACGACGCAGCGCGGTCAAGCAGGTCGCTTCCGGTCGGTTCGGTGTCACCAGCGACTACCTGATCAACGCCACCGACATCCAGATCAAGATGGCGCAGGGTGCGAAACCCGGTGAGGGCGGCCAGCTTCCGGCGTACAAGGTGTACCCGTGGATCGCCAAGACCCGGCACTCGACGCCCGGTGTCGCGCTGATCTCGCCGCCGCCGCACCACGACATCTACTCGATCGAGGACCTCGCGCAGCTGATCCACGATCTGAAGAACGCCAACTCGCAGGCCCGCATCCACGTGAAGCTGGTCAGTGCGGTCGGCGTGGGCACGGTCGCGACCGGCGTCTCCAAGGCCCATGCCGACGTCGTGCTCATCTCCGGGCACGACGGCGGCACCGGCGCCTCGCCGTTGACCTCGCTGAAGCATGCTGGTACGCCGTGGGAGATCGGCCTCGCCGACGCCCAGCAGACGCTCATGCTCAACGGTCTGCGCGACCGAATCACCGTGCAGTGCGACGGTGCGCTGCGCACCGGCCGCGACGTCATCATGGCCGCACTGCTCGGCGCCGAGGAGTACGGCTTCTCGACCGCGCCGCTCATCGTGGCGGGTTGCGTCATGATGCGCGTGTGTCACCTCGACACCTGCCCGGTCGGTGTGGCCACCCAGAACCCGCAGCTGCGTTCGCGTTTCACCGGCCAGGTGGACCATCTGGTGAACTTCTTCCGGTTCATCGCCGAGGATGTCCGGAAGTATCTGGCGCAGCTGGGTTACCGCACGCTCGACGAGGCGATTGGGCAGTCGCAACGCCTGCACACCGATTCCGCTGTCGCGCACTGGAAGTCGAAGGGTCTCGATCTGTCGCCGATCTTCCGGAAGGTCGAGGGCAAGGGCCCGGCCCGGCGGGTGCGGGAGCAGTATCACGCCCTGGACCGCGCGCTCGACCAGACGCTCATCCAGCTCGCCGAAGGGGCCCTCGAGGACGCCCACCCGGTGACGCTCGAACTGCCGGTGCGCAACGTCAACCGGACCGTCGGCACGCTGCTCGGCGCCGAGGTCACCCGTCGCTACGGCGCCGAGGGCCTGGCCGAGGACACGATCGTGGTGAAACTCGAGGGTTCGGCGGGGCAGTCGCTCGGCGCGTTCCTGCCGCCGGGCGTGACGATCAAGCTCAGCGGCGACACGAACGACTATGTCGGCAAGGGGCTGTGCGGCGGCAAGATCGTCGTCGCCCCGCATCCCGACTCGTGGTTCGTCGCCGAGGACCAGGTCATCGCCGGCAACACCATCCTCTACGGCGCGACATCGGGCGAGGTGTTCCTGCGCGGCCGCGTCGGCGAGCGATTCTCGGTTCGCAATTCGGGCGCGACCGCGGTCGTCGAGGGCGTGGGCGACCATGCCTGCGAGTACATGACCGGCGGGCGTGTGGTGGTCCTCGGGCCCACCGGACGCAACCTCGCGGCCGGGATGTCAGGTGGCATCGCCTTTGTGCACGACCTCGACCCCGACAAGGTCAACATGGCGATGGTCAAACTCATGCGCCCCGACCCCGACGACCTGGCCTGGCTCAAGGCGACCATCACCAAGCACACCGAACTGACCGGTTCGGCGATCGGTGCGTCGATCCTCGCGGACTGGCCCCGGCGCTGCCTGGCGTTCACGAAGGTCATGCCGACCGACTACAAGCGTGTCCTGGACGCGGCCCGGATGGCCGAGGCCGAGGGACGCGACGTCGATTCAGCGATCATGGAGGCGGCACGTGGCTGATCCACGCGGGTTCCTGGAGGTCCCGAAGAAAGAAGCGAAGTACCGTCCGGTCGCCGAGCGCGTCCAGGACTGGGACGACGTCTACGTGCACGCCGACGACCCGACGAAGGTGCTCGCGGAGGTCAGCACCCAGGCGCGCCGGTGTATGGACTGCGGTATCCCGTTCTGTCACTCCGGAACCGCGGGTTGTCCGCTGGGCAACCTGATCCCGGAATGGAACGACCTGGTCCGCCGCGGCCGGTGGGATGCGGCGAGCAGCCGCCTGCACGCGACCAACAACTTCCCCGAGTTCACCGGAATGGTGTGCCCGGCGCCGTGTGAGGCCGCCTGTGTCCTGTCGATCTCCGAGCGCGCGACCGGTGGCAGCGTCACCATCAAGCGCATCGAGAAGACGATCGCCTACGAGTCATGGGCCGAAGGCGTCATCGGCCCCGAGCCGCCGGAGTCCAAGACCGGCAAGTCGGTGGGCGTGGTCGGTTCTGGCCCTGCGGGACTCGCTGCGGCGCAACAGCTCACGCGTGCGGGCCACGACGTGACCGTCTACGAGCGGGACGACCGGCTCGGCGGGTTGCTGCGTTACGGCATCCCGGAGTACAAGCTGCAGAAGTCCGACATCGACCGACGCATCGCGCAGATGCGTGCCGAGGGAACGGAATTCGTCACCAACTGCGACGTCGGAACCGAGTTGTCGGTGGAGGACCTCAAGGCCCGACACGATGCCGTCGTCCTGGCCATCGGCGCGATGGAGGCCCGCGACAACCCGGTGCCCGGCCGTGAGCTCAACGGCGTTCACCTGGCGATGGAACACCTCGTACCCGCCAACCGCGAATGCGAGGGTGACGGCCCGTCGCCGATCACCGCGGCCGGAAAGCACGTCGTGATCATCGGCGGCGGCGACACCGGCGCGGACTGCCTGGGCACCGCCCATCGGCAGGGTGCTGCGTCGGTGGTGCAGCTCGACTACAACCCGGAACTGCCCGGTGAACGCGACGACGAACGGTCCCCGTGGCCGACCTGGCCGCTCGTCATGCGGACCTCGAGCGCCCATGCCGAGGGCGGCGAGCGCATGCATCAGGTCGCGGTGCAGCGTTTCGTCGGAGACGACGAGGGCAACGTCACCACGATGGTGCTCGCCGAGGTCGAGGTACAGCGCGACGCCGACGGCCGACGCGAGATCAAACCCATCGGCGAGGAGTTCGAAATTCCGTGTGAGCTGGCGCTTTTCGCGATCGGCTTCGCCGGTGTGGAACGGGGCGAGCTGTTGTCGGGTTTGGAGATCGAACCCAACAAGCGAGGGGCCATCTCGTGCGGAAGTGATTGGCAGACCGACGCTCCCGGCGTTTTCGTGTGTGGTGACGCCCACCGTGGTGCGTCGCTGGTGGTGTGGGCGATCGCCGAGGGCAGATCGGCGGCCCGGGCCGTCGACGAGTTCCTCGTCGGTGAATCCGACCTGCCGTCACCGGTTCGTCCGGCAGCACTACCGCTGTCGGTGCGCTGACCGGCGCCGTCGGGATCGCCGGCCGGCGAGGACGGGGAACACGCGCGGGCTGCCCGTGTGACGCGAAATCCGTACTGGAAAGTAGCGGGCTGTCACCAGCGACAACACCACATGACCCCGGGGTGACGACTCCGGCGGCGCGTGGAGATGCGTTCCCGACGGGACTAAGGTGAGGTTGTGACTCGGCGAACCAAGATTGTCTGCACCATGGGTCCGGCCACTTCCAGCGACGAAAAACTCAAAGAACTCGTCGCCAGCGGTATGGATGTGGCCCGGATGAACTTCAGCCACGGCAAGCATGAGGACCATGCTGCCGTCTACGCGCGTGTCCGCAAGGCCTCCGATGCTGCGGAGAAGGCCGTCGGCATCCTCGCCGACCTGCAGGGTCCCAAGATCCGGCTGGGCCGTTTCGACGGCTGCGACGGCGCCACCGTCTGGGAGACCGGCGAGGAGGTGCGGATCACCGTCGACGATGTCGAGGGCACCCACGACCGCGTCTCCACCACGTACAAGAACCTGTCCGAGGACGCGAGCCCCGGCGATCGACTCCTCGTCGACGACGGCAAGGTCGGGCTGACGGTCGCCTCGATCGACGGCAACGACGTGGTCTGCACCGTCACCGAGGGCGGTCCGGTCAGCAACAACAAGGGTCTGTCGCTGCCGGGTATGAGCGTCTCGGTGCCGGCGCTGTCCGAGAAGGACATCGCCGACCTCGAATTCGCACTCGGTCTGGGCGTCGACCTCGTCGCACTGTCGTTCGTGCGCAGCCCGTCCGACATCGAACTCGTCCACGAGGTCATGGACCGCGTGGGTCGCCGGGTGCCGGTCATCGCGAAGCTGGAGAAGCCGGAGGCCATCGAGAACCTCGAGGCCATCGTCCTGGCGTTCGACGCGATCATGGTCGCCCGCGGCGATCTGGGTGTCGAGCTGCCGCTGGAGGAGGTGCCGCTGGTGCAGAAGCGGGCCATCCAGATGGCCCGCGAGAACGCCAAGCCGGTGATCGTCGCGACCCAGATGCTCGACTCGATGATCGAGAACTCGCGCCCCACCCGCGCCGAGGCCTCCGACGTCGCGAACGCGGTGCTCGACGGCGCCGACGCGGTCATGCTGTCCGGCGAGACGTCGGTGGGCAAGTTCCCGCTCGAGACCGTCCGCACGATGGACCGCATCTGCCGGGCCGTCGAGACCGGCCCGCGTGATGTCCCGCCGCTGTCGCATGTGCCCCGCACCAAGCGTGGCGTCATCTCCTACGCGGCCCGTGACATCGGTGAGCGGCTCGAGGTGAAGGCCCTCGTGGCGTTCACCCAGTCCGGAGACACCGTCCGACGCCTCGCCCGTTTGCACTCGCGCCTGCCGTTGCTGGCCTTCACCCCCACGCAGGAGGTGCGGAGCCAGCTCGCCCTGAGCTGGGGCACGGAGACCTTCATCGTCGACCACGTCGACACCACCGATCACATGATCGATCAGGTCGATCATCAACTGCTGCGCATCGGCCGCCTGTCCGAGGGCGACGTGGTGGTCATCGTGGCCGGCGCCCCGCCCGGCACCGTCGGCTCGACCAACATGATCCACGTGCACCGGATCGGCGAGCAGGACCACTGACACAGAGGTCCCCGGTCTGTCACTAGGGTGAAGGCCATGACCGTGGAACAGACCGGGGATCTCGGCAAGCTGCTGGCACTGCTCGACGTCGAACGTCGCGACGAGGACGTGTTCATCGGGCACCACCCGGAGCAGGTCACCGCTCGCACTTTCGGCGGGCAGCTCCTCGGGCAGGGTGTGGTGGCCGCTTCGCGCAGCCTCACCCGCGGCAATCCGCCGATCCACGCTCTGCACGCGCACTTCATCCGCGGTGGCGACGTCACCAAGCCGATGGAGTACCACGTCGACCGGTTCCGCGACGGCAAGTCCTTCGCCAATCGGCAGGTCACCGCCAAGCAGGACGGCGAAGAGATCTTCACGATGCTGGTGGCATTCCAGGACAACACCGCCGGGCTCGAGCACGCCGTCGAGATCCCGCAGGTGCCCTACCCGGAGGAGTTGCCTCCTCTCGGTGAGCATTTCAAGGGTTACGAGGACCGCATCGCGACCTTCGTCAACGCGCTTCACCCCGTCGACATCCGCTTCGCCAACGACCCGAGCTGGAAGGCGAAGGAGGCGGGCCGCAAGCTCACCGACAACCGGGTGTGGATGAAGGCCGACGGCGTGATGCCCGACGATCCCGTGATGCACGTCGCCGCAATGTGTTACGCCTCGGACACCACCGTGCTCGACTCGATCATCACGACGCACGGATTGTCGTGGGGGATCGACCGGCTGTTCGCGGCGACCGTCAACCACTCGATGTGGTTCCACCGCGAGTTCCGCTTCGACGACTGGCTGCTGTACGCGACGCGCTCGCCGGTGGCGACCGGCTCCCGCGGCATGGGATCGGGGCGGTTCTGGACGCGCGACGGCACGCTCGCGACCTCGGTGGTCCAAGAGGCACTGATCAAGTACTTCCCGCCGAAGAAATGATGCACCCGAAATGACCACCGGCCAGGAGATGTGGCTCGACCCGGGCCCTCCGCTGCCGCGCCGTACCTGGCAGCGCAAGACCCGGGTGCCGGTCATCGTGGGTACGACGATCGCGATGGTGCTCTTCGCCGCCGTCGCGATCGGCGCCCTGCTGCTGGGCGTGCTCCGCACCCCGACCTTCACCGCGAAGGGCGGTGTCGTCGCCGACTGTGCAACGGAGGTCGCCGCACAACCCGGCGGCGGACAGATCGCCCGCGGGGCACCGGTGTTCATCTACGACGCCGCGGGCGGCGAGGTGGCGAAGAGCGCGCTGACCGGGTTCCTCCGCAGCGACACGGGCTGCCAACTGACGTTCGAGGTGGACGGGGTGGAGTACACCGACGCCGGCTACCTCGTCCGCGTCGGAGAGCGCTTCTCCCAGCCGGTCTCGACCAGCGCTCTCCAGGAGGGCGCGGTCCTTCGACCCCTCGGCTGAGTTCCATCGGATTTCCGACGATCTCGCGCCGCGACATGGGTGGCGGTTGTCCGGACAGGCGGTGAACCCCGGGTTAAACTTCGCCCGATCAATGTAGGGCCCGGACCCGTTGTGTCGATTCAGCTTTCGACATTTTGTATTCAGTCGGACCATGATGTCGTCCGGGTTCCCGGTTGCGACATCCGAGGCGTAGGGAGCGTGCGTGGAGTACAGCATCGACTGGGGCAACGAGGTCTGGGCCAGCCTGAAGTGGCTGGCCATCGCATTCGGGATCGCCGCGGTCGCGATGCTCGTCATCGGTTTCCTGCTCGCCCGCTTCAGCCGATGGGGCCGACCCCTGTGGCGTGTGATCGGTGGGTTCTTCACCGAACCGGGTACGCGGCTCAAGGCCTGGGGGCTGGCCGCCCTGCTCACGGTGCTCGCCCTGCTCGGTGTACGGATCACCGTGCTCTTCTCCTACTTCAGCAACGACCTGTTCACCGGGCTCCAGACCGCGGCCGAGGGGCTGGGGGCCGGCGGCCCGCAAGGGGCCGAGATGCTCCAGGTGGGCAAGGATGCCTTCTGGCATTCGATGGCGGTCTTCGGCATCCTCGCGACGATCCACGTCGTGCGCACGATGATCGAGATCTACGTCGGCGCCGCCTTCGAGATCAACCTCCGCCGCTGGATGACCGGCGGCGCGGCGGCGGACTGGATGAACGGGCGCGCCTTCTACCGCAACCGTTTCGTCGACCTCAGCGCGGGTCTCATGCGCCGGAAGTGGTTCCGTCGAACGTCGGAGCCGTCGCAGAAGCCGACCGACATCCATCCCGGCGTGGACAACCCCGACCAGCGCATCCAGGCCGACATCACCAATGTCGCCTCGGTCGGATCGTCGCTGCTCTGGGGTGGCGGTGGCTCGTCGACCAACGGCGTGCTGACCGCGGTCGCCTCGATCGTGTCGTTCTCGAAGATCCTGTGGGACCTGTCCGGGCCGGTGACGCTCCTCGGCGTCGAGATCCCCCGGATGATGATGTGGCTGGTCCTGGTGTACGTGCTCGTGACAAGCGTCGTGGCCTTCGCCATCGGCCGCCCGCTCATCCGACTCAACTTCTGGCAGGAACGTCTCACCGCGAACTTCCGCTACGCCCTCGTCCGGGTCCGCGACGGGGCCGAGAACATCGCGTTCTACCGCGGCGAGCGCGTCGAGCACAACGGCCTGATGTCGCGTTTCGCTGCGGTGATCAAGAACTACTGGCAGATCATCCACGTCCAGATGGCCTTCGTCGGCTGGAACTTCAGTGTCAGCCAGCTCGCGGTGGTGTTCCCGTACCTGGTTCAGATCCCTCGGTTCTTCGACGGTCAGATCAAACTCGGCGACATGCAGCAGACGGCGTCGGCCTTCGGCGAGATGCACGACGCGCTGTCGTTCTTCCGGACCGCCTACGACGACTTCACCGGTCTGCGCGCCTCGATCATCCGTCTCGACGGACTCGCCGATGCCGACGTCAAGTCGCGTGCCATGCCCGAGATCACCACGGTCGATCGGGACCGGGCGGTTCGTCTCGCCGACATCAACGTCACGACCCCGACCGGCGACGAATTGATCCGCGCGCTCAACGTCTCCCTCGACCCGGGCGACGCACTCGTCGTCAAGGGCCGGTCCGGTTCTGGCAAGACCACTCTGCTCCGGGGGCTCGCCGGCCTGTGGCCGTTCATCGACGGCGAGTTCTCCCGTCCGCCGGACGCGCACACCTTGTTCCTGTCCCAGATGCCCTACATCCCGCTCGGTGACCTCCGCACGGCCGTCGCCTACCCGGCGCTGCCCGACGATGTCGGCGACGAGGCCATCAGACAGGCTCTGGAGAAGGTCTTCCTGCCGCATCTGGTCGGACGCCTGTACGACGAGGAGGACTGGGTCAAGGTCCTGTCACCGGGTGAGCAGCAGCGCGTGGCCTTCGCCCGCATCCTGCTGACGAAGCCGCAGGCGGTGTTCATGGACGAGGCGACCTCGGCGGTCGACGAAGGCCTCGAGTACGCGCTCTACCGACTTGTTCGCACCGAACTCCCGGACACTATCCTGGTGTCGGTCAGCCACCGCAGCACCACCGATCAGCACCACACCGAAGTGCTCGAACTGACCGGCGACGGGGCCTGGACGCTGTCGCCGATCGACTCGAGTCCTTCGCTTGACAAACGGTCTTGACCTGCAGGTTGTCGATCAGGGTCGTGTTTGCGTGATCTGATCCTGGCTCCCGCACCTACTCGCTAGTGTGATGCGCACCACAACCATCGCACCGGCGAGTAGGGGCCCAGATGACCACAGCAGACCTGATCACCTTTCCCCATGAAACCGGAGTCGACGTGTCGACTCTCCCGGCCGCGTTCCAACAGACCGTCACCGTCCGTCCGGACGCCGTGGCGATCCGTACCGTCGGCGGCATCCAGAAGATCACCTGGTCGCAGTACGCCACCCGCGTGGAGGCGATCGCCGGCGGTCTCGCCACCCTCGGCGTGGGGCGCGGGGACACCGTCGGCATCATGCTCACCAACAGGCCGGAGTTCCATCTCGTCGACACCGCGGCGCTCCACCTCGGTGCGGTCCCGTTCTCGATCTACAACACCAGCGCTCCCGACCAGATCGAGTACCTGTTCGGCAACGCCGAGAACAAGGTCGTGATCACCGAGCAGGTCTTCCTGCCGGTGATCACCGCCGCGAACACCGGCGTCGAACGCATCGTGGTCGTCGACGGAATGGCCGACGGCACCATCTCACTCGACGAGCTCGAACACACGCCTCCTCCTGCGGATTTCGACTTCGCCGCGTCCTGGCAAGCGGTGGAACCCGAGGACCTCGCGACACTGATCTACACGTCGGGCACCACCGGCCCGCCCAAGGGTGTCGAGATCACCCATCGGAACATCGTCGCGGAGATGGCCGCGCTGGCCGAGAAGCTCGAGGTCGGATTCGACGATCGCGCCATCTCCTACCTCCCGGCCGCGCACATCGCCGATCGCGTGTCGTCGCATGCGGCGAACATGATGCGCGGCATCCAGATCACCACCGTGCCCGATCCGCGTGAGATCGCCGCAGCGCTGCCCGATGTGCACCCGACGTTCTTCTTCGGGGTACCGCGCGTGTGGCAGAAGATCCGCGCCGGGATCGAGGCCAAACTCGCCGAGGAGTCGAGTCCGGTCAAAAAGGCGCTTGCCGGTTGGGCTTTCGGGGTCGGCGCGGCCAACGCGCAGGCGCGCATCGACGGCAAGGGGACGGGCCTCCTGGGTGGGGTCCAGCACGGACTGGCCGACAAGCTGGTCTTGCACAAGGTGCGCGCCGCCCTTGGGCTCGACGAGGTGTCGTTCGCCGGCTCCGGAGCGGCCGCCATCCCGCCGGAAGTGCTGAAGTTCTTCCTGGGCCTGGGGATTCCCGTGCTCGAGGTGTGGGGCATGTCGGAGACCACCGGCGTCTCGACGATGACCACCCCGGACAATCTGCGGGTCGGCACCGTGGGTTCCCCGGTGCGTGGCATGGAGGTCAAGCTCGCCGCCGACGGGGAGTTGCTCGTCCGCGGTCCGGTGGTCATGCGTGGTTATCGCAAACAACCGGAGAAGACGGCCGAGACGATCGACGCCGAGGGTTGGCTGTCGACCGGCGACATCGCGACGATCGACGACGACGGCAACGTCACGATCGTCGACCGCAAGAAGGAACTCATCATCAACGAGTCCGGAAAGAACATGTCGCCCACCAACATCGAGAACGCGATGAAGGCGGCGTCGTCGTTGATCAGTCAGGTCGTGGCCATCGGCGACGCGAAGCCGTACGTGTCGGCGCTGGTGGTCCTCGACCCGGAGGCGGTTGCGATGCGGGCGAAGAAACTGGACATGCCCGGCGCTGATCTCGTCGAACTGTCGGCTCATCCAGAGATCGTCGAGGAGGTCTCCGCGGCGATCCGGACCGGCAACGGGAAGCTGTCCCGGGTCGAGCAGGTGAAACGTTTCACCATCGTCCCGGCCGCGTGGGACCCGGGCGGCGACGAGTTGACCCCGACGATGAAGCTGCGCCGCAACCCGATCGCGACCAAGTATGCAGCCGAGATCGGCGCGCTGTACGAGCCCGAGCCGAGCGGGTCCGTCGTGGATCTGCGGTCATGACCAACGGAGACGAGTCGGCGGATCGCGAACTCGGTCCAGTCGACTACGTGGTCGTCGAGTGGGCGGGAACCCAGCCGACGGGTGAGGCGCTGCCCTACCTGATGGACCTGATCGACCGCGGGATCGTGCGACTCATCGACATCGCCTTCCTGACCAAGGCGGACGACGGCTCCATCGCCGAACTCGAGATCGGGGAGCTGAGCGCCGAATTCGCGATCTTCGACGGGGCGGCGACGTCGATCCTCGACGACACCGACATCGGCGAGGCCGCCGCCGCGCTGGAACCCGGCTCCAGCGCGGCGATTCTCGTGTGGGAGAACCTGTGGGCGGCTCCGTTCGCCACCGCCCTGCGCAACAACGGCGGGCGAGTTGTCGCGTCGGGCCGGGTACCGGTCGACGCGTTGCTCGAGACGCTCGACGCGATCGAGGAATGAAGGGACAGATGTCATGCCAGGTCTGATCCGCGGGGTCGCCCGCACGGCCGTGATCTCCGGAACCGCCACGGCGGTGAGCAACCGGGTGTCCCGACGCCAGGCCAGTCGGTGGGCACAGCAGGGGACCGTCACCCAGCAGGACCCGACTGCTCAGCGGTATCCCGACCCGCAGTACGCGCCGACGCCCTACCCGGAATCACCTCCTCCGCCCCAGCCGCCCCAACCACCGGCGCAGTCGAGCGGCATGGACACGATCGCCGCCCTGAAGGAGCTCGGTGCGCTGTACCAGCAGGGCATCCTTACCGAGGCCGAGTTCGCCGCGCAGAAGGCCAAGATCCTCGGGACGTGACACCTCGGGTCTGGTGGCCGGTCAGGACGGTTCGACGGTGCGTTCGTCTGCGGCGTCGATGTTCTCGACGGCGGCCTGGCGCGAGGTGTCCTTGAGCGCCACGCCCGACCGGCCGAGTTTGCGGGCGCCGTCGACCAGCGCTGCGGTGACCCGTGCGGCGACCTCGTAATGCAGTCCGTCCGGCGGGTGGATGTTGGAGATGCAGTTGCGATCGGCGTCGGTGCGGCCGGGTCGGGGCAGGTGGGTCAGGTAGATGCCGAGGCTGTCGGCGACAGAGAGTCCCGGACGCTCACCGATGATCACGATGAGGGTGGTGACGCCAAGGGCCTCGCCGATGTGGTCGCCGAGCGCCACGCGCGCCTGGGTGGCGATGACCGGCGGGGCGATGGTGTAGCGGCCCTCGAAGGCGTCGAGGAGGGCGGCCACCAGGCCGTGGGCATGGTCGACGACCGCGCGTGGCGACAGCCCGTCGGCGATGACGATGCCGATCTCCGCGCCGGTTTCGGAGAGGGCGGACAGATCCTCGGGCATGCGGCCCAGATCCGGTCGGCGCAGATACTCGCCACGGTCGGAGGCCCGGCTCGTCACGACGACCGGATCGCCGAGGTCGAGATCGGTGAGCGTCTCGGCGAAGGCCTCGGCGTCGAGGGGTTCGTGGACCGCATCCCGCGCTGCCGCGTGCGCTGCCTGGAACTCCAGTACGCGACGCGACGGCAACGAGCTGCCGGCGCGTCCCAGACCGATGCGCGCCTGGGTGGTCCGCCGCATCGCGGCCCAGACGTCGTCACCGCCGTCGGGGGCCGGGGACTGGCGAGACTCGTCGGGCGTGCTCATCGACCGGCCGCCAGGGGCAGTAGCGGGGAGGCGGCCGGGTCGACCGGCAGGATTCGGCCGTCGGCGTCGGACATGCCGAGACGGGCGAGCCATGCCTCGAACTCCGGTGCGGGACGCAACCGGAGTGCCTGCCGGACGTACAGCGCGTCGTGGAAGGCCAGGCTCTGGTAGCCGAGCATGACGTCGTCGGCGCCGGGTACCGCGATGACGAAGGCCGCGCCCGCGACGCCGAGGAGCGTGAGCAGGGTGTCCATGTCGTCCTGGTCGGCCTCGGCATGGTTGGTGTAGCAGACGTCGACGCCCATCGGGAGGCCGAGAAGCTTGCCGCAGAAGTGATCTTCCAGTCCGGCGCGGATGATCTGTTTGCCGTCGTAGAGGTATTCGGGACCGATGAACCCGACGACGGTGTTGATCAGCAACGGGTCCAGGGCGCGTGCCACCGCGTACGCCCTCGTCTCGAGGGTCTGCTGGTCGACGGGTTTGCCGCCGGTGCCGAGGTGGGCGCCCGCCGACAACGCGGACCCCTGACCGGTCTCCAAATACATGACGTTGTCGCCGACCGTGCCCCGCCGCAGCGATCGGCCGGCCTCGTTGGCCCCCTGCAAGATCGACAGGTTCACCCCGAATCCCGTGTTGGCTCCCTCGGTTCCGGCGATGGACTGGAACACGAGGTCCACCGGGACGCCCTGAGCGATCAGGTCGACGGTGGTGGTGACGTGCGAGAGGACGCAGGACTGCATCGGGATCTCGAACCGCTGCCGGATGTCGTCGAGCATGTGCAGCAGGTCGGCGGTCGCCTGTGGTGAGTCCGAGGCCGGGTTGATCCCGATCACCGCGTCGCCGCAACCCATCAGCAGGCCGTCGAGGGTGGCTGCGGCGATACCGCGTGGATCGTCGGTCGGGTGGTTGGGCTGAAGTCGGGTGGCGATGCGGCCCGGGAGGCCGATCGTGGTCCGGAAAGCCGAGGTGACCCGAATGGCCGAGGCAACCAGGATCAGGTCCTGGTTGCGCATGATCTTCGATGTCGCAGCGGCCATCTCGGGGGTGACGGCGGGGGAGACGCGGGCGATGCGTTCGGCCGCGTCGGAGTGGGTGGAGATCTCGAGCAGCCAGTCGCGGAACCCGCCGACCGTCAGATGCGAGATCTCCGCGAAAGCCGCGCGGTCGTGGGTGTCGACGATGAGGCGGGTCACCTCGTCCGACTCGTACGGGACGAGAAGGTCGTCGAGAAACGCCGACAGCGGGACATCGGCCAATTGCCATGCCGCAGCAGCACGTTCGGCATCCGAGGTGGCGGCGCAACCGGCCAGCTCGTCGCCGGAGCGCCGCGGTGTGGCCTTTGCCATCAGTTCGACGAGGCCGTCGAACTCGTAGGTCGTCCCGGAGATGGTCTGGGTGAATCGCATGGTCCCCGAAGTCTAGGTTCGCCCGGCCCGCTGTGCATGACGAACAGCGGCTCTTCGAGTGACCTCCCGCGTGCGGGTTTCCCTCCCGCCGGACTGATTCCCTCCCGCGGGTCAGGCCTGACACGCGGGAAGGAATCCGGTCCGCGGGAAGGAAATGGACCAGCGGGAACACCGGCACGGGAGTGACCCTTGACACATCCGAACCAATGAATGTACGTTCACTCATACCAACACACGAGTTCATAAAGAGACTCGTACCTCTCGAAAATCACCGCTGATCACCGCAGATGCCCGCACGGACGTGCCTCGGGCGATCCCCCACCGCAAGGAGTGAACAGGATGGATTACGAAGACATCGACTACACGGTCGAAGGTCCCACCGCGATCATCACGATGAACCGGCCGCACCGGTACAACGCCTTCCGTGCCAAGACGGTCGAGGAGATGATCAACGCCTTCCGACGCGCCTGGGCCGACAACGGCGTGCAGGCGGTGATCCTGACCGGGGCCGGCGAGAAGGCGTTCTGCACCGGTGGCGATGTGAAACAGCGTGCCGAGACCGGTGATTACGGTCCCAGCGAGAGCGGCATGTTCGAGATCGGCAACCTGCACAAGACGATCCGTGACATCCCCAAGCCGGTCATCGCCGCGGTCAACGGACTCGCCATCGGCGGTGGTCACGTGTTGCATGTCCTGTGCGACCTCACCATCGCCGCCGACACCGCACGCTTCGGTCAGTCCGGACCCAAGGTCGGCTCCTTCGACGCGGGGTTCGGCTCGGCCTTCCTCGCTCGTGTGGTGGGCGAGAAGCGGGCCCGGGAGATCTGGTACCTGTGCCGGCAGTACGACGCCGAGACCGCCGAACGGTGGGGCCTGGTCAACTGGGTCGTCCCGGCTGCGGACCTGCTCGACGAGGCGAAGAAGATCGCCACCGAGATCGCCGAGAAGTCGCCCACCACGCTGCGTTTCCTCAAGCAGAGCTTCAATGCCGACACCGACCACCAGGCCGGGCTGTCGAATCTCGCGATGAGCGCGCTCGACCTCTTCACCCATTCCCCGGAAGGGCTCGAGGGAGCCAATGCCTTCACGGAGAAGCGCGCGCCGCAGTTCAACCAGTACGTCGGTGCCTGATCACCGTCCCCGCGACAGGACAGAGGAAACCGCATGAGTGACAAGCACATCGCCGTCGTGACCGGTGCCGGGTCGGGCATCGGCAAGGCCATCGCGCTCGGCTTCGCGGCGCAGGGCACCACGGTGGTCGCCGCAGACCTCGACCTCGACGCCGCCAAGCGCACCGCAGAGGAGGCCGGTTCCATCGTCCCGATGGCCGTCGACGTCGCCGACCGGACGAAGGTCGACGAACTCCGGGACGCCGTGAACGCCGAGGTCGGCGTACCCGACATCCTCGTCAACGCCGCCGGGTGGGACCGCACGGACCAGTTCCTCAACGCCACCACCGAATTCGCCGAGAAGGTGGTGGCCATCAACTACCTCGGTCCCGTGCACATGGCCAGCGCATTCCTGCCCGGCATGGTGGAGGCGTCGAAAACCGACGGCTGGCAGGGCGGCCGTGTCATCAACCTCGCCTCCGACGCCGGTCGTGTCGGATCGGCGGGCGAGACCATCTACGCCGGAGCCAAGGGCGGCGTCATCGCCCTCTCGAAGTCGCTCGCGCGGGAGATGGCCCGGTACCAGATCACCGTCAACGCGGTCTGCCCCGGGCCCACCGACACCCCGCTGTTCCAGGCCCAGCCGGAGAAGCTGAAAGAAGCTCTGGTGAAGGCGATCCCGTTCCGCCGGCTCGCACGACCCGACGAGGTCGCCGCACCCGTCCTGTTCTTCGCCTCCTCCGCGGCGTCGTTCATCACCGGCCAGGTGGTCAGCGTCAGCGGCGGTCTCACCATGGCCGGCTGACCGGCCCAGCACCGGAGGACCGAGATGACAACTGAGGGAATCGACATGACCCCCGACACGAGTTACGTCTACGACGCACACGCGTACCGCAGTTTCTTCGAGCACGAGTTCACCTACCTGAACGGATTCCGTCGCAACGTCGGCCGATACGCCGGCGAGATCGCGATGATCGACCCGCTCACCGACCGGAAGTGGACGTACGCCGAACTCGGTTCTGCGGTCGACGAACTCGCGGCCGGCCTCGCCGACCGCGGGGTGACCGACGGCGACGTGGTGGGTTATCAGCTGCTGAACGGCCCGGAGTTCGCACAGCTCTACCTGGCGACGCAGGCGGCCGGAGCGGTCGGGTCACCGGTGAACTTCCGGCTCGCGGCAGGCGAGACGGCAGTGATCCTCGACATCAGCCGACCGAAGGTCTACGTCTACGACGCCGGTCTCGGCGCCATGGTCGGTGAGGCGATCGCACTCGCCGAGCACACACCGGAATTGCTGGTCGGGGTCGGGGAGGGGGAACTCGTCCCCGGCTCCATCCGCTTCGACGACCTACCCGTCGCCGGTCGTGCGGCGCCGACGGTCACGCGCGGTGTCTTCGACGAGACGACCCGGTTGTACACCTCGGGGACCACCGGTATGCCCAAAGCGGTGCCGATGAACTCGGCCATCGAGATCTTCTCGGCGCACGACGTGATCATGCACTTCCCGCTGTCACCGGACGACCGGACGCTGAACATGACCCCGTGGTTCCACCGTGGCGGCCTCTACTGTGCCGGGCCCAATCCGTCGTTCTACCTGGGCTCCTCGGTCGTTCCGATGCGCACCTTCGACCCGGAGCTCACCCTCGACTGGGTGGAGAAGTACCGCCTGACGTTCCTCATCGGTGCACCGACCAACCTGGCGATGCTCGCCACCGCACAGTCGGCGAACCCGCGTGACCTCTCCAGTTTGCGCGGCATCGTCACGATGGGCGCACCGCTCGAACGCGAGGCCGCACTGCGCTACCATGAGGTGCTCACCCCGCGGATCTTCAACGGCTACGGCAGCACCGAGGGTTTCTGGAACACCTTCCTGCGTCCCGACGACCTGCCCGACCACGCCGGAACCGCCGGGCGTGCCTGCATCGACGACGACGTCCGCGTGGTTCGCGTCCACGACGACGGCCACCTGGCGAGCCCGGACGAGGTCGTCGCCCGCGACGGTGAAGAAGTCGGCGAGGTCATCATCCGATCACCCAAATGCGCAGCCGCCTACTACGACTCCCCGCAGCAGGAGAAGGCGAAGTACAACGGCAGCTGGCTGTACATCGGCGATTTGGCCACCTGGGATGCGGGCGAGTTCGTCACCATCGTCGGACGCAAGGACGACATGCTCCTGTCCGGTGGTGAGAACGTCCACCCGGTCCAGGTCGAGGAGGCGCTGAACGGCCATCCCGGAGTGGCGGATTCGCTCGTGGTGGGTGTGCCCGACGAACAGTGGGGAAGCCTCGTCGTCGCCTACATCGTGCCCGCCGACGGGGGTGCCCCCACTCCGGAGGACCTCGACGCGTACTGCCGCACGCACCCGATGTTGTCGAGCTTCAAACGTCCGCGCGCCTATCGCATCGTCGACTCGCTGCCGGTGTCGGCGACCGGGAAGAAGCTGCACTACAAGGCCACCGAATCCGCGGCACGAGAGATGGCCGACGGCGTGTTCGCCGCGCCGGCCACCGACCGCGTCCACGGCTGACACATCCGAACCGGAGAATTGATGTCTTCACTCATCCACGACCTCGAACACAAACACTTCCGTGAGACGGTCAGACGCTATGTCGCCGAACAGATCACCCCCGCGCACGCCGACTGGGAGAGTGCCGGACAGTGGGACCGCGGACTGTTCGTCGAAGCAGGCAAGAACGGCCTTCTCGGCTTTCCCGTACCCGAACAGTTCGGCGGTCCCGGCGTCGACGACTTCCGGTACAACGCCATCCTCATCGACGAGGTGGCACGCACCGGCGCCGCCGCCGAGGCCATCGCCTTCTCCCTGCAGAACGACGTCGTCCTGCCGTATCTCACGGAGCTGACCACCGACGAGCAGAAGGCGCGCTGGTTGCCGGGTGTGGTCGGGGGTGACACCGTGCTGGGCATCGCGATGACCGAACCCGGGGCGGGCAGCGATCTCGCCGGCATCCGTACCTCCGCGGTCCGCGACGGTGACCACTACGTCGTCAACGGTGCGAAGACCTTCATCTCGAACGGTCGCAACGGCGACCTCTTCGTGGTCGCGACCCGGACCGGCCCCGAGAAGCACAAGGGGCTCACGCTTTTTGTCGTCGAGGCGGACACTCCCGGATTTGTGCGGGGTCGCAAACTCGACAAGATCGGGCTGCACGCGCAGGACACCAGCGAACTGTCCTTCGAGGACATGCGCGTGCCCGTGGCCAACCGGCTGGGTGAGGAGGGCGAGGGTTTCTACCAGCTCGTCCGCAACCTCCCGCAGGAACGGCTGTCGCTGGCCGTCGGTGCCGTCGCGGCCGCCGAGGGTACGTTCGAACGCACTCTGGAGTACGTGCGGGAGCGCACCGCCTTCGGGTCGCCGATCTCGTCGTTCCAGAACACCCAGTTCGTCGCCGCCGAGCTCGCGACCGAACTCGACATCGCCCGTACCTTCCTCGACGACTGCATAGCCGAACACGTGGCCGGCGAGCTGACGCCGGCACGGGCCGCGAAACTCAAGTGGTGGGCCACCGAGCTGCAGGTACGCACCGCCGACCGGTGCCTGCAACTGCACGGCGGCTACGGCTACATGCGGGAGTACCCGGTGTCGCGCGCGTTCGTCGACGCCCGCATCCAGACCATCTACGGCGGTACCACCGAGATCATGAAGACGATCGTCGCCAAGGACCTCGGTCTCTAGGGCTTGTACAGTGAGTGAACGCTGATTCAACTTCCCGGGTGCAGCCCGTGGATCGACTCGGCGCTCACGAGCGGATCAGAAGGAAGTACTGCGATGGCGAAACCTGCCACGGCGAGGTCGTCGGCCGACCTGGCCGTCGAGGAGGCGGTGCGCGCGGTGCGTGTGTCCACGCGCCGCCGTCAGCTGCTCGACGCCGCGGTGAAGGTCATGGAGCGCACCGGCTTCCACCAGATGTCGATGCAGGCGCTCGCCGAGGAGGCGCAGGTCAGTGTCGGACTGTTCTACAAGTACTTCGGCGGCAAGGAAGAGATCCTGCTCGCCGCGATCGTCGACATCCTCGAGGCCTTCCGGGATCAGCTCCAGCCCGCCATGGACCGTGCCGGCGACGACCCCGTCGAACAGTTGATCGCGGGATTCCGGCAATACGCGACCATCGTCGACGAGAACCGCGACGCCGTCGTGCTGACCTACCGGGAGAGCCGCACGCTCGACGCCGCGGGACGTGAGCGGATCAAGGAACTCGAGGTCGAGACCTCCGCGCCGATGCGGGCCGCGGTCACCGCCGGCATCGAGGCCGGGCTCATCCTCGATGTCGACGCCGACCTCGTGGTCTTCGACCTGATGATGCTGGCGCACGGATGGGCGCTCAAGCACTGGCATTTCGCGCCCGGATACGACCTCGACCGGTACGTCTCGGCGCAGCTCCGCTTCGCGTTGCAGTCCCTCGTCGTCGAGGACGCCCTACCGACGTACCTCGCCCGCCTCTGAGATCGGTTCCGCCCGAGCCGGTGTGGCGAGCGCGCGCGCGTAGCAGCCCATCGCCCGTCCCGCGGCGAGGATGGCGTCGGTGGAGCGCTGGGTGCGGGCGACGATGAACGCTCCCTCGAGCGCCGACACCGCCGCGGTCATCAGTGAGCGGGCGTCCGCCTCGGGGAGTCCGCGCGCCGTGAACAGGGCCGCGCCGGTGTCGATCCACGACGACATGACCTCGGCGGCGATCTCTCGGAGGTCGGGTTCGGCGTCGGCGATCTCGCCGGCGACGGTCCCGACGGGACACATGTTCAGCCACCCGCCCTGTTCGATGGTCTCCGCGGCGGCGACGAACGCCGCCTCGATCCCGTCGGCGGGGTCGTCGTAGGGAGCCAGGAGCATGCCGACCAACTCGCCGTAGGCCGTTCCAGACTGTCGGAGTGCGGCGGCCGCGATGTCCCGCTTGCCGCCTTTGAAGTGGTGATAGATCGAACCGATCGGAGCGCCGGACGTCTCGACGACCTGTTTGATCCCGGTCGCGGCGTACCCCTGCCGGCGCAGGAGCTCGGTCATCGCCACCACGATGCGCTCATCGGTCTTCACCCTGGTCATTCTAGAACAATGATTCTAGAATGATCATTCTAGAGGCCGGGTCGGCCTCGTCCGTCCGAGGTGAGGAGCGTGCACCATGTCGGAGCTCAACCGGAAGACGAGCGCCGCGTCGGGTGTTCTCCAGCGAATCGAAACGCCGGCCGGCACGGTCGAGTACGCGGAGGACGGGGATGGGCCGCCGGTCGTGTTCCTGCACGGCCTACTCATGGACCACACGGTGTGGGACGACGTGATCCCGTTGCTGCCGAACGGGTTTCGCTACATCCGCCCGATCCTTCCCCTCGGGTCGCACCGTATCCCCCTCAACGAGGACGCGAACCTTTCGATGGACGGGATGGTCGGGCTGGTCGCGGACATCCTCGACGCCCTCGACCTGCGCGACGTGACCCTCGTTCATTCCGACTGGGGCGGTTCGCTGTTCCTCACCTCGCTCGGGCGGGACGAGCGTGTCGCGAGGATGGTGGTTCTCCCGTGCGAGGCCTTCGAGAACTTCCCGCCCGGATTGCCCGGCAAGATGGCCACCCTGGCGGTGCGCCTGCCCGGGGGCATCACCCTGGCGGCACGCCAGCTGCGGGTCGGGTGGCTTCGGCGATTGCCGGTGCTGTGGGGATGGATGGTCGACAAGCCCGTCGACGACGAACGAATTCGCCGGTGGACGGACCCGGTCCTGCGTGACCCGCGTATCCGGCGCGACGTCACCAAGTACGCGACGACGTCGTTCGATCCCGCCGAGCTGGTTCGGAAAACCGAGGCATTGCGGGGGTTCGGCGGAGAGGTGCTCGTGCTGTGGTCGCCCGACAACCGGGTGATGCCACCGGCGCACGGACCACGTCTCGCCGAACTCGCGCCGCGGGGCCGCTATGCCGAGATCCCCGGCGCGGCGGTGCTGTCCATGCTCGACGAACCGCAGGCAGTCGCGCGCGAGATCGGCGCATTCCTCACCGCCGCCACCAGGGGCTAGTACGTCTGGGCTCCGGAGTCAGGAGCCTTCGATCTTGAAGCCGACTTTCAGGGTGACCTGGAAGTGCGCGATCTGTCCGTCCTCGATGTGACCACGGGTCTCGGTCACCTCGAACCAGTCCAGATGGTTGACCGTCTGCGATGCACGGGCGATGGCGTTCCGGATCGCGTCGTCGGTGCCGGTCGCGGCCGAACCGACCACTTCGATGACCCGATAAACATTGTCGGACAAGGATTCTCCCTCCGTTGGGGTCGGCCCGGTCACCTCATGGGCAACCGGACCGCCTCTTGGGTGATCTCGTTTCTGTCTACCCCTAAGATGCGGGGAATGAACACCGAATCGGCAAACCGAGATCCCGGCGCGAGGTGCCCGTGCCTGTCCGGATTCCCCTTCGGCGAATGCTGCGGACCCGTCCTCGCCGGTGAGCGCGCCGCGCCGACCGCAGAGGCGCTGATGCGCTCGCGCTTCACCGCTTTCGCCCTCGGTGACCGCAACCACCTGTTGGTCAGCTGGCACCCCGACACCCGCCCGGACGACCTCGAACTCGACGACGCGATGCGCTGGTACCGCTTGGACGTCGAGTCGACGGACGGTGGATCGCCGTTCGACACCGAGGGGGAGGTCACTTTCACCGCGTACTACAAGTCCGGCTCCGAGCGAGGGTCACTCCACGAACGCAGCCGTTTCACCCGGTACGACGGGCGGTGGGTCTATCTCGACGGGGTGCTCGGCTGAGTCAGCTGTCCACGTAATCCCAGAACTGGAGCCAGGTGACGTTGGCGAAGATCACCAGGCACACGATGTAGAGCAGCAGAATCGTCACGGTCCCGGCCAGATTGCTGCGCAGGCCGTCGCCGTCCACCGGATCCAGCCAGCGGCGGAACGGTTTCGCCGCCCACGGCATGAGCCACCATTGCATCAACCCGACGCTCACGACCTGACTCAGCCACAGTGCCAGCCATGGTTCCGCTCCGATACGGTCGAGCACCGGTCCGAGGAACCGGGACAGGATCATCACCGTGGGGTACAGCACCAACAGGACCATCATCGCCGACTTCCAGTTCGGCGTCTGACGGAAGCGGCCGTTGTCGGTGCGCACCGTGGTGCCGAAGGCGGTGGTCGCCGACATCGTCTCGAAGTCGTGGGTGAGGCTCGATCGCAAGATGTCGAGCGCTTCGCCGCGTTCCCGAGATGACACCCAGGCCGATAGCTGCCGGGCGGTGCGGAAGCGCAACACCGACAGCGCGGACCCGGTGGCGTCGTCGATGAACAGGGCGGTTCCTTCATATCCGCTGAACTCCGATGCGGCGTCGGTCAGTTCACGCTGCGCGCGGAGGAACTCGTCGGACCTGCCCGGGAGGATGTCGTGACGGAAGGCGCCGACTCCGGTCGGGGGAGCCTCGCCGTCGACCAGTACGAGCGTCGGCGCCGACGGCAGAAAGCCCAGATCGCTTCCCCGGCGCAGGATCTCCGCCCGCTGGGTGCTGTCGAGCCAGCGGTCGCAGGCCTCGGGGTCTGCGAACGTCGCCGCCACCGCCGGTTCGAAATGCCCGTCGGTCACCGTCGAGATGTCGGTACCGAGGCAACCCTCGGTGTCGGCCGCCGACCCGGCGAGCGATGCCGCCCAGTCGGCAAATCCCGCCTGCGAAGCGGGATGGAAGACCGACAGGGTGACGACCATTGCTCTGGCTACAGGACCACTTGTCGGCCCTGGACGTAGACCTCGGCGATCGAGGATTCGCGAATTCCCATGAGCAGCCCGAAGAGGGTCTGATCGCGGGCGAGTACGGGGTCGTCGGAGCGGACAGCGTTGTCCAGCATGGCTTTCAGGCCGTCGACCGGTTCGATGACGAGAAAGTCTGCTTCCTTGCCCTCGTCGAAGTTCCCGAAGCGGTTCTCCATGTCGAGCGCGCGGGCCCCGCCGAGGGTCCCGATGAACAGCATCTCCGCCGGGTGCATCGACACCCCGGCCTCGCCGGGTTCGGTGATGTGCTGTTTGAATGCGTCACCGAGGACGCGTGGGATCAACCACTCGTCGCCACCGCCGAAATCGGTTCCCGCGGAGATGTTGACCCCGGAGGCGACCGTGCGCTTCCACGGCATCGTCCCGGACCCGAGGAACAGCTGTGACACCGGACAGTGGGAGATCGAGGTCCCGGTCTCGGCCATACGCGCGAGTTCGGCATCCTGGCAGTGGACGCTGTGAGCGAGGATGGTGCGCGGCCCGAGCAGGCTCTTGCCGCCGACTTGCGAGCCGGGAAGGAACTTGCCGTCGTAGGTGTCGAGGTACGAGTCGACCTGATAGACGTCCTTGGTCGTGTCGATCTCGCCGGTACCCGGCCGGTTGTTCTCGTTGAGGTGAGTGTGCACGTAGACACCCCGGTCGCGGTATTCGTCGTAGAGCTCGCCGAGATTCCGCAGGGTTTCGGTCGTCACCGACAACGAGAACCTCGGCACGATCGCGACGTGCAGGAGCGCCGTTCGGTGGTCGCCGGTGTCGGCGGCGTGCCACTTCTCGATCTCGTCCCTCGTCAGGCGGATTGCATCCTCCTCCGACGTGAGCAGCGGCTTCGCGGTGTCGCCTCCGACGGTCTGGATTCCGCGCCCGGAGACCAGGCGCAGCCCCGCCTTGCGGGTCTCCTCGAAGAGCGCGTCCTGCGCGTGGGGAAACGCCGACCCGAACGCCATCATCGCGGTCGTCCCGGCCGCGACCCGTCGCTTGGTGAACTCGACTGCCGCGGTCCGCGCGAACTCGGGATCGACGAACTGCGATTCGGACGGGAAGATGCAGAGGTTCAGCCACTCGAGAAGCTGTCCGCCACCGTAGGAGTCACCCGCATAGGTCTGCGGGAAGTGGATGTGCGTGTCGACGAATCCGGGGATCAGATAGCCGCCGGGGTGTTCGTGCCGTTGGGCGGACGCGAACTCTGCTGGTAGGCGGGACTTCTCACCGCAGTACTTGATCGTGCCGTCGGCTCCGACCACCAGCGCCCCGTCGGGGATCTCGACGAGCGCGTCCGACGCTTCGGCGATCAACGGGTTGCCGGCCAGATGGAAGATGTGACCGTGGTGAACATGATCGGGCATCTACAGGCTCCTCCGCTCGCAGGCGGACATCACGTGAACGGGCATCACCGAGCAAGAATCGCACGCCCGAGGTGCTGACGCAGGTCGGCTTGACGGTGGCGCCGTCGACGGCGCCACCGTCACAGGCTTGCAGTCAGTATGAACTCGCCGACCTGAGCGAGAGGGACCAGATCGCGAACCGCTACCGATTCGTGTCCCGCGGACCCCGTAGCCGATGTCTCGGGGCGTGACGCGAAAGTCGTTCGGGACGCTCGGTGTTCAGGTGGCGGCGTGGCGGACGATCCAGTCGACGAGCGTATTGGTCTCGCGCCAATCCTTGCGGACGCGGTCGACGAGCGCCGGGGTGTGGATGACCTCGTCGAAGCCGTAGTCGCGGCCGGCGAAGAGCGACTTGTGGCGCAGCAGTTCGATGCGCGGATGATCGATGTCGTAGCCGCGCGGAGCGGTCTTCAGGCGGTCGCCGCCGATCTCCCATCCGGCCTTGGCGAGTTTTCGAACGATGCGCTCGAGCTCGGGGCCGTGCCGGTCGTGGTCGATGGCCTTCCGCAGTTCGGCGAGGCGCGCCGGCGCAGCCTCGTAGAAACCCGCGCCGACCCGGACACCGGGTGCGCCGATCTGGATGTAGTACCCGGTGGCCGGTGCCACCGCGACGAATGCACCCTGGTGCGTCTTGTACGGAGACTTGTCCTTGGAGAAGCGCACATCGCGGTACGGGCGGAACAGCTTGGCGATGCCGAATTCGTCGGCGAGTTCTTCGGCAAGAGCCGTCATCGGTTCCGCGACCGCGGTGCGATAGATCTCTTTGTGCTGCTCCCAGAAGAACTTCGAGTTGTCGATCTCGAGATCGTCGTAGAAGTCGAGAGCGGCTTCGGGGAATCCGTCGAAGCTCATGGCATTCCTGTCGTCGCTGTACCGGACCCGTTCCGGTGGCGGTGGGGTCGTTCGTCGATGTGCTCGGAGTACCCCCGCGTGGTGAACTCCTCGCCGTCGACGCGCACCCGTGCGTCGTAACCGGAAATGTAACCGCGACCGACCGCGAATCGCTGTGGACAGTCGTAGGTTCCGACGACCGAGACGCCGCTGCAACCGAACTCGAAGACGCGGGGGAGGAATCGCTCGTTCCCGTGTGAGTCCGTGGTGGGGGTGTCGTCCGTCTCCAGCACGCGGTGATAACCCTCGTGGACCTTGTGATCGGCTGCGCCGTCGAGTGATCGGCGGATGACGTTGGTCTCGACGATGCTTCCGGAGACCCCCAGTTGGGTGAAAAGGATCTGGCGTTCACCGGGTAGGTCGACGACGTGATAACTGAACCACTCCAGCGGGATCTGCCGGTCCGCGGCCCGGCGGAGCACCACATAGGGACTGATGGAGCGCGCGTACTCGAGGTTTCCGACTCCTGAGATCTCGGTCGTCGCACCGCGGTGCGTCACCTGACCCCGGTAGCGTCCTACGTGGCCGATGTGTTGCCAGACAGGTGATCTGACGAACCAGGTGGGATTGGGTCGACACGTCATCGTCAGCTCGGCGTCGAGGTCACCTGCATGGATCCGGATGTCGAACTGCGGGTGCGTGCCGGTGATCGACGCCAGGGTGCCGAACTCTGCGCGGTTCGGTGCGAACCGCCCGTCGCGTCGGATGGAGAGCACCTCCCGCGCGTACGCGCTGTCGGCACCACTCGACGCGGAGGCGACGATGATGTCCTGCGGGTCGTCGGGGGTGGCCTCCTGCGGGAAGTCGAAGGCGCGGAGACCGGTCATGCCGGCCATGACCATCAGGCTCAGGTATCGGTGTGGGTCGGGCAGAGACGGCAACATGAGGCCGTAGTGGCTCCACCCGAAGCGGCCCGGCAGTTCGGTGTGCGGCAGGAGATCGAGCGATCCGTCGAACGGCTTCTGCGAGGCGAGGTGTGCGGCGTCGGTGAAGTGCCGGGCCACCGCCAGTGCGGGTCGCAAAGCGCCCGGAGGGCGCGAGCGGTAGATCAGCCGTCTATCGTCGGTCATCGCTCGGCATCCCGCTCGAGGTCGAGGCGTCCGAACCCGACGACGCCGCCGTCGGACCTCCAGTCCAGTTCGTGTACCCGGATCTTGCGCATCTCGTTGCCCCCGACCGTCGTGGCCTCGTCGCCGTCGACCCGGACCACGATATTGGTGTGCTGGCCCAGGGCCGACGACCGGTCGTAGAGGACGACGTCGCCCACGCGGGGCGTGTAGTCGCCGACCGGCTCGAAACGTCGGCTGTCCTCGAAATACTCCTGGAGGGTGAACACCCCCGGAATTCGCCAGTGCCCCGAGTGGGGGTTGGCGAACGGTGCCCCGGCCTCGCGCATGATCCAGCTGACGAAGTTCGCGCACCACGGTTCGTCGACGCCTTCGGAGTAGAAGGTGCCCGGACGCTGCGCGGCGTGCTCGTCGCGGAGCAACTCGACGATCCGGTTCTGCGTCGGCGTCAGCCGGCCGGCGTCGACCTGGGGAAACTCCGCAGTGTCCCACGGCAGCCACCGCTCGGGGACGGTGCGCCAGGCGATCACCCCTGCGCCCAACATCAGGACCATGACGAGCGCGGCGGCGACGACGAACGGCCGGCGTCGTCGACGGGCTGGGCGTTCGCCGAGGTCCCTGCGTTCTTCGAGGTCCCCCTGTTCCCCAAGGTCCCTCTGTTCCGCAAGGTCACTGGCCGAGTCGGGTCTCACCCCGACGAGTGTAAGGAGTGCCACGCGGTGCGGTGCCGCGCTGCGCTGTGGGTGTTGGCAGAATGACGGGCTGGCGGGGGCTGCGAAACACGACCGTGAGAAGAACGGGGCGGAACACCACATGACGGACGAACCGGGGCACGAGCCGATACTGCGTGCGGGGGACACCTGTCGGGAGATCGCGACCGCCGACCGCGTCGCCTGCATCGTCGATGCGGCGGATTACTTCCTGCACGCCAAGTCGGCGCTGCTGCAGGCGCGCCGCCGCGTCATCCTGATCGGCTGGGATGTCGACACGAGGATCAGTCTGGACCCGCGGTCACCGGAGGGAGACGTCCCCGACCGGCTCGGCGAATTCCTCAAGTGGCTCGGCGCGAACCGGCCGGGACTCGAGATCTATGTGCTGCGCTGGAGCACGGGTGCCTTCACCGGGATGCTGCGCGGTGTGGCGCCGCCGTTCGTCCAGGACCTGTTGACGGGGCGTCGACTGCATTTTCGGATCGATGCCGCCCATCCGGTGTCGGCCGCACATCACCAGAAGATCGCTGTCATCGACGATCAGTTCGCGTTCTGCGGCGGCATAGACATGACCGTCGACCGCTGGGACACTTCGGAGCACCTCTCGCACAACGACTTCCGTCGTGATCCCGATGGGGAGCCACATGGTCCCTGGCATGACGTGACCGTCGCGCTCGACGGGGATGCGGCACGTGTAGTCGCAGGTGTCGCCGTCGACCGGTGGGAAGCGGCGACCGGTGAACGTCTGGCGCCCCTCGTCGACACCGAAGGTCCCGACATCTGGCCCGAGGAACTCGGGGTCACCTTCACCGACTGCGAGGTCGGGGTCGCCCGAACCATCCCGCACTACAACGATCGCGAGGAAGTCGACGAGATCCGCCGCCTCTACAAGGCGGCCTTCGCAGCGGCCCGACGCACGATCTACATCGAGAGCCAGTACCTGGCGGCCCGCGAGATCGCGGATGCGCTCGCCGAACGACTCGCCGAACCCGATGGTCCGGAGATCGTCGTCGTCCTCCCGCGGCATGCCGACAGCCCGGTCGAACGACTGGCCATGGACGGTGCACGGCACAAACTGCTCCGGATGCTGTGGCGTGCCGACGTCCACGACCGGTTCCGCGCCTACTATCCGGTGACCTCGGAGGGCGACGAGATCTACGTCCACGCCAAGGTGCTCGTCATCGACGACATCCTGTTGCGCATCGGTTCGTCCAATCTGAACAACCGATCGCTGGGCTTCGACAGTGAATGCGACGTCGCGATCGAGGCGCGCCGCGACGACCCCGACGATGCACGCATCCGCGACAACATCACGTCAATGCGGACCCGGCTGCTGTCGGAACACCTCGGCGTCGATGCCGAGGTCTTCGACGACGCTGTGCGAGAGACGGATTCGCTGGTCGGGGCGATCGAGGCGCTGGCCACCCCGGGCCGTACACTCGAACTGTTCGACCGTGAGGTCATCGATGACGAGGCCTCGATCATCGCCGAGAACGAGCTCGTCGACCCGGAGGACGCGAGCACCCCGCTGGTCGAACGGGTCTACCGCAGTGTGCTCCGGCGGGGAGCCGGAAAACGTCTGACGCGCTTGACTTCCACGCGCTGAAATCCGTCCCTGCGACGAGACGCCACCGCTCCCTGAGGTGCGAGGAGCGCCAGCGACGAGCCACGAAGGGCTGGCGACGGTGCGTTGCAGGCCCTGGCTCAGTCCCGGATTCGCGCGGCTTCGATGGCCGGGGCGATGATCTCGGCGAGGTCGGCCGCGACGTCGCGGTTGCCTTCCGGCGGCATCGCGACGAAGCTCAGCGCCATGCGGGTGATCGCGCGCGAGATCCGCACGATGTCGGAATCAGGCATGGCCAACCATGTCGACTCGCGAAATGCCTGCGACAGTCGCTCGCTCGCAGTGGCGATGATCGGCGCCACGTCGGTCGTGATGAGTTTCATCAGATCCGGCTTGGCCTCGCCGGACAGCAGTGACGCGATCAGGGGATCGGTGGCCACGCCGGTGAAGTACTCGGTGAAAGCAGTGCGCAGCGCGCCGGTGACATCGCCGACGTGGTCGGCGAGAGATTCGGCCACATGCCCTGCGAAGCGGTTCGCCAACCTGACCGCATATCCCTGTGCCAGGCCGTATCTCGACCCGAACTCGTTGTAGACGGTTTGTCGGCTGACACCGGTGGCGGCGGCGACATCCGACATGCGGATCGCCGACCAGTCTCGCTCCGTCAGAAGGTCGTGCAACCCGTCGAGTAACGAGTTGCGCAGCAGCGACTCGCTGTCCTGCCCGTGATTACGTGTCGTCATCCTGCCGCGCCGACCGGCACCCGCGCGCTCTCGATCTCGGCGCGCAGCGCACTCCCGCCCCCGGCGTCAACGGCGATCCCGGCGTCGACGTCCACGTCGAAGTGCGCGGCCGTCGCCGGCCACCCGTTCATCTGGATGTTGCGGCTGTGCTGCATGGACCATGCAAGCGGGACGCGCGGGAGTGGGGTCGCGGGACCAGGAGCGAGTCCGAGGTCGGTGGCGATGGTCATGGCCACCAGTTTGCCGTGCTCGGTGGTGGTGGGCCACTGCCCGGCACCTGTCGGCTCACCGGGACGGACGGTCGCCGGGCCAGGCACTGATCAAGACAATGGGCGTTGTCTATACAAAAGTTTCGGTTTGTAAAGTACCCTTCTGCAAAGAAGATCCCTCGCGCGTTTCTGTCGGGGGAGGGCGCGAGGGATCTTCCTGGGGGAACTCCGGGGCGGCGGGGGAAAAGGGCCGCGTCCGGAATCGAGGGGAGCTACCCCTCTGTCATGGGGTGTTGATCCAGTTCAGGATCGACTGTGCGGTGGCGGGATCGCCGTTGCTGATGCCGATTGCCGCACCGATGGCAGCGCCGACCCCGGCGCCCCAGATGCAACCGACGATGACGAGGCAGCCGATGATCAGGCCGGCGAGCGCACCGATCGCAGTGGTCACGTTGCCGCCGCGGTTCCAGCCGTTGTTGATGTGCCAGATCATCTGCTGATACGCGCGATCCTTCTTCGCCGACGCGGGACGAACGCCCGCCGCGATCGCGGCGTGAGCCTCCGGCGTGAGGATCGGGGTGAAGGTCGCCTGGGTGCGATCGGCGCTGACCTGCGTGCGCAGCGGCACCTTCGCCCCGTTGAGGGGCAGGGTCAGGGCGACGCGTTCGAGCAGCCGCCCGTTCGGGTCGACGACCCGCAGCTCGCTCCCGGCCGATACGAAGGTGGCGTTCCGCAGGGTCGACGTGACGGAGGTGCCGTCCGCGGAGGCGATCGACAAGTGTGAGGGCGCTGCAGGTGCCGGCGCGCCATGGGCAGTGCCGAACGAGATCGTGAGCACGGCGATGGCCAACGCCGTGATGCCGAACAGGCGGAAACGCTTCATCGGTCGCTCTCCACTTCGTCGTCTGCATGTGGTCGTTGCCGTCGCCGCGATGACCACACCCGGCCACCTAGTGGGCTCCGAGCGCTTTGTCGGGTTCGAGCGGTGTGATTGTTGCACCGTTCCGATCGCGCATGTGCATCTCCGATTCCATTTGGTATGAACGGATGACGTCCAAACATGTGGACCATGTGATCGAGGGAAGCGCCCCGAGGATGGCGCGAGGACCAGCTGTACTGACCCGGGCCGGTCGAGATCGATTGGCATGAGGTTCGAATGGTCGGTGAGTCGTAGCATGGAGGAGTGGGTTTCGCCGTCCCGCCCGAGGCGTACGGACGCTTCATGGGCCGCTACGCCGATCCGCTCGCCGAGGTCTTCACCGCCTTCGCGGGGGTCGGTGCCGATTCGGATGTCCTCGACGTCGGGTGTGGCCCCGGGGCGCTGACCTCCCATGTGCTGACACTGGGTGCTGCTGTGAGCGCGATCGATCCGTCCCCACCCTTCGTCGATGCCTGTCGCGAACGATTTCCCGACGTTGACGTGCGCCGTGGTACTGCCGAGCAATTACCCTACGACACAGGCGAATTCACCCACGTACTCGCGCAGTTGGTGGTTCATTTCATGACGGACCCGGTTCGCGGTCTCGCGCAGATGGCACGCGTGACACGTCCGGGCGGGACCGTCGCGGCCTGCGTGTGGGACGGGCCGACCGGAGCGCTCGCCCCGTTCTGGGATGCGGTACACGTGCTCGAGCCGGACGCCCGGGATGAGGCGCTGCTGTCCGGCGCGCACCGTGGTCATCTCACGGAACTCTTCGCGATGGCCGGACTGCGGAGCGTCGTCGAGGAGCCGATCACCGTCGACGTTGTTCATCCGAGTTTCGAGGAGTGGTGGGAGCCCTACACTTTCGGCGTCGGTCCGGCGGGCGAGTATGTGCAGTCGCTCGACGCCACCGATCGGAGCGAACTCGAGGCGGTGGCGCGGAAGCGTCTCGGCGACGGGCGGTTCATCGTCTCGGCCACTGCGTGGGCCGCACGCGGGGCGGTCTGAGCGCGAGGCGGGTCATTCGTCGGACGACGGGCGCATACCCGCCAACAGGATGGACACCAGGCGCGGCACGAGGTTCGGGGTCACTGCCGCGACGGCCTCGGGCTGAGGGCGTGTGATGAGGCCGATCCCGACGATCAGCTCGAGTGCGTCGAGGTCGTCACGGACCAGTTCTGCGTTCTTGGCCGAACCGAGCAGTTCGTCGACGCGGGCCAGGGTCTGGGTCTGGGTGGTGCGGACCGCAGCGGTCACGTACTCGGCCAACGCCGCAGACAGGGCGCCGAGATCCAGCTCGACGAGCCGATTCACGAACGCCGTCCACGCGGCGTCGGGTGTGGTGGTGATCTCGGTGAGACCCTCGTCGGCGGCGCGCCCGATGTCGTTCAGGATCGCGAGCGCCACTTCGTCAGCGAGCGCATGCCGGGACTCGAAGTTGCGATAGAGCGTGGCGATCCCCACCCCGGCAGCCTCGGCGACGGTCTCGAGTGCGACACCGCCGCCCTGTGCCGCGAACAGTCGACGGGCCTCTTTGACGATCGCCTGACGACGGCGCGCTGCATCTGCTCGCATGTCCACGTCCTCTCGACCCCGTGACTCGTCCGTCACATCGGTGTTGATAGCCCCAGCCTAACCGGAGGACTATCATCCACTAAATATCGGAGGAAAAGCATCCGGTTTAGGTCTGGAGGACAGTCGATGACATCCACGGAGATGGGAATCACGGCGAATGAGGAGAAGGTGGCCTCGGGAAAGAAGACGCCGCCGGCCATGGTGATGCTGGTGGGTCTGACCGCCGGTTTAGGTGCCATCCTCATCCTCCTGCTGATGGTGTTCATCCTGCCGTCGCTGAAGAGCGGTGCCCACGATCTGCGGGTCGGTGTGGTCGGTGCGCCGGCCGCGGTCAGTTCGTTCGAGCGAAGCCTGGCCACGGCGGCTCCCGACGCGTACGAGCCTCAGCGCTACGACTCGGAGGCCGGGCTGCGAGACGCGATCGAGCACCGTGAGGTGGTCGGCGGTTTCGTGGTCGACGAGGCGGGTGTCCACACCCTGGTTGCCAGCGCAGGCTCGGCGTCGATCAGCGGGAGCCTCACCGGTACCGCGCAGGCGGTCGGGCAGGCAACTGGTGAGAAGGTGACGGTCGAGGACGTCGTCCCGCTGCCCGAGGGCGACCCCACCGGCATCGGCATCGGCGGTCTCGCGTTCCCGCTCGTGTTCGGCGGTATCGTGCCGGTCGTCGCGTTCCGGAAGATCTTCCCGCGCAGCAACGGCTGGTACCTGGCCGGTCTGATCACCTTCTCGGCCGTCGGTGGCGTCATCGTGGCGTCCATGCTCACCTTCGGGTTCGGCAGTATCGACGCGGGATTGTGGTCGACGGGCTTCTGGGCGGTCGCCGGTTCGATCGCGCTCGGTGTCGCCGCCCTGGCCATCCCTCTGGCGGCCTGCAGAATGCGTTCGGCGCCAAAGGTTTCACCATCGGTGCGATGGTCATGATGTTCCTCGGCAATCCGCTGGCCGGTATCGCCGGTTCGGCCGCGTGGTTGCCGTCCGGGCTGGGCACTGTCGGACAGATCCTGCCGCCGGGTGCGGCCGGAACCCTGGTCCGCTCGGCCGCCTACTTCGGCGGTGCAGCCGGTCTCACCGCGGGGCTGACGCTGGCCACCTGGATCGTCGTCGGTCTGGTGCTGTTCGTCACGGGTGCGCGACGTGCCGCCGTGTCGAGTGCCGAAGCCGTCGAGATCGGCAGCTAGGTGTAAGACCCGGGCAGGTTGTGAACGTGTAGGCGTTCGATCGGGGTGAGTCCGCCGATGCCGGTGTGGGCTCGGTGGTGATTGTAGTGGTGTAGCCAG
>NZ_JALPSY010000026.1:0-81389 GCF_023218005.1 Gordonia sp. C13
ACCCGCCAGAATGTAGAAACACTGCGGCTATAGCGCGCATATCTTCTACGAAACCCCGAGCCCGTCGGCACACCACAGACAAAGAGAATGCCCCGCGACCTTCTGGTCACGGGGCATTCGTCGTCTGCACGTACTCAGCTGAGGTGATGGACCTCGGCCAGTCCGTAGACCGGGGTGTCGAGGCCCTCATAACGAGCCTTCAGCTGGAGAGCCAGGTACAGCGAATAGTGGCGGGACTGATGCAGATTGCCGCCGTGGAACCAGAGGCCCGGCTGCTGCGTCGGCTTCCACATGTTGCGCTGCTCGCCCTCCCACGGGCCGGGGTCCTTCGTGGTGTCGGAGCCCAGACCCCAGACCTTGCCGACGCGATCCGCGACGTCCTGTCCCATCAGGTCGGCAGCCCAGCCGTTCATCGATCCGAATCCCGTTGCGTAGACGACGACGTCGGCCTCGAGCTCGGTGCCGTCGGCCAGGACGACCGAGTTCTCGGTGAGGTGGTCGAGCTGCCCCTGGACGAGCTTGATGGTGCCGTTGGCGATGAGCTCGCTGGCGCCGACGTCGATGTAGTAGCCCGAGCCGCGTCGTAGGTACTTCATGAACAGGCCCGAGTCGTCGTCGCCGAAGTCGAGTTTGAAGCCGGCGGCCTCGAGGCGGTCGTAGAACTCCTTGTCCTGCTCGCGGATCTGGTTGTACACCGGCACCTGGAACTCGTGCATGATCCGGTAGGGCAGCGAGGCGAAGGTGAGATCGGCCTTCTTGGTCGTCATACCCGAGGCGACAGCCTCCTCGCTGTAGAGCCCACCCAGAGCGATCGACCGGAGCGAATCGGACTTCACGATGTGTGTAGACGAGCGCTGCACCATCGTGGCGTCGACGCCGTTGTCGACGAGCGCCTTGCAGATGTCGTGGGCGGAGTTGTTCGATCCGATCACGACGACCTTCTTGCCGGCGTAGGAGTCCGGGCCCGGGTGCTGACTGGAGTGGTGCTGCTCGCCGGCGAAGATGTCCTGCCCCGGAACCGTGGGGATCGAGGGCTTGCCGGACATACCCGTAGCGAGCACGAGCTGCGTCGGGTGGAGTGTCAGTCGTTCGCCGTCGCGGTCGAGCTCAACCGTCCAGCGTTCTTTCTCCTCGTCGTAGTTCGCCGAGAGACAGGTGGTCTTGCTCCAGTAGGGGACCTCCATGACCTTGGTATAGAACTCGAGCCAGTCACCGATCTTGTCCTTGGGAGCGAACACCGGCCAGTTCTCCGGGAAGGGGAGGTAAGGGAGGTGGTCGTACCAGACCGGATCGTGCAGGCACAGCGACTTGTATCGCTTGCGCCACTGGTCGCCGGGGCGCTCATGGCGGTCCACGACGATCGACGGCACCCCGAGCTGACGGAGGCGCGCTCCGAGCGCGATGCCACCCTGTCCGCCGCCGATGACGAGGACGTAGGGCTGTGCAGTCCGACCGAGTTCACGTTCTTCGTCGGCCTTCTTCTCGGCCCACGAGCGGGTGTCCGGATCGGAGCCGTGCACGGCCCCGAGCACGCGGGTGGGGCCGCGGTTCTCCTCGTATCCCTTCAGCTCCTGCATCGTGGTGAGGAGCGTCCAGGCGCGGTCGATGCCGTCGGCGTCCGGGCGGATGCGCACATGGCCCTCGCAGCGCCCGACTGCGGTCTCGAAGGAGAGGAAGGCCGACGCCACGCCGTCCCCGTCGTCGGTGGCGTCCTCGGTCGTCGCGAAGCCGGCGGGACGGGTGTCGGCCAGACGTGCGGTCAGCATGTCGCTGATCTGTTCGTGTCCCTCAACGGTCTTGATGTTCCAGGTGAAGGCCGTGAGATCCCGCCAGTAGCTGTCAGTGAGGAACGCACTTGTCGCACGCCCTACATCCAGTGCGGCCAGCGCGGCTTCGAACTCCTCCAGCCACGCGTCGACGCGCTGCTGCGGGGTGCGGCCGGTGCTGACAACCGGCTCCATCGTCTGGGTCATGGTCTCTCCTCGTGCAGTTCGGGGTGGCCGCCGATAGTGACGCGGGCCACAGTGTTGCTGAGGACAGCAGACGCCCCGGGTGCCCACCGCGGCAAGGGTTGCAGCCCGTTGCGACCTACCCCCTCGTTGCACCGGTACTGTGACGTGGCGCACAATCGTCGTGATGACGATTTCCGACCATGTCTCCGATCTGGAGCCTGCCGTCCAGGCCGGCGACGATCCGCGGGAGTTCGCCCACGTCCTGAGCGCCGTCCATGACGCGGCGATGTCGGGTGGGCGGATGCCGGCTCGTCCGCGGGCCGTCATCGACGACTCGTGGCAGCGGCTCCGCAGGGCAGGTCTGTCGCCGGACGCCGACACTGCGGTCGAGCGGGGCCTCGATGTCGAGGAACTCGAAGAGCGGCGGCGTCAATCGGGACTGCACGAGGTCGTCGACGAACTCGCTCGCAATCTGGACTCGCTCATCGCCGACGGGGACAACATTCTGGTCATCGCCGATGCGCGGGGTCACGTGCTGTGGCGAAGCGGGTCGTCGAGAGTGCTGCATCGTGCTGATCAGCTGGGGTTCATCGAGGGCGCCGACTGGGCTGAGGGCTCGGTGGGCACCAATGCGATCGGCACCGCCCTGATGTCCGGCAGGTCCATCCAGGTGTTCTCCGCCGAGCATTTCGTCCGAAGTCATCACTCGTGGACGTGCACCGGCGCGCCGATCAAGGACCCGCGTACCGGGGAGATGCTGGGCGTCGTCGACGTCAGCGGTCCGGCTGCGACGATCCACCCGACCACGCTGGCTCTCGTGCATGCAGTGGCCCGACTGGCGGAGTCGCAGTTGCGGGAACAGCATCACCGACGGCTCGACTGTCTCCGGGCGGTGGCTGCACCGATTCTCGCCCGCTCGCCGGGGCCGGCGCTGGCCGTCGACGTGGACGGGTGGGTGGCAGCCGTGGATGCGGTGTCCCCGCGTTCGCGGCTGGTGTTGCCGCGTGGCGTCGGACCGGGCCGGTCCTTCTTCGGTGCACTCGGCGAATGTGACGTCGAGGCGCTACCGGGCGGCTGGCTCGTGCGCGTGGCCGACGCCGCGGATAGGTCGACGACGCGGGTTTCCATGCGCACGGTGATGACCGCCGCCGGGGGAGAGTCCGTCGAGGTCTCGGTCGAGGGAGCCAGCGGCGGGTGGACCCACCGGTGTTCGCCCCGCCACGGCGACATCCTCACCTATCTCGCGCGACACCGCAGCGGGGTCACCGCGGCACAGATGTCGACCCACCTCTTCGGCGTCGACGACCGGACGGTGACCGTCCGCGCCGAGATGTCGAGGCTGCGCAAGCGTTTCGGTGGTCTGTTGATGGCGGGACCGTACCGTTTCGCCGACGGCGTCGAGGTCCGCCTGGTCGGCTGAAGACCACCTCCGCAAAGACCTTCTGTGACGGTACGGCGGACACATCGTCGTCGACGACCCTGCTGAGGGCGCAGCTCACGGGCCCAGCTCAGGCGCGGATCCCAGCGGCCCGCTCAGTCGTATTCGGCCAGGACGAGTCCCCGGTCGTAGGCGTAGACGATCGCCGCGGCGCGGTCCCGTAGGTCGAGCTTGGTGAAGATGTGGTTCACGTGGCTCTTCACCGTCACCTGCGAAATACCCAGTGCTGAAACGATTTCTCCGTTCGTCAGACCGCGAGCGATCAGGCGCAGGACGTCGGTCTCGCGTTCGGTCAGGTCCGGTGCGGTCGAGGTCTGTTCGCGTCCGGCCCGTCGGAAACCGTTCAGCACGCGTTCGGTGACGGCGGGATCGAGGAAAGCGCCGTCGCGAACGACGGCTCTTACTGCCCAGATCAGCGCCTCAGCAGGCGAGTCCTTGAGGATGAAACCCGCAGCACCCGCTCGCAGTGCACCGGACAGCAGATCGTCGTCGTCGAAGGTGGTCAGCACCAGCACCGGCGGCGGTTCGCGAAGTGTTCGTAGCATCGTCGTGGCGGTGATGCCATCGATGTTGCGCATGCGCAGGTCCATCACCACGATGTCGGGCCGGTGTTCGGTCACGGCCGCGAGAACCTCTGAGCCGTCGGCACATTCGCCGACGATGTCGAACCCGTCGCGGAGCCGGAGGATGCGTCGCAATCCGGTGCGGATCAGTTCCTGGTCGTCGACCAGCAGTACACGGATCGGATCGGCGTCGATGTCGGTGGGACCGATGGTGGTCATACGCCGAGCCCGTCGGTCATGACCCGGGTCGGCAGCGAGGCCCGTACTTCCCAGGTCCCGTCGTCGTGGCAGGTCTCGAGGGTACCGCCGAGCAGAGCGGCCCGTTGCGTCATGCCGTCGATCCCGGCGCCGTCGCGGTCTCTCGCCGGTCCACCGAGATGTGGATTCTCGACGGCGATCTCGACCGAGTCACCCACGGTGACACTCACCGTGGCCCGGTTGGCGGTCGAGTGTTTGACGACGTTGGCGAGGGATTCCTGGGTGATCCGGTACAGCGCCGCGGCGACCGGATCGGGGAGTGAGGCGAGGTCGCCGTCCACGCGGTAGGAGACGTGGATGCCCGCCTTCCGGTAGTCGTCGATCAGTGCGGCGAGATCGCGGTCGCCGGCCGGCGTCGTGGGCGGTTGCTCCTCGTTTGCGCCGAGCACGTGCACGATGTTCCGGATCTCGGACATGGCCTGGCGGCCCTGGCGTTCGGCGTCGGTCAGGGCGTCGATCGCCTCGTCGACGTCGCGATCCTGTTCCAGGGCTCGCCGCGCGCCGGTGACGTTGAGCATGGTGATCGACAACGAGTGCGCGATGACGTCGTGGATCTCCCGGGCGATGCGGCGCCGTTCATCGCTGGCGGCGCGATCGGCGCGCTCACGTAGAACGCGGGCGCGGTTGTCGGACAGGCGTTTCTGGATCGGGACCATATAGCCGATCAGCCACCCGCAGGCGACGCCCAGCGCGTACAACGCGGGGGACCCGAGGTCACCGAGGATGCCGAACGCGACGACCAACGCGACGCACAGCACCGCGACGCGGATTCCGGTGCGCAGCGAGTACATCGCGGCGCCGATTGCCGCCGTGAGGATCAGCTGAAGGGGCGCGGCATCGTTGGGTACCGGGACCATCAGGAAGCACAGAGTGCTCGCGAGGACCGTGAAGCAGACGTAGGTCGACGGCGGCACGCTGAGATCGAGTACGAGAGTGGCGCATGCGAGCACGAGTCCCGCGATCACCCAGCCGGGATGCTCGAACGGGTATCGCTGGGCCGCCGAGACCACCGTGACGGCCACGCTCGCCGACAGTATGACCGCCGGGTACAGCGGCGGGTAGTCCCCGCCGGCCCGTTCGACCCGGCGGCGTAACTCGGCGCCGAGAGCTGCTGTGAAGCTCGTCACCGTTCCAGGATAGGTCCGCAGCCGGTCCCCACCTCCGCCCGTCGATGGATTCTGTTCTCCACCCACGGGTGGAGAGCGGTTCATCCCGCGGCATGGCGATTCGGCGCCGACGTCTCCATAGCGTTGTGAGCAGCACGTTTCCACCATCAGAGAGAGGACGAGATGATGATGCTCCCAGGAGGCAACGGCTCGCGATGGGTCGCGTCGCCCGCTGTATCGGAACCACCCGGGCTGTCCACGCGACGGCCTGTGCTCGTCGGGGTGTCCGGTAGCGAGGCGTCGCGCCGGGCCCTGAAGGCCGCGGTGAAGGCAACCGGCGGAACAGCTGACCTCATCCTGGTCTGCGCCACACGACGTAGCCGGCGCGAGCAGGCCCCGACCGCACTCCACGATGCACTCAAGGATGAGTCGTACCTGCTCACCGGACAGGCCGCGGTCGCCGAGCAAATGCGGACCGCACGTGAACTGGCCATCTGGCTCGGTGCCCGGTCGGTGGTGACCCACACCGGCTACGGAGATCCGGTGACCGTGGTGGAACACGCCGCGGACCGCTTCGACGTCGGGACGGTAGTGCTCGGCACGGCGAGTGGCCGTCCGGGCTCGACCGCGCGTGCACTTGCGCGACGCCTCGGCGACGGGGTTGATCTCGTTGTCACTAACGGGGTCACCCATCATCGTCGCCAGACCACCACGCGCGCGGCGTCGTTGCGGACCGTCCGCCGAGTACCGGGCTGGGTTGTGCCGCAACGAGGCCTCGCCGTTCACTGATCGCGTGACAGGATGTGCTCATGCACATCACCGACGAGGCACGTCTTCGGGAGATCGTCGGGCATCCGGTCGATCTGGTCCGCAACAAGGTGAAGCCGACCCTGTCGGAGATCCACCGAGAGTGGCTCGCCGAATCTCCCATGGTCTTCCTGGCGACCTCGGACGAACACGGTCGGATCGATGTGTCCCCCAAGGGCGACCCGCGGGGAAAGGTCGTCCACGTCGTCGACGACTCCCGCATCGCCATCCCCGAGCGGCCGGGTAACAAGCGGGTCGACGGGTACCTCAACATCCTTCGAAATCCCCACGCGGGCACGGTCTTCCTGATCCCCGGGCGCGGAGACACGCTGCGGGTCAACGGCCGGGCCCGCATCGTCGACGATGGCGACTACTTCGACGACCTGGCGGTCAAGGGCGTGCGGCCGATCCTCGCGGTGGAGATCGACGTCGAAGAGGTCTTCTTCCACTGCGCCAAGGCGTTCCTGCGGTCGGATCTGTGGAAACCGGAGAGTTGGACCCCCGACGTGCTGCCGTCGCCCGCCGCGATCACGAAACAGGTGATGCCGGAGGTCGACGAGGCGGCGCTGGAGAGGCGGTACTCGGAGGAGAACTTCCGCAAGATCCTGTACTAGCCCTTCGACGACCGTTCGTCGCGCGTGGGCGACCGGTCGGCGCAGGTCACGCGACCCGATTTGGTGTCGGACGTCACACCGATACGCTCTAGGGGCGGCGCGACACGTGAGGGTGTCCCGCCATGAGCGCGCGGACGAAAGGATGGCCATGGGCCAGTACAGCGAAGCATTCACCCAGGCCGTCGACGATCGGGAAGGCTTCTGGCTCGAGGCCGCGAAGGCCGTCGACTGGACCACCGAGCCCACCCGCGCCCTCGACGACTCGGCCGCGCCGTTCTACCGCTGGTTCCCCGACGGCGAGCTGAACACCTCCTACAACGCCCTCGACCGCCACGTCGCGGCCGGACAGGGTGACCGTACGGCCCTCATCTGGGACTCGGCGATGGTCGGCGAGGTCCGCCGTTACACCTACGCCGAACTGCTGGACGAGGTGTCCCGGTTCGCGGGCGTCCTCGCCGCCCGCGGCATCACCTCCGGCGATCGCGTCGTCATCTACATGCCGATGATCCCGGAGGCCGCCATCGCGATGCTGGCCTGCGCGCGGATCGGTGCCGTGCACTCGGTGGTCTTCGGCGGCTTCGCCGCACCCGAGCTCGCCACCCGAATCGACGACGCCGAGCCGGTCGCGATCGTGACCGCCTCCGGTGGTCTCGAACCCGGACGCGCGGTCGAGTACCTGCCGATGGTGGCCAAGGCGATCGAACTGTCGGCCGACGCGCCGCAGACCGTCATCGTCAAGGACCGTCCCGAGATCGCCGGTTCCGCTGCCGATCACGACGGGTGGCTGGACTGGGACACGGCGATGGCCGACGCGCAGGCCGCCGATCCGGTACCGGTTGCCGCGACCGATCCGCTCTACATCCTCTACACCTCCGGCACCACCGGAAGGCCCAAGGGTGTGGTCCGCGACAACGGAGGCCACGCCGTCGCGCTGACCTGGTCGATGAAGAACATCTACGACATCTCCGCGGGCGACGTCTGGTGGACGGCCTCCGACGTCGGCTGGGTCGTCGGCCACTCCTACATCGTCTATGCGCCGCTGCTCGTCGGTGCGACGACCGTGATGTACGAGGGCAAGCCGGTCGGAACCCCGGACGCAGGCGCCTTCTGGCGGGTCATCTCCGACCACGGCGTCAAGGCGCTCTTCACCGCACCGACCGCGATCCGCGCCGTCCGCAAAGCCGACCCGAACGCCGAAGAGCTGGCGAAGTACGACGTGTCGTCCCTGCAGACGTTGTTCGCCGCAGGCGAGCGACTCGACCCCGACACCTTCACCTGGGCGTCGAACACCCTCGGCGTCCCGGTCGTCGACCACTGGTGGCAGACCGAGACCGGCTGGGCGATCGCGGCGAATCTCCGTGGCCTGGAACCGATGCCGATCAAGGCGGGTTCGCCCACCGTGCCGGTACCGGGTTATGCCGTGGGCGTCGTCGATGCCGAGGGCAAGCCGGTGTCGGCCGGGGAAGAGGGCAGCATCGTCATCGAGTTGCCGCTGCCGCCGGGGACGCTCGCCGGTCTGTGGCGCGACGAGGACCGCTACCGCAAGTCCTACCTGGCCGCCTTCGACGGTTACTACCTCACCGGCGACTCCGGTTACGTCGACGAAGACGGCTACGTGTTCGTCCTCGGCCGCTCCGACGACGTGATCAACGTTGCCGGGCACCGCCTTTCGACCGGAAGTATCGAAGCTGTGGTGGCGTCGCACCCGGCCGTCGCCGAGTGCGCGGTCATCGGCATCCACGACGACCTCAAGGGGCAGCGGCCGAGCGGGTATGTTGTGCTCAAGTCCGGCGTCGACATCGAGGCCGACACGCTGCGCAGTGAACTCGTGGCCAAGGTGCGCGAGGAGATCGGCGCGGTCGCAACCTTCCGCGACGTGACCGTGGTGCCCGCCTTGCCGAAGACGCGGTCGGGCAAGATCCTGCGCAAGACGATGCGCCAGATAGCCGATCACGAGGAGTACACGGTTCCGTCGACCATCGAGGACCCGGACGTGCTGACCGCGCTCGCCGAACAGCTGAAGGGCTGAGAAGGTCCGACGCCGTGCGCGACCGCATCCTCCGTATCGCGATAGCCGTCGTCCCCTTCGTCGGACTCGTCGGCACGGTCGTCATGACCGTGATCGATGCGCTGTCACCGGGAGGTGACCTCGGCCGGGATCTGCTCGAGAACTCGGTGCTGTGGATGATCGGCGTGCAGGGCTGGATGACCGGTTGTGGACACATGTTCTTCGGTGAGCCGATCGCGGACTCGATCGGCTGGCCGTCGAAGACGCCCTGGCAGTGGGAGGTCGGGCTCGCGAGTCTCGCCACCGGTGTCCTGGGTGTGATCGCGTCGGGGTTCGGCGACGAGTTCACCCTGGCCACGATCATCGCGTTCTCCGTGTTCTACCTGGGCGCCGCAGTCGGGCACGTGCGAGAGATGGTGACCAGGCGAAACTTCAAGCCGGGCAACGCCGGACCGATCTTCTTCTTCGACGTCCTGGTGCCGGTCTACCTGATCGTGTTGTACACCGTCGTCACCTAGCGCAGACTGGGTCGCGTGCAGGTGGACAAGCACGACGAACTCCCCGTCGACCCCGACGAACGTCCGCTGCACCTGCGCGTGCACGCTCTGGCGTGGGTGTTCGCGGGCGGGCTGATCGGTACGGGCGTGCGGTACTGGGCGGAGGAGACGTTTCCCTCCGCCGAGGGGCACTGGCCGTGGGCGACTTTCGCGGTCAACGTCATCGGTGCGTTGGTCCTCGGTGCGCTCCTCGAACTGCTGGCCCGCCTCGGGCACGACGAGGGGTGGCGTCAGCGGGTGAGGCTCTTCGGCGGTACCGGCATCTGCGGGGCGCTGACGACCTACAGCACCTTCGCACTGGAGATCTCGGAACTGACACGAGCCTCGGCGGTCGTGACCGCACTCGCGTATGCGGTGGTCAGCGTCGTCCTCGGTCTGCTGGCGGCAGCCAGTGGCATCGCGCTCGCCTCGGGGTTCGCGACTCGATGGGCACGACGTTGATCGCCCTGGCCGTGATGGTTGCGGGAGCGCTGGGCGCGGTGACGCGCTTCGTCGTCGACGGCGCGGTCAAGTGGAAGTGGCCGACCATCACCCCGTGGGGCACCTTCGTCATCAACGTGAGCGGTTCGGCGCTGCTCGGTGTACTCGCCGGTCTGGTGCTGTTCCACGGTGCACCGCATGAACTGCAGGCGATCATCGGGACCGGATTCTGCGGTGGCTACACGACTTTCAGCACCGCCAGCTTCGAGGTCGTCCGCCTGGCGGAGAACAAACAGCGACTGGTCGCCGGTGCGTACGCAGTCCTCACCCTGCTCGTGTCGGCGGCGGCGTGCGCAGCGGGTTTGGCTGTGGTCTGGGCGGTCTGAGGCGAGCCGTCTCTCGACAGCGAATCGGCCCCGCCACCTCGATGAGGTGGCGGGGCCGAATGCTGTTGCGTCAGGCGCTCACTTGAGCTCGGCGCTGCTCTTGTTGAGCACGCGGCGGGCGATGATGAGGTTCTGGATCTGCTGGGTGCCCTCGAAGATGTCCAGGATCTTCGAGTCACGCGCCCACTTCTCCACCAGCAGGCGCTCGGAGTAGCCGAGCGTGCCGGTCAGCTCGACCACCTTGTTGGTGATGTCGGTGACGGTGCGTCCGGCCTTGGCCTTCGACATCGACGCCTCGGTCGAGTTGGGCTGCTTGTTGTCGGCCATCCACGCAGCACGCATGGTGTGCAGGTAGGCGGCCTCGAAATCGGCTTCCATGCGCAGGAACTCGGCGGCCGCGGCGTGCTGGTCGGCGGCCGGGCGGTCGTAGTCGACCTCGATGCCGGCCTCGTCGAGGATGCGACGCAGCTCCTCGAGCGCCGCACGCGCGACACCCACGGCCATACCCGCGACGAGGGGACGCGTGTTGTCGAAGGTCTGCATGACCCCGCCGAAGCCCTTCTTGGTGTCGACCTCGGGGGAGCCGAGCAGGTTCTCCTTGGGGATGCGGCAGTTCTCGAAGCGGATGACCGCGGTGTCGGAGACGCGAATGCCCAGCTTGTGTTCCAGGCGAACGACTTCCACACCGGGATGCTCACGCGGAACCACGAAGCTCTTGATGGCGGCACGGCCGAGGCTCTTGTCGACGGTCGCCCACACGACGATGTGGGTGGCGCGCGAGCCGGCGGTCACGAAGATCTTCTCGCCGTTGATGACGTACTCGTCGCCGTCGAGGGTCGCGGTGGTGCTCACCGCGGCCGAGTCGGAGCCGAAGCTGGGTTCGGTGATCGCCATTGCGGCCCACACCTTGCCGAACTGTTCGAGCTGCTCGTCGGTGGCGACCGCGGCGATCGCCGAGTTGCCCAGGCCCTGATAGGGGATGGAGAGCATGAGGCCGACGTCGCCCCACGAGGTCTCCATGACGTTCACGACGGACTGCATGTTGCCGCCGTTGACGACCTGGCCCTCAGCCTTGGGTTTGGCCTTCTTCTGCTGGCTGCGACCGCCGTCGGCGCCCGCACCGGCCTGGCCGGTCTCCGAGAGGCCGTCGTAGAGGCTGGCCAGGGTGTCGAGCTCGACCGGGTAATCGTGTTCGCGCAAATCGTATTTGCGCGAGATGGGTCGGAAGATCTCCGCCGCCGCCTGATGTGCCTGATCGATGGTGACGTGCAGCTTCTTCGGGAGTTCGAGATTGATGCTCATGTCAGATTCCTTGGGTCAGGAGGCGGTCTAGAGGACGACGATGCCTTCGCCGATACCTGCGCCGCGCAGGTCGCGGTACCAGCGCTCGACCGGGTGCTCCTTGGTGAAGCCGTGACCGCCGAGGAGCTGGACCCCGTCGAGGCCGATCTGCAGGCCCTTGTCGCTCGTCAGCTTGCGGGCGAGGGCGGCTTCGCGGGCGAAGCTCAGGCCCTGCTCGGCGCGAGCGGCGCCGCGCAGCGTGACCAACCGGATCGAGTCGACCTCGGTCGCCATGTTGGCGACCATGAACGCCACCGCCTGGCGGTTGGAGATCGGCTCGCCGAAGGCCTCGCGCTCGTTGACGTAGGGGATGACGTAGTCGAGGACGGCCCGCGCGGTGCCGGCGGCCAACGCCGACCAGCCCAGACGCGAGAGGCGCACGACGTCGCGGTAGGCGGCGCCGGTGGCGTCGCCCTCGCCGGCGATCAGTGCCGATTCCGGAACGGCGACATCTTGCAGGAGCAGGCGGCCCATGCCGGCGGCGCGGACGCCCATGCCCGGGTCGGCCTCGACGATCAGTCCCTTGGAGTCGGATTCGACGATGAACAGTGCGGGCTTGCCGTCGAGCTGGGCGCCGACGATGAACAGCTCCGACGAGCCGGCGGCCGGGACGAACGACTTCACGCCGTTGAGGCGATAGCCGCTCGGCACACGGGTTGCCTTGGTGTTCAACGAGAATGCGTCGAACAGCGGCCTCGGCTCGGCGATGACGACGGCCGACTGCGGCACGTTCTCGCCGGCGAAGTCGGGCAGGTAGGTGCGCTGCTGGGAGTCGGTGCCGAAGTTGGTGAGGGTGGTGGCCACGCCACTGGGTGCGAGCAGCGGGAGCGCAAGTCCCATGTCGCCGTAGGCCATCGCCTCGGCGACGAGTGCGTTGGTGACCACGCCGCGCTCGGTGGCCGCGCCGTCGAAGTCCTCTGGCACGTTGATCATGGTGATGCCCAGCTCGGCCGAGCGCTTGACGATGTCCTCGGGCGCGGTGGCCGCGGCATCGGCGTCGTACGCGGCGGGGCGCAGGATCTCGGTGGCGAAGTCCTTCACCGTCTCCGCGATCATCTGCTGCTCGTCGTCAGGTGTGAGGTTGAAGTAGTCCTTGGGTGCGGTGGTCAGACGCTTGGCGTCGCCCGAACCGCCCTGGACAGCCTTGAACGCGCGGTTCGCCGCACCGAGGGTCTGGAACCCGGTCTTGGTGGCCTGGTAGGCGACGCGGTTGATGGGCTCGCGGATCTTGTACTTGTCGGCGAACTCCGAACCCGTCACCGTCGACAGCACACGCATCGCGGTGCCGATGAAGTTGCGGGGATGCGGGTTTCGGCCGACTGCGGAGGTGTCGCGCGGTTCGGTGTGAGTTGTCATGATCACCAGCCGTTTCTTCCAGTAGCCCCGATCAGGGTCCTCTGCACGAGTTTTTACGGACCGATCTTACTCGGTAGTAAGTCCAAACCTTACTCCGTAGTAAGAAGTTTGTCACCTACTTGTCCGACGCCGTCGTACGGCCTGCGCGCTAGGCTGGCCGGGTGTCCGTGGAAGCCCGCTCCGACCTGCGCTTATCGCCGACCGGTGCACTCGGCGCGGCGGTCGTGGGACTGTCCGGTGCCGCGGCGGTCGGAGCCGCCTGCGCGTTCACTCCCGCCGGCATCGCCGAGGGACCGGGAATCTGCCCGTTCGCGTTCATGACGGGCCTGCCCTGCCCGGGGTGTGGGCTCACCCGCAGCTGGGTGGCGTTCATGCACGGCGACATCGGGGCGTCGTTCCGGTTCAATGTCTTCGGTCCGATCCTGCTCATCCTGACGATCGTCACCGTCAGCCTCGCGGTCGCAACCCTGGTGCGGCGGAGGCGTTCTCCGCTCGAGGGCTGGCGCGACGTGGTGCTTGGTCGTGCCGGCGCCATCCTCCTGGGGGCGTGGCTGACCTACGGACTGGTGCGCATCGTCGATGCCGCGGCGGGTTGGGGGATCTTCCCGATCGTGGTGTGAAGAAGGCAGAGTGGATGCATGCAGATCACCCACTTCGGCCATTCCTGTCTGCTCGTCGAGATCGACGGGACCAAGGTGCTCTTCGATCCGGGCAACTTCTCGCACGGCTTCGAGGGCATCAGCGGTCTCGACGCCATCCTGATCACCCATCAGCACCCCGACCATTGCGACGTCGCCAAGCTGCCCGACCTCGTCGCGGCCAACCCCGACGCCGTCCTCTACGCCGACCCGCAGACCACGGCACAGCTCAACGGCGACGACGTGGCCGGCGCCTGGACCGCGGCACAGGGAGGTGACCAGATCGAGATCGGTTCGCTCACCGCACGATTCACCGGCGGGCGGCATGCGGTCATCCACCCGGAGATCCCGGTCATCGACAATGTCGCCTACATCCTGGGCACCGCCGAGAAGCCGGGACAGTTCATGCATCCGGGCGACTCGTTCTACATCCCCTTCGAGCACGTCGATGTCCTCGCGCTGCCCTCGGCGGCGCCGTGGATGAAACTGAGCGAATCCGTCGACTACCTCCGCGCGATGGCGCCGCGGGTCGCGGTCCCGATCCACCAGGCGGTCTTGTCCGACGCGGGTTCAGCCGTCCATTACGCCCGGCTGTCGGACATGAAGGACGACGCGACCGAGTTCAAGGTGCTCGACGAGGAGACCGGTACGGAGGTCTAGGGCCGCAGCGCGGCGAGCACCTCGTCGTGCAGGAGTCCGTTGGTGGCGACGGCACTGCCGCCGGCCGGGCCGGGGGTTCCGTCGAGTGCGGTGAACCGACCGCCGGCCTCGCGGACGAGGATGTCGAGGGGTGCGAGGTCCCAGAGGGAGACCTCGGGTTCGGCGGCGATGTCGACCGCGCCCTCGGCGACGAGGCAGTAGTTGAAGAAGTCGCCGTAGCCGCGGACGCGCCAGACCCGGTCGGTGAGGTCGACGAAGCGGTCGCGGATGCCGCGGTCGGCCCAGCCCGACAGGCTCGAGAAGGCCAGGCTCGACGAGGAGAGGTCGCCGACCCCGGACACCGAGAGTTCGCGGGCGTCCTCGCCGTCGAAGCAGGTGTGGGCTCCGCGCCCGGTGGCCGCCCACCAGCGACGACGCAGGGCCGGCGCGGACACCACGCCGACCGTCGGCACACCGTCGACGAGCAGGGCGATCAGGGTGGCCCAGACCGGGACGCCGCGCACGAAGTTCTTGGTGCCGTCGATGGGGTCGATGACCCACTGACGACCGGACAGGGTGGCGTCGCCGCCGAACTCCTCACCGAGAACCATGTCGGCGGGCCGGCGGGCGGCAAGCCGTTCGCGGATGAGCGTCTCGCAGGCGAGGTCGGCGTCGGAGACGGGCGTGAGGTCGGGTTTGTCGTCGACGCGGAGGTCGACCGCTCCGAACCGGTCCATGGTCAGCGCATCGGCGGAATCGGCGAGCGACAGTGCGAGTTCGAGGTCGTCGTCGTAGCTCTGTGAGGTGCTGGGGTTCTTCGGACCGGAGTCGGCGGACATGCCCGGTAGGGTAGCCCTCATGCTGCTCACCGTGACGTTCACCCTGTTGCTCGCCGCGCTGGTGGTGGTGCTGGTCATGCAGTGGCAGCGGGGACGCAACCCGCGGGCCATGTCCGCCGGGAAGGCCTCGCAATATGTGCAGGGCACGCTGACGATCGTCGGTGTCTCCGACGACCAGTCCGATCCGCAGAGCGCCACGGACAAGAACGGTCAGCGCTTCTACACCATCACCGGGACCATCGTCGGACCCGAGACCAACCCGTCCGAGGTGTACGGAACCCTCGTGCTCGGGCCGGATGATCCGTGGCCGCAGGTGGGCGACGACCTGCCGGTGATCTACAAGCCGCACAAGGCCGTCACGTCCTGGCAGTTCGGCGTCCTGCCCGATCCGCAGCCGCCCACGGGGCCTGACGCTGTCTGACCCGGCCCGCGGTCGGTACTCTGGATGATTGTGCATCCCGACGTAGCCGCAGACCTCGAATCCCTCGACGCCACCCTGACCACCGTGGAAAAGGTGCTCGACCTCGAGGAGCTCCGTCGTCGAATCGACGAGCTGGAGATGCAGGCCTCGGATCCCGACCTGTGGAACGACCAGGACCACGCGCAGAAGGTCACCAGCGAGCTGTCGCACGCGCAGTCCGAACTCCGCAAGGTCTCCGAGCTGCGTCAGCGCCTCGAGGACCTGCCCGTGCACTACGAGCTCGCCGACGCCGAGGAGGGCGAGGACAAGACCGCGGCCCTGGCCGACGCCGACGAGGAGCGGGCCAGCCTGCGTGCCAACATCGAGGCCATGGAGGTCAAGACGATGCTCGCGGGTGAGTACGACTCCCGCGAGGCCGTGGTCAACATCCGTTCCGGCGCCGGTGGCGTCGACGCCGCCGACTGGGCGCAGATGCTGATGCGCATGTACATCCGCTGGGCCGAGCGGAAGGGCTACGGCGTCGAGGTCTACGACACCTCCTATGCAGAAGAGGCCGGCCTCAAGTCCGCGACCTTCGCCGTCAAGGCGCCCTACATGTACGGCACCCTCTCGGTGGAGCAGGGCACCCACCGACTTGTGCGGATCAGCCCGTTCGACAACCAGAGCCGTCGTCAGACCTCGTTCGCCGAGGTCGAGGTGCTGCCGGTGGTCGAGACCACCGACCACATCGACGTCGACGAGAACGACATCAAGGTCGACGTCTACCGCTCGTCGGGCCCCGGCGGCCAGTCGGTCAACACCACCGACTCCGCCGTGCGCCTGACCCACATCCCGACCGGCATCGTCGTGACCTGTCAGAACGAGAAGAGCCAGCTGCAGAACAAGGCGTCGGCCATGCGCGTGCTGCAGGCCAAGCTCCTCGAGCGCAAGCGCCAGGAGGAGCGCGCCGAACTCGACGCGCTCAAGGGCGACGGCGGCTCGAGCTGGGGCAACCAGATGCGGTCCTACGTGCTGCACCCGTACCAGATGGTCAAGGACCTCCGGACCGGCGTGGAGGACAACAACCCCACCGCGGTGCTCGACGGCGAGCTCGACAAGTTCATCGAGGCCGGCATCCGCTGGCGGATGGCGTCTGCCGAAGCGTGACCGTGACCTCGGGAGCCGAGTTGCTGGCCGCTGCGCCGTCCCCGACCGAGATCCTCATCGGTCGGGTCTATGTCTGGCTGGCCACGAACGGCCTCGAGATCGTCATCTGGATCCTGGGTGCGGTGCTGCTGGCCCGCGTCATCCGGTGGTTCGCCGGCAAGTACGCCAATCGGGTCGAATCGCGGTTCTCCACCAGTGATCTGATCGTCCAGACCGAGGACGCCAAACATCGACGGGCGCTGGTCGACGTGGTGGCGTGGTCGCTGATCGTCGGCATCGCCATCGTCGTCATCGTCCACATCCTCGGGGTGTTCGGGATACCGCTCAGCGGGCTCACCGGACCGACCGCAGTGATCGGTGCCGCCCTCGGTTTCGGTGCGCAGCGCATCGTGCAGGACATCCTGGCCGGCTTCTTCGTCGTCGCCGAGAAGCAATACGGCTACGGCGACGTGGTGAACCTGACCGTGACGGGCAACGCGCCGGCGGAGGGCACCGTCGAGGACGTGACCCTGCGGGTGACCAAGCTCCGCACCACCGAGGGCGAGGTCATCACCGTTCCCAACGGCCAGATCATCAAGGCCACCAACCTGTCGAAGGACTGGGCGCGCGCCGTCGTCGACGTGCCGGTGCCCTCCGAGGCCGACATCGGTCTCGTCAACGACACGCTCGACCGGGTCGGCCGCCAGTTCTACGAGCTGCCGCGCTGGCACGACCTGCTGCTCGACGCGCCGTCGTCGCTGGGCGTGATCAGCCTCGAACTCGACTCGATCACCGTGCGCATGGTGACGCGGACCCTGCCGGGTAAGCAGTTCGAGGTGGGTCGAGCACTGCGCGTCCACATCATCCGGGCCCTCGCCCGCGAGGGGATCACGGTGCCCGCTGGGCGCGAGGTCCAGGCCGCGGGCGGACCGCCGGCGACCCTGGCCGATCAGACCGGTCGCGATCGGGACGAGGACGAGTGATGGCCGGATCCCAGGAACACCAGTCCGGCCAGTCGGGGTCGGACGGCCCGGACGACGGTCGTCGCCGGCGCAACTTCCGGTGGAATCAGCACATCGGGGGGACGTCGATCCGCATCAGCACGGCGATCCTCTTCGTCATCTTCATCCTCTTGTGCGTCCTCTACGGCTACACCTCGCAGCGCTACGGTGTCGTCTCGCCGGAACCCCCGCGCCCCGCACCGAGAACGTCGCAGGTCGTCGAGGAACCCGACTACACCGAGCCGCTGCCGTCGACGACCTTCGAGGAGACCACCTCGGAGACGCCGTCGGAGTCGTCGACCGACGAGCCGGGATCCGACGGCAGGACCGAGGGTGGGACCGACGCGCCACTGCCGCCGGGGGAGACCCGGTCGCCGTCGCAGCAGTCCGCGCCGCGCAACACCATTCCGGGGCTGCCGGGCATCGAGATCCCGAATTTCGGCGCCCCGACGCCGACCACCCCGGTTCCGACACGCTGACTTCCGCGCAACAGCAGGTCGGCGCCTTCTTCGACCCGGCGTGTTGCGCCTGAACGGACTCTCAGGCGTCGTCGTTACACTGGCTCATCGTGATCAAGCTGGAGAACGTCACGATGCAGTACAAGGCATCCTCTCGGCCGGCTCTGAAGGATTTGAGCTTCGAGGTCGACAAGGGGGAGTTCGCGTTCCTGATCGGTCCGTCCGGATCGGGCAAGTCGACGTTCTTCCGGTTGCTGCTCAAAGAGGACCGGCCGACGAGCGGCGACGTGTACCTCGGTGAGTTCCACGTCAACAAGATGCGAGCCCGCTCGGTTCCGAAGCTCCGCCAGTCGATCGGTTGTGTCTTCCAGGACTTCCGGTTGCTGCAGAAGAAGACCGTCGCCGAGAACGTCGCCTTCGCGCTCGAGGTGATCGGCCGACCGAAGTCGACGATCCAGCGCGTGGTGCCCGAGGTGCTCGAGTATGTCGGTCTCGAGGGCAAGCACGACCGCATGCCCAATGAGCTGTCCGGTGGTGAGATGCAACGCGTGGCCATCGCCCGCGCGATCGTCAACCGCCCGCTCGTGCTGCTGGCCGACGAGCCGACCGGAAACCTCGATCCGGAGACCAGCGAGGAGATCGTCGACGTCCTCGACCGCGTCAACCGTCGGGGCACCACGGTGGTCATGGCCACCCACGACCGGCACATCGTCGACGCGATGCGCCGTCGCGTCCTCGAATTCGACAACGGGCAGCTCGTGCGCAACGACCCGCAGGGTGTGTACGGAATCGGCTGACGCCTCAGCCCACTCCCGACATCCAACAACGACCCCCAAGGACGTCTGAGCAAGCATGCGAGCGAATTTCATCATCAGTGAGGTTCTCAACGGACTGCGCCGCAACGCGACCATGACCATCGCGATGATCATCACCACGGCGATCACGCTGGGAATGTTCGGCGGCGGTCTGTTGGTGATTCAGATGGCAGACAAGAGCCAGAAGATCTTCCTCGACCGGGTGGAGATGGAGTTCTACCTCAATCCCGAAGTCACCGAACGCGATCCGCAGTGTCAGGCCGATCCCTGCGCGCAGTTGCGACGAGGACTCGAGAACGAGCCCGGCGTCACCTCGGTGACCTACCTCGACAAGGACGAGGCCTACAAGCGCGCGAAGGAGATCTTCGCGAACAACCCCGACCTCGCCGAGAACATCGTCGAGGGCACGCTGCCGGCGTCGTTGCGGGTGCGGGTGTCCGACCCGGCCCAGTTCGACGCGGTGCTCACCGAGTACGCGGGCCGAAAAGACCTGGGTGTGGACGCATTCAAGGACGACCGCAAGCTGGTGCAACGCATCTTCAGCGTGCTCGACGGGGTGCGCAACGCGACGTTCGCGATCGCCTCGGTGCTGGCGGTCGCGGCGATCCTGTTGATCATCAACACCGTTCAGATCGCGGCCTTCACAAGACGTACCGAAGTGTCGATCATGCGCCTGGTGGGCGCGACGCGGTGGTACACACAGCTGCCGTTCCTCCTGGAGGCGGTGGTGTCCGCCCTTGTCGGTGCGTTGCTCGCGATCGGTGGTCTGCTGCTGGCGAAGAAGTTCTTCTTCGACACGGCGCTGAAGGAGCTCTACGGCGTGAGCTTCTTCGCCCGCATCGAACTGACGGATGTCTTGTTCGTGGCGCCCTGGCTGATCCTCGGCGGAATCGTGTTGGCGGGCGCGACGGCATATGTCACCCTTCGTGTGTACGTCCGGGAATGAGCGGACCCGCCGCCGGCGTTCCACACACGCTTGACTACGGTCTATTCGACCCTGCCAACCGTCGATCCACGAGGAGGTGAGTGCGCGATGCCCAAGGAAAAGGGACGCAACGTGATTGCCCAGAACCGCAAGGCGCGCCACAACTACGCCATCCTCGACGTCTATGAGGCAGGCATCGCCCTCGTCGGTACCGAGGTGAAGAGCCTGCGCGCCGGCAAGGCGTCACTCGTGGACGCGTTCGCCACGATCGACGATGGCGAGGTGTGGCTGCACGCCCTGCACATCGCCGAGTACGGCCACGGTTCCTGGACCAACCACGCGGTCCGACGCAAGCGCAAGCTGCTGATGCATCGTCGGGAGATCGACAATCTGATCGGCAAGATCCGCGACGGAAACCTCACGCTCGTGCCGCTGTCGCTGTACTTCAACGACGGTCGGGTGAAGGTCGAGCTGGCGCTGGCCCGCGGTAAGCAGGCCCACGACAAGCGTCACGACATCGCCAAGCGAACCGCGCAGCGTGAGGTCGAGCGTGAGGTCGGCCGTCGCGTGAAGGGGATGGGCTGACCGACCGGTTCGGTCGGGTCAGGCTGCCTTGTAGAGGCGCGTGCCCTCGGTTGCCGGTGTGATCTCGGTGGTCGTCGCGCGTGCGCGCCGGTAGGTCCGTTCGTACTGTTCGACGTCGGTACGCCGCAGCGGGGGAGTGAGCGGGTCCGACGACACGTACACATCGCTGTCGCGGGTGGCCTCGCTGAGTCGGATCTGCATGCGGAACGCGGTGAGGGCACCTGCGAACAGGGCGGCCATGGCGAGTCCGAACATCCACGACGGTGCATCGACGCCACCGGCGAGGGACATCACGAACAGTCCCAGGAACAGGAATCCGAGCAGCATCACCAGGTAACCGGCGAAGGCAAACGATCTTGGACGGGGTGCGGAGCGCACGACGAACAACCTCCTCAGGTAACAGTTTCGATACATAGTGTGTATCGATACAGCGACTGTAGCGAAACACTCTGTGTAGCGGCTGAGTGCGTCGTGATATTCCTGAAGCACCGGTACTCGACAGCGCCGGTTCCGACAGCGAAGGGTTCCGCGTGCCTGCTGACAGTGGTCCGAAGATCGTCACGGCTGCGCTGGAACTGTTGCGCACGAAGGGGCCGTCGGGCGTGACGATCGAGGCCGTCGCCGCCCACTCCGGCGTCGCCCGCACCACCATCTACCGTCGATACCGCAACCGCGACGAGATGCTCACCGCGGCGCTCGTCGCCGTGGGGACGCCCCCGGGTCTCGACGACGAACTGTCGGGGGAGCAACGCCTTCGATGGGTGGTCCGGCACGCGGCGTCGATGGTGTCCGACGGCATCGGCTTCGGTGGGATGGCGGCGCTGATCACCGACGCCGATCCCGCGTTCACCGAGATCTTTCGCACGGTGCTGTCGACGCACCGCGCCGACCTCGCGAGAGTCATCGACGACGGCAAGAGTCGCGGGGTCGTGGCTACGACCGTGGACCCGGACACGCTCGTAGACAGCATCGTCGGAACCCTCGTCGCGGAAAGGGCCAGGTCGGGGAGCGTCGGCGACGACTGGGAGGACCGCGTCGTCGCCATGTTCGCGCCGATCGTGCTTGCCGGTGGTTGAGCTCGGTTCTTCCCGCTGGTCGTGCGCCGTTCTTCCTGCTGGTTGAGCTGGCGTTCTTCCCGTTGGTTGAGCTGGCGTTCTTCCCGCTGGTTGAGCTGGCGTTCCTCCCGCTGGTTGAGCTGGCGTTCTTCCCGCTGGTTGAGCTCCGTCGAAACCGGGAATGAAGTCCGCTGTCGGACTTGTTAGACTGAATTACTCGCTGACTTCGGTCGGCGGGTACCTGTCTCGGGGCTGATCGGTTTCGACTACGTGCGTCGAGGTAGGGGAAGCGTGTCGGTGCAGGCTGGAGACCACCGTATAAGCGTCGCAGCAACCAATTAAGCGCCGATTCCAATCAGCGCGACTACGCCCTCGCTGCCTGATCAGCGACGGCTAGTCTGTCGGCCCGGATTGTGCTCCCGAATCCGGATGCCGGCATCATCTCAGGGAGCTCACCGTCCTCGCCGGTCGCGGGCGAGGTCGGAACATCAAACAGCGACTGGGATCGTCATCTCGGCTTGTTCGCGTGACCGAGAGATCCAAGTAGAGACATAGCGGACTGCACACGGAGAAGCCCTACCAACACGACGGAGGACCCGGGTTCAATTCCCGGCAGCTCCACGGCCAGAGCGCCCCACCTGTTCGCAGGTGGGGCGCTTTGCGTACAGCGGTTGTGCAGGTGCCGGTCAGGAGCCGAGCTGACCCCGAACTCAGAGCCCGGTGCTGATACTCCGAATGCCTGTCTCAGTAGTAGTGGGCTCGACCGCCCACCGCGCGCCCGGTGGCTCCGAGGATCGCGAGGATCACGCCGATCACGGCGACGATGATGCCCAGGGTCCACAGGATCGGGATGCCGAAGATGAATCCGAGAACTAGAAGAATGATTCCGAGGATGATCACCGCGCACACTCCGGAGTTCGCAGTTACAGGACGCTCGACGCTGCTGCAAGCGCTTCTAACGTTACCCCCGTCACATCCGGCGGTGCGCAAAACGGCGACCGGTGGCGGACGCCGCTCGCTGTCACCGGGACTCAGGCCGCAGACGCATCGGCGAGGGCGTGCTCGCGGTGACGACGTCGCTTGCTGATGACGCCGTGGGTCGGACTGAACAGGAAGACGAGCAGGAACAGGATTCCCTGCACCAGCACGACCATGCCGCCGGGTGAGGTGTCCTGGTAGTAGGACACGTACAGGCCGATGACGCCGCACAGTGCGGAGGTGGCGGGAGCGATGATCAGCATGCGGTTGAAGCGGTTGGTGAGCAGTTGCGCTGTCGCGCCGGGGATGATCAGCATCGCCACCACCAGCACGATGCCGACCACCTGCAGCGCGGTCACCGCGGTGAGAGCCAGCAGGGCGAGAAGTACCGCGCCCAACAGCCTCGGGCTGAGGCCGATGGCGAAGGCGTGGGTGGGGTCGAACGCGTAGAGCGTGAAGTCGCTGCGCTTGAGCAGCAGGATCACCGCGACGATGGCACCGAGGATCGCGATCTGGATCAGATCCGAGGTCGAGACACCGAGCAGGTTGCCGAAGATGATGTGGTTCAGGTCGGTCTGGCTCGGTGTCACCGAGATCAGGACCAGGCCGAGGGCGAACAACGACGTGAAGACGATGCCGATCGCGGCGTCCTCCTTCACCCGGCCGCCGTCGCGGACCGCGCCGATCATCGCCACCGCGAGGAACCCGAAGACCACCGCGCCGATGGCGAAGGGGAATCCGACGATGTAGGCGAGTACGACTCCCGGCAGTACGGCATGGGAAACGGCGTCGCCCATCAGCGACCATCCGATCAGCACCAGCCAGCACGACAACAGCGCGCAGACGACCGATGCGATCAGCGTCGCCCACAGCGCCCGGGTCATGAAGGCGTAGGCGAAGGGGTCGAGGAGGTAGTCGACGATGCTCATGACGTTTCCTCCTGGCGGTCGCCGGGAGTCTGTACGGTCCGGTCCAGCGGGTCGAGTCCGAAGGCCCGCACCAGATTGTCGGTGGTGATGACCTCGGCCGGCTCGCCCTGCGCGACGACCCGGCGCATCAGCAGGATCGCCTCGTCGGCGAGCGTCGGCAGGACCTGGAGGTCGTGGGTGGAGACCAAGATCGTCACGCCGGAATCGGCGAGTTCGCGGAGCAACGCGGTGATGGCGGCCTCGGTACGTTTGTCGACGCCGGCGAACGGCTCGTCGAGCAACAGGATCGAGGCCTCCTGCGCGATGCCGCGGGCCACGAAGGCGCGCTTGCGCTGGCCGCCGGACAGCTGACCGATCTGACGGTCGGCGTAGTCGGTGAGTTCGACGCGCGCGAGTGCTTCGTCGACGGCGTCGTGGTCGGCGCGCTTGGGTCGGCGGGTGAAGCCGAGATGGCCGTAGCGGCCGGTCATCACGACGTCGCGCACGGAGAGCGGGAACGACCAGTCGATGTCCTCGGACTGCGGGACGTACCCGACGAGGCCGGATTTGCGTGCGGCGGCAGGGGATCTGCCGGCGAGCGTGACCGAGCCGGTGGTCGGGGTGACCGACCCGACGATCGTCTTGAACAGCGTCGACTTTCCCGATCCGTTCATGCCGACGAGCGCGCAGATGCGGCCGGTCGGCACGCGCACCGAGGCGTGGTCGAGCGCGAGGATGCGGCCGTAGCGCACCGTCACGTCGTCGACCTCGATGGCATGCGAGGTGATCATCGGTTGTCTCCCGTCAGTCCCGACACGATGGTCCGGGCGTCGTGGCGGATCAGGTCGAGGTAGGTGGGCACCGGGCCGTCGGCCTCGGAGAGGGAGTCGACGTACAGCGTGCCGCCGAAGCGGGCGTCGGTCGCGCCGACGACCTGCTGCATCGCCGCGTCGGAGACCGTTGACTCACAGAAGACCGCCGGCACCCGGTTCGTGCGGACGAAGTCGATGGCCGCGGCGACCTGCTGCGGGGTGGCCTGTTGTTCGGCGTTGACCGGCCAGATGTAGCGCTCGGCGAGTCCGGCATCGCGCGCGAGGTAGGAGAAGGCGCCCTCGCAGGTGACCAGCGCCCGTTCGTTGGGCGGCAGGTCGTCGAGTGCCGAGACCAGTTCGGTTTGTACCTGCTGCAGCTGCTCCTTGTACGACGCCCCGTTGGCCGCGAAGATCTCGGCGCCCTCGGGGTCGAGGTCGGTGAACGCCTCGACCAGATTGTCGACATAGATGCCGACGTTGACCGGGGACATCCACGCATGCGGATTCGGTTTGCCCGCATAGGCATCCGAGGCGATGTCGATCGGGTCGATGCCGTTGCTGGCCACCACGTGCCGAACGTCGAGCCCGTCGACGAACTGGCCGAACCACGCCTCGAGATTGAGTCCGTTGTCGACGACGAGCGAGGCCGTCGCGGTGCGTCGTACGTCGCCAGGAGTGGGTTCGTAACCGTGGATCTCCGCGCCCGGCTTGGTGATCGACTCGACCCGCAGGCGATCTCCCGCGACATTAGACGCGATGTCGGCGAGCACGGTGAACGTCGTGAGCACGACCTTCTCGTCGGGGAGCCGGCTGGACAGGGTGCAGCCGGAGATGGCCGTGCACAGGGCAAGGATCAGCGCCCCGACGGACAGCAGTCGACGCGCGTGCACCTTGGGCATGCCGACACTATAGTTTCGGTTATCCGAACTTTCTACCTCGGGGAAGCCGCAAGCGGTATTCGTACGAAATCCGCCCCTGATAGACACCCATCTGAGCGCGTCCGACGACGTATCGTCGCCGCCTCGGCTGTGGAGGGCGCATCGCAGGGGCGGACTTCAACGGCGGCCGGTCAGATGACGCCCGACTCCCGGAGTTCGGTCAGGTCCTCGGCCGACAGTCCCAGCATCTCGCCGTAGACGGTCTCGTTGTCGTACCCCGGCGTGGGCGGGCCGGCGTTGCGGATGCCGCCGGGCGTCTCGCTGAACTGGGGGACGACGCCGGGTCCGAGGACGGTTCGCTGGGCGCCCTCGTCGTAGTGCTCGGCGATCATGCCGCGCGCCCGCAGGTGAGGGTCGGCGACCACCTCGGCGACCGTGTTGACCGGTCCCACAACGACTCCCGCGGCGCTCAGTGCCTCGGTGAGTTTCTCGGCGGAGTACTGCGCCGACCATTCGCCGATCATCGCGTCGAGCTCGTCCTGGTTGCGACCGCGCGCGGTGTGGTCGGCGAACCGCTCGTCGGTGGCGAGTTCGGGCCGGCCCATCGCCTGGCAGAGGCGGGCGAACACCGAGTCCTGGTTGGCAGCGATGATGACGTGCGTCCCGTCGCTGGTGGGGTAGAGGTTCGACGGCGCGATCCCTTCGAGTCGGGTGCCCGACGGTCCACGCACCACGCCGCCCGCGTCGTAGTCGGCGATCGCCGATTCCTGCACGGCGACGCAGGATTCGATAAGTGAGGTGTCGACGACCTGGCCCCTGCCGGTCACCGTCCGGCGATACAGCGCTGCCAGTGCGCCTTGCGCGGCGAACATGCCGGCGAGGGTGTCGCCGATCGAAAGTGCCAGTCGCGGAGGCAATTGCCCGGGGTAGCCGTTGAGATACCGTAGGCCGCTTGCCGCTTCGGCGACGGATGCATAACCGGCGCGCGTCGCATCCGGACCTGTCTGGCCGTAACCGGACACCCGCACGATGACGAGGCCGGGGTTGCGCTCCGACAGCACGTCCGGGCCGATGCCGAGACGTTCGAGCGTGCCGGGGCGGAAGTTCTCGACGACGACGTCGGCGCGATCGGCGAGCTGGAGGAAGATCTCTCGCCCGCGGTCGGAGCGCAGGTCGAGGGTGATCGCTTTTTTGTTGCGGGCGTGGACCGTCCAGTAGAAGCGGTGGCCGTCGACCTCGGCCTGACCCCAGGTGCGGATCGGATCGGGTTTGCCCGGCGGCTCGATCTTGATGATGTCGGCGCCCATGTCGCCGAGGAGTCGGGCGGCGTGCGGGCCCGCGATCAGGGTGCCCAGCTCGAGCACGGTGACGCCCTCGAGCGGTCCTGCCGGGAATTGTTCTCGGTTCGGCGCGGCAGCGGTGTCGTCGGTCATGGGTAGACAGTGTGGCCGGTCACAGGGGCAACGCCAAGACGAAGGGTCGACTCACAGTTGGAACGAAATGATTCTCGCGTTCCATTGTCGCGGATCTCCCGCTATGGTGTGTGTCGTCGAACACATACTGGGGAGGCTTTGAATGGTGGATCACGCATCGGGGACCGGGCTCCTGCCCGACATCCGTCTTGCCGACATGGCGGCGGGCGTCGCGTCGCTACGCAAGGACATCGGGACCGTTCTGCGTGTGCTGCCGGAGATGCTGCCCAAGCCGCCGACGACCAAGATGTCGATCGGAAAGCGCTTCCAGCAGTCCGTCGACAAGTACCCCGATCGCGACTTCCTGCGCTTCGAGGGCTCGTCGATCACCTACCGCGAGGCCAACGCCCGAGCCAACCGTCTCGCCGACTTCCTGACGCGTGAGGGTGTCGGCAAGGGCGATGTGGTGGCGGTGCTGTCGAAGAACCACCCCGACGTCGTGATCGCCATGCTCGGCATCGTCAAGATCGGCGCGATCTGCGGCATGATCAACTTCCACCAGCGCGGCGCGGTGCTCGAGCACAGCCTGGGGCTCCTCGACGCCAAGGTCGTTCTGTATCAGGAGGATCTGGTCGAGGCCCTGGATTCGGTGCCGCAGAGTGCGCGTCCGGCAAAGGAATTCACCTTCGAGAAGCTGCCGTCGCTGGTCGCGCCGTGCTCGCCGGTCAATCCGAAGGCCACCGAATCCGTCGAGGTCGGCTCGACGGCGATCCTGATCTTCACCTCCGGCACCACCGGATACCCCAAGGCCAGCAAGCTGAGTCACTACCGCTGGTTGGTCGCCATGAACGGCATCGGCGGCCTCGGGATCCGCCTGCGCAGCGACGACGTGATGTACACGGCGCTGCCCTTCTACCACAACAACGCGCTCACGATCTCGCTGTCGTCGGTGCTCAACTCCGGGGCCTGCCTCGCGATCGGCAAACAGTTCTCGTCGTCACGCTTCTTCGACGAGCTCATCGAGAACGACGCCACCGCGTTCAGCTACATCGGCGAGCTGTGCCGGTATCTCCTTGCCCAGCCGCCGAAGCCGACCGACCGCGCGCACCGCGTCCGGCTGGCCGTCGGCAACGGCTTGCGCCCCGACATCTGGGACGACTTCACCGGACGGTTCGGCATCGACCGCATCGTCGAGTTGTATGCGGCCAGCGAGGCGAACATCGGTTTCGTCAACGTCTTCGGGCTGTCGAAGACCGCGGGCTTCTCACCGTTGCCGTACATCGTCGTCGAGTACGACGAGGAGACCGGCGAACCGTTGCGCGGACCCGACGGCCGGGTGAAGAAGGTCGGCAAGGGCGGCACGGGACTGCTTCTCGCGCAGATCAACTCGCGGGTCCCCTTCGACGGTTACACCGATCCGAAGGCCACCGAGAAGAAGATCGTCCGCGACGCCCGCAAGAAGGGCGACCAGTGGTTCAACAGCGGCGACGTCGTCCGCGATCAGGGCTTCCACCACATCGGCTTCGTCGACCGCATCGGTGACACCTTCCGCTGGAAGGGCGAGAACGTCGCCACCACCGAGGTCGAGGCCGTCGTCGACGCACACGACTCCGTCGAGGAGGCCGTCGTCTTCGGTGTGCCGGTGCCCGGCGTCGACGGCAAGGCCGGCATGGCGGCGGTGAGTCTCCACGACGGTCAGGAGTTCGACGCCGCGGGCTTCGCCGCACATGTCCGCAAGGGACTTCCGAGTTACGCGGTGCCGCTGTTCGTCCGGATCGTCGACCAGCTCGAACACACGTCGACCTTCAAGAACATGCGCACCGAACTGCGCAAGCAGGCCTACTCCGAGACCGGCGACGATCCGATGTACGTGCTCTCGGGCGACACCTACGTCGAGTTCTACCCGGAGTACGTCGAGGAACTGTCCGGAGCCCGGCGACGGGGATAGGCGGTGGGCCGACGTGGTGGCGGTGTCAGCCGTTCACCACGTCGTAGACCGCCTCGGCCGGCGCGGCCAGGAGCCGATCCGCCATCTCCTGCTTGAGGTAGGTCAGGCGCGCCTCCTCTTCGGCGGTGCGCTCCGGTTGCCGGGCCAGCGCGATGAACTCGTCGGTCACGAACCCCTCGCGGATCTCCAGCCGGACCTTCCGATCGCGGTAGGACAGTTCGAAGACGTAGCGCTCGAGCGTCGCGCCACGATCGTTGCGCTCGAGTGCGGAGTCGACGGTGAAGCGGTTCTCGGTCACCGCGCGGGTGACCATCTCGAAGGTGTCCCGTACGCCGGGGCCGGTATGTGCCGTGGCCACGACGATGTCACGACGCTCGACCGAGCCGGGTTCGCCGAGTTGGGGCAGAGCTCGCTCGAGGACCTTGAACGCGTGCGCGACGTCGCCCGGGAAGCCGGGGCCGTGGTACCGGGTCACGTCATCGATGCTGTAGGAGATCTGGGTTCCCTGATCGGTGACGGTTATCGCGTGCATGCGATGGACTCCTTCATGGTGCGGGCCGTCGGGGGCCCGGTGATGTCAGCCTGCGGAGTCTACTTACGGTGCACAGCGGTCAAGCGCTCGTCCACGAAGTCGAGTGCGCTGCGCTGCCACAGGCCGATGTGGTCGAGCATCGCGTGGCCGCCGTCGGGGACGTTGACGAACTGGGCGTCGACGCCCTGCGCCGACAATTCGTCGATGCCCTTCCGCGTGCGCTTGGCGAAGGTGCGTTCGTCCGCGTCGCCGTGGACCGCCACCACGCGGGCGCCGGGGTGGATGTGTCGCCAATCGGCGTACTGCCACCAGGGGGCGAGGGCGAGAACACCGATGACCCGGCGGTCGGCGGCCAGCTGCGCGGCGACCCGGCCGCCCATCGAGTGGCCGATCGCGACGACGGGGACGCCGGGGTGGCGACGGCACAACTCGTCGAGCGCTGCGCGCGCCGGGAGCATGGGGCTGCTCTCGTCGCCGTTCCAGCCGTAGACGCGGTACCGCACCTGGTGCACGCGCACGGCCCGTCCGTAGCGCAGTCGAAGCGACCACGTGAACGGGTACATGCGCAATGCCGAACCCTGCCATGGACTGAACGGTTTGCGACTGTCGTCGGTGCCGCCGGGCAGCACCAGGACGAGAAGGCCCGCCGGGTCGCGCCGTGTCGAGAACAGGCCGGGGGAGAGCAGTCGCAGGGGACCGGGGTTCAACATGGTTCGGCAGGCCTCCAACGGCACGTCGACGATCGTCTCACCCTAGCGATTCGATTCCGGGACGAATTCGGACCGGTCTGCTGAGCCTCCCCAATTGGTGTCGTCGGACGGGCGAATTCCGATCTTGATGGCAGAATCGCGATATGGCACATTCCCGCGCTGGAACATTGGCCCTGCCCGAAGACCTCGTCGACGTGGAGGCACTCGAGCGTGCCTATTACGACAACGTCCCCGATCCGTCGGACCCGTTGCAGCAGGTCGTGTTCGGGACCTCCGGCCACCGGGGCTCGAGTTTCGACACCGCATTCAACGAGGCGCATATTCTTGCGACGACGCAGGCCATCGTCGAATACCGGAGCAGTGCGGGAATCACGGGTCCGCTGTTCATCGGTTTCGATACGCACGCTTTGTCCATTCCGGCGTGGCGGACCGCGCTCGAGGTTCTCGCGGCCAACGAGGTGTCGGTGTTGACCGCCGAGGACGACTCGTACACCCCGACCCCTGCGGTCAGTCGCGCGATCCTGACGTTCAACAAGAAGAACCCCGGTGTGCTCTCCGACGGCATCGTGGTGACGCCGTCGCACAACCCACCTCGCGACGGCGGGTTCAAGTACAACCCGCCGACCGGTGGTCCGGCCGACACCACCATCACCTCGGTCATCGCCGCCCGCGCCAACGAACTGCTCGCGGCGAAGCTCGACGGCGTGAAGCGGATTCCGTTCGAACGGGCCCGAGCCAGTGAGTTCGTCCGGGACTACTCGTTCCTGCTCGATTACATCGAGGGCCTCGGCGACGTCGTCGACATGACTGCCATCCGCGACGCCGGCATCCACATCGGCGCCGACCCGCTCGGCGGTGCGTCGGTCGGGTACTGGGCCCACCTCGGGCTGCGCTACAACCTCGAACACCTCACCGTCGTCAACCCGACCGTCGACCCGACGTTCTCGTTCATGACGCTCGACACCGACGGCAAGATCCGGATGGACTGCTCGTCGTCGAACGCGATGGCGTCGCTGATCTCCGCGCGCGACTCCTTCGACATCGCGACCGGAAACGACGCCGACTCCGACCGCCACGGGATCGTCACGCCCGACGCCGGCCTGATGAATCCGAACCACTACCTCGCGGTGGCCATCGACTACCTGTTCACCCATCGTCCGCAGTGGTCGGAGCAGGCGGCGGTCGGCAAGACGCTGGTGTCGTCGTCACTGATCGACCGGGTGGTCGCCGGGATCGGCCGGCCGCTGCTCGAGGTCCCCGTCGGTTTCAAATGGTTCGTCGACGGACTGCTCTCCGGACGTGTCGCCTTCGGCGGCGAGGAGAGCGCCGGCGCGTCGTTCCTGATGTTCGACGGCACGCCGTGGTCGACCGACAAGGACGGCATCATCATGGCGCTGCTCGCCTCGGAAATCCTGGCCGTCACCGGCAAGACGCCGTCGCAGCGGTACGCCGAACTCGCCGAGCAATACGGGGAAACCTCTTACGCCCGGATCGACGCGCCCGCGTCACGCGAGCAGAAGGCGGTGCTGTCGAAGCTGTCGCCGGAGCAGGTGAAGGCCACCGAACTCGCCGGTGAACCGATCTCCGCGATCATGACGACCGCCCCCGGCAACGGGGCGGCGATCGGCGGTCTGAAGGTCACCACCGAGAATGCGTGGTTCGCCGCGAGGCCGTCGGGAACCGAGGACGTCTACAAGATCTACGCCGAATCCTTCAAGGGCCCTGAGCATCTCGCGCAGGTTCAGAAGGAGGCGCAGCAGGTCGTCGACACCGCGCTCGGGAGCTGATCAGCCGCCCGCGGGGATGCCGATCGCCAGGCCCACCAGATAGGTGGCGCCGGCGGCGATCACGCCGAAGCACAGCTGACGTAGCGCGCCCCGGGCAATCGGATGACGGGTGACGTAGGCGGCGACGCCGCCGGCGATGAGGAGTCCGACGGCGCCCACCGACAGGCCGAGGAGCAGCGAAGAGAAGCCGAGCAGGTACGGGATCAGTGGGACGACGCCGCCGATGCCGAACATCACGAACGACGAGATCGCCGCCACCCACGGAGACGGCTTGTCCGACGGGGCGACTCCGAGTTCCTGGGTGATGTGGACGTCGACCGCACCTTCGGGGTCCTGGTGGATCTCGTGCGCCGCGGTGGTCGCGGTCTCCTCGGTCATGCCCATCTCGGTGAACATCTCGATGAGTTCGTGGATCTCCCCGCCGGGGTTCTTCTCGATCTCGGAGCGTTCGACCTCCACCTCGGCATCGAGCTGCTCGTTCTGCGTCGACACCGAGGTGAACTCGCCGAGCGCCATCGAGAACGCGCCGGCGATCAGTCCGGCGACGCCCGACAGGATGATCGTGTGTGCACTGGCACCTGCGCCACCGACGCCGGCGACGAGACTGATGTTGGTGACCAAGCCGTCCATCGCGCCGAAGGTCGCGGCGCGGACCTGGCCGCCCGAGACGTCCGGGTGCTCGTGGCTGATCGGGTTCATTTCCTCGTCGACCTCGCTGTTGGTCACCCGGTGAGCGTAACGACGTATGTGGCGGGTCGCCGGACGAGCCGTCCCTTCACCGATCGACCGTCCCTTCGCCGATCGACCGTCCCCTCGCCGATCGAGCCGGGTCGAGATCATTTACGAAAGCGGCACGTATTCGGTGCGCTTCGGGCGCATCTACTCAGCCGATTATCAGTGCGGCGCGGATAAAGTCGTTACGTGAGCGAAAAGCGTAAGTCGGGAGCCTCCGTGCCCCGCGCCACCACATCGAAGTATCAGCCGAGCGCACCGTCGAGCACGATGACCTACGTCCTCGGAGGTATCGCGATCCTGGTGATCGCGGGCCTGGTCATCGGCGGGATCTGGTGGAGCGGTCGCGACAAGGGGACCGCGGACCAGTCTGCGCTCGCGGCGAGTTCGACGATGATCGTCGGACCGGAGAACGCGCCGCTGATCGACGTCTTCGAGGACCCGCTGTGCCCGGTGTGCAAGATGTTCGAGCAGCAGTCGGGTCCCGCGATCACCGCCGCGGTCACCGAGGGCAAACTGCGGGTTCGCTATCACACGCTCAACTTCCTGAACTCGCGGTCGGCGACCGGTGACTACAGTTCCCGTGCCGCGGGCGCGCTGACCTGTGTGGCGCAGGAGCAGAACACCGACCTGTTCCTCCGGTTCCACAGCGCGCTGTTCGGCGCCCAGCCGGCGGAGGACGGCACCGGCAACATCACCAGCCCCGAATTGGCGCGCCTGGCGACCTCGCAGGGTGCGACACCCGCGACCGCCAAGTGCATCACCGACAACGAGAAGGTCGCGCAGGCGGAAGCGAACGCCGCCACGTCGAGCGACGAACTCAAGAAGGCCGCCGGCCAGGTGGGCACCCCGAGCGTGCTCCACGACGGCAAGCCCGTCGACGGACTGCTCGACGGCACCGGCTGGCTCGACGGGATTCTGGGCGCCGGCAAGTCGTGATCCGAGGGGGGCCGGGCCCGACAAAGGGCCCGGTTCCTGCGGATTTGGTCGCCGTCGAGGCAGTGGTGTAACTTTCACAGTGCCCTTGAACAGGGCGGAACAAAAAAACACGGGGCTATGGCGCAGCTGGTAGCGCACCACACTGGCAGTGTGGGGGTCAGGGGTTCGAGTCCCCTTAGCTCCACAACCACGAGACCCCCTCTCACCTGTGTCGGAGCAGGAGCGAGGGGGTCTCGTCGTATCGGCCTCAGGAGCCGGAGGGCGCAGCGAGGGCACGTCCGTCCAGCGCCTCGCGACGACTTTCAGGTCGTTCGGGAGATTGGCGAAAATATCCAGGGCCATCGCGGTCGCAGCCCATTTGTCCGGTGTCCTTGGACTCACTCTGCACACCCTTGGAGGTCCGGTAGGGCGCGACCGGCCGTTGAAGGGGCGACATGTGCCAGCGCCTCTACGACGCCTGGAAGACCTCACCGCAGGCTGTCGGCACGTGGCCAGTGTTCACCCGCGTTGTCACCAACCGAGCCGCTCCGTGACCTGTGCGATGACTACTACCGGCAGTGGCGACGCGCGAACGCATCACGTCCATTCAGATGCAGGCTGATCGTCTTTCCGGTACTTCCCAACTGCCGGTAGGGGACACCAGTCAGACTCACCAACGACCGCGACGCCCTTTGAGTCGACGGTTATGCCGCCCCATCCGGTTGTTCCGAATGCGCAGCGCTCAGCGTGCGCTCTTGCGCGGTTCCGGCGAAGAGTGCCGGGCATCGGGTTACCTCCGTACTGCTGTTGGAAGTCGGGTTTCGCCTGCTCCTCCGAGAGCCAGTGATCGAACTCCGATCGTTTCCGGTAGTACTCCTCGACTTCCAGTCGTACCGCTTCTTGGATCTGCTCCCAGAACCACTGGAAGAACTCGCGTGCGCGCTTCGAGTACTCCTCAAGTAGTGGAAGGAAGTCCACGTCGCCGTGCTGAGATTTCAAGAATCGCTTTGATGCGCTGGTCCATTTCGTGTACTTATCAAGCTCGCTTCGTTTGAGTGCCACGTTGTTGGCGTGGACGAATGGCTGGTTCTGCCCCCAACTCCAGTTGGTGCCGATTGACACCATCGGGACGGAGTGATGGACCGTGCAGTTCCTCAGATCGAAGAGGAACTGAATGTCGTCGTTCCCGAACATCTCCACGACTTTCGGCGAGTAGACCTCCATCTCCCAGTACGTTCGCGGATCGTCCGGTTTAGGGCGCTCGTCCTTTGGAGGCTTGTCCGGCCAGATCTTGCGGTGCGTAGCCCGCTGAATGTCTCTCAGGGTTGCAACGGACGCGATGTAATTGTGAAACAACCGAACGGTCTCATGTTCAAACTCGTCCGGGAGGTTGTTTGCGTGCTGCAGCGTGCCGACGAATTTCGCGATGTGGTTAGTCAGCTCCACACCGTTCGTTGAGAACAATCGGGAGGCACGGTTCAGTGCCTCGAACCGTTCGTGGTGAAGCTTCCCGGGGAGCCGGCCGAGATGTTCCAGGCGTTGTTCTCGCTCCACTGCCCAACTCATCTTTCGACTGTGGTCCGCCACCGGTTGCGCCTCCCATTCTTGTCGTCAATGTGCACGGTACGTCGTGGATCTCCGACCCTCCCGGTACTTTCGTCCGGCCGTAGAGACCTTCGTGCTTTCGACATTGTCAAGATGTCTGTGTAGGACGTGACTCCTGGCTTCATGTGGTTCTGTTGCGGACTACATGAGGTGGGGTTCGATGCGGTCGGGGGCGGCCAGGGCGATTTGCCCGGGGCCTGTTTCCAGTTCGTCACGACTCGCCCCTCGACGAGTCGTCAGGGGGGGCTTTGCGGGTGGCGGGGGGCGCCGCGCGCTCCCTCTCGCGTCGCCGGGCGCGTCTGTCCTAGATGTCTCAGATGGCCAGCCACAGCAGTATGGGGACTGCGACGTCGTCAGGGGCGCGGTGGCGGGTCTTCGGGACCTGATGTCCTATCCGGGTCTGGTCGTTCCGCTGCGACCAGATCTTCCTCGAACGCCGTCGCGACATGCTCACCGACTTCGTCACCGCGGGGGGCCGGGTCGCGATCATGGGGCATCCCCTGACCGATTTCCTGCCCGGTCTGGGCAAATGGCGAAAGCTGCAGTACTTCGGCCCCAAGGACCTCGCGATCGTCTCCGGTGAGGCCCATCCGGTGTGGGAGGGGGTCGATCCGGCCGACGTCAGCTTCCGGAGCGGGGTATCCGGTTTCTACGCCCGCGGTTACAGTGACAAGCTGCCGGAGGGCGCGGTCGTGGCAAATCGCATCGGCCGCAACGCGCTTCCGGTCGACTACGTGTATCCGCTCGGCGCCGGCCAGGTGCTTGTTCATGGCGGTCTCGATGTCGGTGTCTACCAGGAGGACCCGAACACCTCCGCCCGAATCTTCCCCCAGCTGCTCACGTGGCTCGCCCAGCAGGAGGCCCAGGTATGACCATGACCACGACCACCGATCCCGTCGCCGAACCCTTCGCGCGTACCGACCGCGCTCCGCGCTCGCGTCGGCGCCTCGCCTTCGTTCACGGCGGTTCGCACTTCCACCTGCAGACGCTTAAGGACCCGGCGGTGATCGCCCATCAGCCCGAGTTCGTCTACCTCGGTGACCTCGCCGACGGCGATCTCGACGCGTTCGACACCGTCGTGCTCGCCGACCGGCTCCATCCCGAACTGGTCCGCAAGCACACTGCGCAGCTCCTCGCGGTACCGCAACGTGGGGGGACGCTCGTCGTGCTCGGTGAGAACGCCGCGCACACCTGGCTTCCGGGCGTCTCCTGGAGTCCGCGTCCCACCAACTTCTGGTGGTGGCTCGAGGGTTCGGATCCGTTGATCCGTACGCGCAACCCCGAGCACGAGGCGTGGGAATACCTGTCCACCAAGTCCGTGATCTGGCATCACCACGGGTTGCTGCACACCGAGGCCGACGTCGTGCCGCTCGTGGTCGCGGAAGAACCCGACGAGACCGGTGCCCGCGCGGACGCCGGCGCAATCCTCTACGAGGACACCGTCAGCACGCCGGGCCGGATCATCGTCACCACCCTGGACCCCACCTACCACCACGGCAACAACTTCATGCCCGGCTCGACGCGGTTCCTGTACTCGCTCCTGCGGTGGCTGGACAACACCGGTAGCTGATCGGCCCCATGTGTCAGGAAGGCCGGCCAGGCCTTGTGACAGAGGTTGATTCGCGATGCGTGAGGCGACGGTCTGCGACCGACGCATGGTTCCACCGACAACATCCCCTCCTCGCAGGGGGTGTTGTCGTTGTGGGCTGCCACTACGCCGTAGCGCTGCGTCGGGTGCGAACCAACTGGCTACCGTCGATCCCGCCGAATGCCTCAGGCATCCGACGGTCGACCAGGTAGTGGTGGAGCACGGTTTGGTAGATGCCCTTGAGGGCGGATGCGATGACGGCGCCCGCGGCGATGAACAGAATCCCGATGAGCGCCACGACGACGATCATCGCGCCGTCGAGCTCGGTGAGGGCCAACCAGATCAGGACCGCGCCGGGCACAGCCGGTACAAGCGAGATCAGCCCGGTGCTCGCGACGCCGAGAATGTTGCGGCCCCAGACCTCCCGGAACGCTTCTCTGGCGCGCCGCACGGCGCCGGGCACGGACTCGTCCTCGAGGACCATCATCGGCAAGACCTGGAAGGAGGTCACGTTCCAGGCCATGTCGAGCACGATGTTGAGTTGCGGCAGACGACGTTCGGCGACGTCCAGCAGGTACGACACGGTTGCGACGATCGCCGTCCACGGGGCCAGACGCACCCCGGCTCGCGTGGCCCGAGCGATACCGCTTGCGACGCTCGGGTCGCCGCCGTCGAGAGTGACGTCCGCCTGTGAGATGAGCGCCGCCTGCCAGAAGGTGAGCACGTACGCCCCGAGGAAGTAGAAGACCGCGACCACGATGATCAACCCTGCGGTGGAGTCCCGCAGTGCCGGAATGCTGACGACCAAGACGCCCAACGCGATGGTGAGAATGCCCAGGGTGCAACCGGACAGCACCGGGAACATCGTCAGTTCCTTGCGGGATCGCAAGATACGCGCCGATGCCTTAAGGATCTCCCACGAGGATGCCACGCCGTTCCTTTCGGTAGCCGATGGCCGGTGTGACGGCCCAGAGCACAGTAACAATCGCTTCGGGCAAATCGGGCATGGCGAGTGGTGGGCGCGTCAGGCGATCGTCGGGCACCGGCGCCGCGATCGATCTCATGCGCCACGACGGACGGGTCCCGTGGTAGTCGCCCGATCTCTCGCACTCACAAAGCCACTGCGGCGATCGCGACGAGGGTGAAGGCCGCCACGATGACCGCGACCCGGATGTAGTGGAGGTTGTCCCAGCGCCGCGTCTGCTCTCGCCAGTCCTCCGGGTACGAGTCGGCGGTCCAGTTCTTGGACCGGTTGTTGATCGGAACGAGCAGTGTGATCGACATGACCACGCTGACCGCGAGCAGCGCCGCTGCCACGAGGGCCGCGGTCGACGTCGTCGTGCCCCACGTCGTCGCGGCGAGGACCCCGGCGAGGATCAGTGAGCCGAAGTACCAGAACGGCATCGCCCGACCCATCATGCGCGCTCCGTGCGATCTGGCGGCCATCGAGGCGGGCGCAGGCAGTGCCAGGGTGATCGGGTTGATCACAAAGGCGACCGAGAGTTCCACACCGACCATCAGTCCGACGACGACGGTGGTGATCACGGACAGAACAGGGGACATGACGGCTCCGTTTCTAGCAACACTAGAATTTATAGTAATGCTAGACTATGCCGGGTTGCGAGCGAGTGCAATGGAGGAGATCCGATGGCCGAACAGACCGCGCGGCAGAAGCGCTATGAGGAACGGCGTCGTGCGATTCTCGAGGCCGCGCGGCGTCGTGCTGACGACGAGGGTTGGTCGTCGGTCACCACGAGGCATCTCGCCGAGGCCATCGGATACTCGCAGCCGGTGCTCTACGGTCACTTCCCGGGAGGCAAGTCGGAGATCATGCTGGCCGTCGCGCTCGAGGGTTTCGTCGAGCTGACGCGGCAGTGTCGTGCGGCGGCGAGCGATGGTGGCGCAGGGGGTCGCGTCGAGTCGGTTGCCAACGCCTATCTCGACTTCGCGCGTTCCCACCCCGCCGTGTACGAAGCGATGTTCCAGCAGGCCATCGACGCCGAGTTCGCCAGCGACGAGACGCCCGCGGATCTACGGGCGGGGTTCGATGTTCTCGCCGAGACCATCGGGGACGACGACCGCGGCAGTGCGACGGAGACCTTCTGGGCTGCCCTGCACGGCATTCATCTGCTCGAACGTGCCGGGCGGATGCGTCCAGAGAACCGGGCAGCCCGTGTGGCAGAACTGAATTCGCGGTTCTCGAAACGGTAGTCCAGGCGGACGTGCGCGTCGGCTGTGTTCACATCGCGTCGCTGCCGCGGTTGATCTCCTTCACGGCACCGGACGGGTCCCACTGCAGGCGCCCGTTCTCGAAGTCCTGCGCGAGACCGCCGGTGCCGTTGTCGTACTCGTCGGAGATCGGCCAGCCGAGAGGGCCGGTCTCATAACCCTCCGCCGCCCAGCGTTTGCCGATGACACCCCGCACCGGGAAGCCGTCGTATCCATAGCGGCGGTAGAGGGTGCCGCCCTCGAACGCCTGGATGTCGCCGACGCCGGGAACGACGGTGTGGCGCAGGGTCGGGTAGCCGAGAAAGCCGGACTCGAATCCGTACTGCGCGTAGGTCTCCATCAGATGCGCCGGAACGGCCGTCGCTTCGCCGTTGCGCACATACGGGTGCCAGTAGATCGTGCCGTTGGCGAACCGGGCGAAGCGTCCGACGCCGTCCGCGGTCGGCAGTTCGCCGGGTGTGAGCCTGGCACCGATCCAGGCCCGGGCCACCAGGGCTTCGGCGTCGATCTCGTTCTCCACGGGTGCCGGCGGGCCACCGGCGATGAGGCGGGCGACCTCCGCACGGAACGACACCATGTCGAAATTCGGGTCGATCTTGCCCTCCGACGACCACTCCTTGTGACCGACGCAATCCGACGCGGGTCGGCCGAGTCGACGGAGGATCGCTGCACAGCCACGCCGGTAGGCATTCATCTGCGCCGCGGGCCAGACCTGACCCACGCCGTTGTTCACGCCCTCGATCCCGATCACGTGCCAGTTCGCGTTGTCGGTCGGCCATCCGGGATGGGAGCCGGCCCCGGCATGCCACGCCACCCCGGCCGCGATCACCCGGTAGGTCCCGTCGCGTTCGAGGACGAGCTGCGCGAGTGGCCCCGGCAGGCCGGGCCGACCGTCCTGCACGACCCGCCAGTCGTTGGGGCCACCACCGGCGGTGTGGTGGCACATCACCCCGCGCAGGTCGCGGAAATCCCCGTGGCCGCGGCCACGCCACCCGGCGTGTTCGATGACGGCCAGGCCCTCGGCGCGCAGTACGTCGGCCAGCCAGATCGGGTCGCCGGTCCATGCCACCGTGGTCGCCTCCCTCGTGTGCCTACTCTGCGTCACTGCTCCGAAAGTCCACCCTGTCAAAGAGTTTCGATGATTCGAGCCTACGCCCGACGTCGCCGGTAACTCGGCCCTCGAGCGTGACCGCCGATTCGCCCGGTAGGTGCGGACACTAAGGTGGGTTGCGTGGTCGATTCAGCTGTCATCCGGGTGAGTGCGGTGGTCCTGCGGGATTCCGCCGGCGCGGTCCTGACCGTGCGGAAGCGCGGCACCGCGCGATTCATGTTCCCCGGAGGCAAGCCCGAGCCCGGCGAGACCGCGCTGCAGACGGCGATCCGCGAATGCCGAGAGGAACTGCACCTCGAACTCGACCCGTCGGAGCTGCAGTCGCGTGGCGTCTACCGGGCGGTCGCCGCGAACGAAGACGGGTTCGACGTGGAGGCAGAGGTCTTCGTTTCCACGACGGTGCTCGACCGGGACGCGCGGACGCTGAGCCCCGCCGCCGAGATTGCCGAACTGCGCTGGCAACCACTCGACGGTTCGGCGTTCCCGCCGGACCTCGCGCCGCTTACCGAATGCGTACTGCCCGAGTTGGTCTGAGGCCTACGGACAGGATTGCCGGCTGTCGGAAGACGCGCTGCTCACGGCCAGCGGTTCTGCGGTTGAACCCGCGATTCTGCGGCGTCACGGGCCGTCGACCCAGAACTGGCCGCCGCACATGATCGCCTTGCCGGACGGGTCCTGGGCGACCTTGTCGACAGCAGGGTCGCAGGGTTCCCCGAGGTTGTGGACTGACCCGTCGTTGTCGGCGTGCTGCACCCACCTGAAGCCCCCGTCCGCGCCCATATAGTTGCACACGAGGCTCGTTCCGTCGGCTGCGGTACCAAACGAACGTGCCTCCGATTCGAAACACGGACCACCCTCGTAGGGCGTCGACCCGGTCGGCTCCGGCTGGGTGGTGACCGGGGGAGGCGTCACCGGCGCGGGTTGAGGCGCCGGTACTTCGGCCGGGCTGCTCGTGACGGTCACGGTGACCGGAGCGGCGTCGGCGCCTCTGTCGCGGTCACGGGTGAAGGTGTACGTGGCGAGCACGACGAACACGGCCACGAGGAGCGTCGCGATTCCGGCGAGAACCCAGATGATCTGCCGGCTGCGGTCTTGTTGCATGCCGCAGACGTTAGTCGCAGGACGGCGCCGAGTGTCCCGCGGAACGTTCGACGCCGCCTTCGACTGACGTCATCCGCGGCGCTTGCGGCCCCACAGCAGGTAGATCGCCGGTCCGATACCGGCGGTCGAACCGATCGACAGGCCGATCGCCCAGGCACGCTTGGGCCCGTTGATCTCCTCGGGGCGGCGTCCGGCGAGATCTCGCAGGGCCCACACCCGGGTGCCCGCGTCGACGGCCGCGACCGCCACGATGGCGGCTTTTGCGGTGGGGGATAGCTCTTTCCAGCTCTTCTTCGGCTTGCTCATGGACGAGGATATTAGCGGCGGCACCCTCTGGTCCCGCCGGATCTCACGTCAGACACGCCCTCGCAGAATCAGATTCCAGTACAGGCGGGGCAGGACGTAACGGTCGAACGCCCAGGCGCTGCGGCGCGGTTTGAGGGGGTCTAGGAAGGACGGGATCGACGACATCGATGTTCCGCCCCGGTCGAACTCGGCCGCGATGAGACGGTGAGACGCGGTCGCGATGGGTGCCACCGTATAGCCGTCGAAATCGCGTAAGGGGTCGCCGGTGCGTGCTGCGAGGATGTTGTCGACCAGGATCTCCACCTGCTTACGGAGTCCTCCGCCCGACGGGTCGGTGGCGATCGCGGCCCCGTCGCCGATCGCCCACACCTCGGGGTGCGAGCGATGTCGCAACGTGTGCGGATCGATGTCGACGAGTCCGTGTTCGTGGCCCCCGGCGAGTCCGGACTCCTCGACCATCGACGGGCCGCGGAAGGGTGGCACCACGTGCAGCAGGTCGAACTCCAGGTCCTCGGTGCGGGCGGCCGACGTTGCGGTGACCCGCCTGTCACCGGGATGCAACTGCACTCCGGAGTCGAGGAGGACACGGATGCCGAGCTCCTCGAGACGGGCGGACAGGCGGGCGTCGAGGTCGTCGACGCCGAGCAGGTGAGGACGGTCCACGACCAAAGTGATGTCGAGTGTCGGCAGGATTCCGGTGCGTTCCCAGTGCGCGGCGGCGAGGAACAGCGGCTTGAGGGTGGTGCCGGTGCAGCTGACCGGGGGTCGTGGCACCGTGAACACCGCTCGACCGCCGCGCGGCATCGAGGTCACCAGTTCCCAGGTCTTCGCCGCTCGGTCGAGGTAGTTGCTGGTCACCGACGGCTCGTCGATCGCCTCTTCGATGCCGGGCATTGCTTCCGAGTCGGGTACGAGACCGACCCCCAGGACAAGGTCCCGGTACTCCACAACGGTGCCCGACCGGCACCGGATCGTCCGCCGGCCGGCGTCGATGGATGTCACCGAATCCCGGAGCCAGGTCGCCGATTCCGGGGTCACCGACCGCTGGGTGCGTTCGGCTTCGCGGAGTGTCGCCTGTCCGCCGCCGACATAGGACAGCAACGGCCGGTAGGTGTGTACGGCTTGGGGCTCGATGATCGCGATGTCCGAGACGCCGCGTCGGGTCAGGCGTGCGGCGGCACTGATGCCGGCGTTGCCGCCACCTACGACGACGACGTCGAACCGGCGGGACTCGCTGGATGTGGTCATGGCGACGGGTACCCGGTGTTCCCGCCGGGAAACGGGGCGGGTCTGCCGCGGTCACCGCACGTAGCGAAGGAAGACGTCGTCGTGGTGCGGGACCGCGTGTGCGAGCCGAAAGCGACGCGGGGCATCGAGTGGGCTGAGAACCGCGGCGGCGGGGTCGGTGACCGGGCTGCCCTCGCCGGTCACCTGAGGTGCCATCGTCACGCAGAATTCGTCGACGAGGTCGGCCTCGACGAGTTTGTCGAGCAGGCTCGGACCGCCCTCGCAATGGATGCGGCGCAGCCCGCGGGCCCGCAGCTCGTCGATCGCCGCGGGAAGGTCGACGGTCTCGTCGCCCACGGCGATGACCTCGGCGTGGTCGCTCACCGCGGAGGTGTCGGCCAGCGCGGAGGTGATGACGATCGGGCGCTGCTCGGGTGGGACGTCGAGCGACCTCTCGGGCAGTGAGCAGGACTGCGAGACGATCGCCAGGCGCGGGATGTCCGACGCCCCCGGCCACCGAAGGCGAGACCGCAACGCGATCAGCTGGTCGGGCAGCGCCGGGGGACCGTACTTCTCGACGCGCGCGGTGGCGGCTCCGACCAGCACGACGTCGGACAGCGCACGCAAAGCATGGAAGAGGGCGCGGTCGGCGGGTGAGGAGAGCGGACCGACCCGACCGCGAAAACTCACCGAGCCGTCGATGCTCATCACCATGTTGGTGCGCACACCCTCAGGGAAGTCGGCGTAATGGCGTTCGGCGAAGGTCGGGGCGTCGAAATCCGGATGGTCCTGCAGCGTCTTGTCGCTCATGCGTCGTGCCCCGGGTCGATGTGGCGGACATCGGCGAAACTGACCCACGAATCGCGCGACGGATCGTCGACGACCACCGCGCCGTCGACCGGTTCGACGATGTGCGCCGTATGGTCGCCGACATCGATGCGATCGAGAATCCTTGCGGCGAACCACATCTCCGAGTCGTCGAGAATGAGCAGCCCGTACGGTCCTTCTGACCAGCGACACACCTCGCGAACTTGTCGACCTCGTCGCCGGTCTGCCCTCCGAACAGTTCGGCGAGCTCGCGGTGAGCGCTCGGGATGAGGTGAACGGCAAGGTGTTCGGCGGAGGTCGCGATGCCGTGCGTGTGGTTGGCCTGCGAGATGCCGATGAGGAAACGGCGGGGGTCGATGCTGGTCTGGGTGGCGAAACCCACGAGACATCCCGACCGGCGACCGTCGGCGACGGTGGTCACGACGAACACCGGGTAGTCGATGATCTCGACCATCTTGTCGAACGCGTCCGTTCCGGCCACACCCACCTCTTCCGCTTGCCGGCCATCTGACGTGCGAGCGATACCCGATCTGTGCCGTTCTCAATCCCCGGGAGGTGCCAGAACGCGAGGTCGCCGCCTCCGGTACCGGAACATCGGCCGAAGCCGATGAACCGGTCTCGGAGGCGGCGGGTTCGTAGCGCGTCGAAACTAGGCGGCGTCGGTGATCTGTTGACGCTGCGCGGTGTACATCTCGGCGAGGTTGCTCGTGACCTCCGAGCTGACCGACGGAGCGCTGTCGCTGAAGGTGTTGTGGGACACCGAGAACGACACGCCGCGCTCCTCGCCGACGACGAGGGTGCCCACCATGTGGACCTCGATGTCGGAGATGGAGAACTGACCGGTCATCCGGACGGCCTTGTAGTCGCCGCTGATGGGCAGGGTCTGCTTGTCGAGTTTCATTGCGACGGGGATGGTCTCGCCGTCCTCCTCGAGGTTCAGTGTGAAGGTCTCGCAGGCGGAGAGGATCTCGTCGAAGTCGTCGTAGCCGCCATCGGCGGGCTTGGTCACGTCGGCGCTGTACTGGTCGAGACCGAAGAAGACCTCGCCGCCGTCGACGGTCTCGGAGAGTTCGCGTTGCGCGAAGTCGGCGCTGGTGTCCGGGGTCTTCACCAGTCGAGCACACTTCTCGTTGTCGACGGTGGTGCCGTCGTCGTCGGACTGCTCGGTCTCCAGCGTGAATTCGCCGGTGATGTCCGGGAACTCGGACTCCGGTAGCAGGAGGGCGACGGCCGACGCCGTCGGGACCTTCGGCTCGTCGGAGCTGTCGCCGCCGCCCAGCGTGAACGCGAGGACGACCGCCACCACGACGATCAGCACAAGCAGGAGGCCACCGCCGCCGATGAACCACCACTTCTTGCCGCCACCCGACGACGCCGGAGGTGGGGGAGGCTGCTGACCATAAGGCTGCTGTCCATACGGCTGCTGACCACCGGGCTGTGGGCTGTACGGCTGCTGTCCGTAACCCGGGTGTGGGTAGGGCTGCTGACCGTACGGTTGCTGCCCGTACGGTTCCTGACCGTACGGCTGCTGCCCATCCTGCGGGCCGAGCCGAGTGGGCTGGTTGGGATCGTAGGGACTACCCACGATGGGCTCCTTCTCTGAGGCGATTACGCGAGATTCGACCGGAGGCGGTCATCGACTACGCGACAGTACCGCGCCCAAACGCGCCCAACAGGGCGTTCGAGAAAGGTCGACCGGTAGCATTCAAGCGAATGTTTTGGCAGCTCAGGACGGGTGCTCCAAGTCGCGAAGATTGCGTTCCCGGCCTATTTCGTGAACGCACGGAATGCCGTTTTTCATGCAGTCGAATGAGCATCGAAGGACACGCGAGCGTCAATTCTGAGCATGAGATTCGTAAACAGGCAGACATTTCTCGGGGACTGCGGTCCACTCGGGACACGGTGGCGGGGACATACCGGCTCGGCGTCGCCGTGCCGCGAGTCGACGAGCCGGGCGAAGGAGACACGGTCTCATGACAGCAAGTACTCCACGCCGGTTGCTGGCCGAGCTGTTCGGCACGTTCTGGCTGGTCTTCGGCGGCTGCGGCAGCGCCATCTTCGCGGCCAAGTACGTCGCGAACGCCAGCGAGGACAACGACACCCTGATCCAGCTGGGCATCGGTCTGCTCGGCGTCTCACTGGCGTTCGGCCTGACGGTCGTCACGATGGCCTACGCCGTCGGGCACGTCTCGGGCGCCCACTTCAACCCGGCGATCACCCTCGGGGCGGTTGTCAGCGGCCGACTGCCGGTGAAAGACCTGCCGGGGTATTGGATCGCCCAGGTCGTCGGCGGCCTGCTCGCCGGCACCCTCCTGTACGCGATCGCCAGCGGCCGACCGGGCTTCGAGGCGACCGGCAACATGGCCGCCAACGGCTACGGAGACCATTCGCCGAACAACTACACCCTCGTGGCGGTCCTGATCGCCGAGGTGGTCCTGACGGCGTTCTTCCTGCTGGTCGTGCTCGGCGCCACCGACGGCCGGGCACCCGCCGGATTCGGGCCGCTGGCAATCGGTCTGACCCTGACGCTGATCCATCTGATCTCCATCCCGATCAGCAACACCTCGGTCAATCCGGCGCGTTCGACGGCGGTCGCGTTCTTCAACGGCAACGGAGCCCCCGGACAGTTGTGGTTGTTCTGGCTCGCGCCGCTGCTGGGCGGCCTCATCGGTGGCATCCTCTACCCGCTGATGTTCCAGGACGGAAAGTTCGCGCTGGGCAAGGCGCCCGACGAACCGGCCACCGCGCCGACGCAGGGGAAGACCAGGGCCTGACCGGGCACGGCCGGCGTCGCCGGTGGTGCGACCATTGACCGATGACCGCAACTCTCGTCGCCAAGGATGTCGCGGGCGGATACGCCCACCGCGTCCTGTTCGATCACCTCGACCTCACCGTCGCTCCCGGCGACGTGGTCGGGGTGGTCGGCGCGAACGGGGCGGGTAAGACGACGCTGCTACGCGTCCTGGCCGGTGATCTCGCGCCGCTGGCGGGGTCGGTGTCGCGGGCACCGTCGGACGCCTTCGTCGGCTGGCTACCTCAGGAACACGAGCGGATTCCGGGTGAGACGGTCCGTGAATACGTGGGGCGTCGCACCGGTTGCACGGCTGCCACGCAGGCGATGGACGCTGCGGCCGAGGCGCTTGCGGACGAGTCCGCCGCGGCCGGTGCCGACGACCCCGCCGACGTCTATGCGGCGGCACTCGATCACTGGCTCACCACCGGCGCTGCCGATCTCGACGAACGCCTCCCGGCGGTCCTCGCCGACCTCGGTCTCGCCACCGATGTCATCGACCCCGACACCACGCCGATGACCGCCCTGTCCGGTGGACAGGCCGCGCGGGTCGGCCTCGCTGCACTCCTGTGCTCCCGATTCGACATCGTGCTGCTCGACGAGCCGACCAACGATCTCGATCTCGACGGCATCGCCCGACTGGAGGAGGTCGTCGCAGGCCTCCGCGGCGGGGTCGTGCTCGTGAGTCATGATCGAGAGTTCCTCGCACGCAGCGTCACCCGGGTTCTCGAACTCGACCTGGCCCAGCACACCAACACTGTCTTCGGCGGCGGTTACGAGAGCTACCTCGAAGAACGCGAGGTGGCGCGCCGGCACAAGCGCGAGGAGTACGAGGAGTTCGCCGCGAAGAAAGCCGATCTCGTGGCACGGGCGCGTACCCAACGGGAGTGGTCGAGTCAGGGAGTGCGCAACGCGATGCGCAAGGCGCCCGACAACGACAAGATCCGACGCCGCGCCGCCACCGAATCGAGTGAGAAACAGGCGCAGAAGGTGCGGCAGATGGAGAGTCGGATCGCGCGCCTGGACGAGGTCGCCGAACCGCGCAAGGAATGGGTCCTCGAATTCACCATCGGCTCCGCACCACGATCGAGCTCGGTCGTCTCGACGTTGAACAACGCCGTTGTGCGACAGGGGGACTTCGTGATGGGGCCGGTCTCGATCCAGGTGAACGCGGAAGAGCGTATCGGCATCACCGGGCCGAACGGTGCCGGCAAATCGACATTGCTGCGACTCCTCCTCGGTCACCTCGAACCCGATTCGGGGACAGCGCAACTCGGCGCCAACGTCGCGATCGGTGAGATCGACCAGGCGCGTGGGCAGTTCACCGGTACGACGCCGTTGGCCGATCGCTTTGCCGAACTGGTACCCGACCACACCATGGCCGACGTGAGGACGCTGCTGGCCAAGTTCGGTCTACGCGCCGACCATGTCGACCGGGCGGTCGGCGAGCTGTCGCCGGGGGAGCGCACCCGCGCCGGACTGGCGTTGCTGCAGGCCCGCGGAGTGAACGTCCTGGTGCTCGACGAGCCCACCAACCATCTGGACCTCCCCGCGATCGAGCAGTTGGAATCGGCACTCGACTCCTACGACGGGGCGCTGCTCCTGGTCACCCACGATCGGCGGATGCTCGCCAACGTTCGCGTCGACCGGCACTGGCATGTCGAGGGTGGTCACGTCACCGAGCAGTGAGACGTAACCCTCGTACGTCGACCGGTGGCCGGTTGGGAGAGTGGGTCACCAGGCCGTCGTGAGGGTCGAAAGGGTCCGCTCCCTGAGAAGCGCCCGGATCCCGACTGCCGAACCTCAACTCGACCGGCAGACGTCGATCGAAGTCTGTCGGTCGGGTTGACGTCGACCGGTAGTTGGGTGGACGAGGGTGTCTCGCCAGGCCTTCGTGGCTCGTCGCTGGCGCTCCTCGCACCTCAGGCAGCGAGGGGGCCGTGCTTGCGCTCCTCGCATCTCAGGCAGCGAGTGGGCCGTGCTTGCGCTTCTCGCACCTCAGGCAGCAAGGGGGCGTGCGGTCCTGAGTGCGGTGAATGTCGCCGCAGGGGTTGACATACAACCGATCGGTTGTATGTTTGAGATGTGGCCGGAACCACTGGCACATCGCCAGACGAGGAGGACAGGGCCGATGCCCTGTTCCACGCGCTGTCCGATCGCACTCGCCGTGACATCCTGCGGCGCGTGCTCGCCGGTGAACACTCGGTCTCGGTGCTCGCCGCGAAATACGACATGAGCTTCGCGGCAGTGCAGAAGCATGTCGCCGTGCTGGAGAAGGCGGGCCTACTGACGAAACGACGTCAGGGGCGCGAGCAACTTGCCAGCGGCGATGTCGCCGCGGTGCGTTCGGTGGCCTCGATGCTCTCCGAACTCGAACAGGTGTGGCGTGGCCGTATCGCGCGCATCGACGACCTGCTCTCGCTCGAAACCCCACCAACTGCAACATCATCGGAGGAATGAACCATGCCTGTCATCGACATCACCCCGGACCTCGACGCCCGCACGATCACCATCAACGCGGAGTTCGCCGCCCCCGTCGACCGTGTTTGGCAGATCTACGCCGACCCGCGCCAGCTGGAGAAGATCTGGGGCCCGCCGACCTACCCGGCGACCGTCGTCGACCACGAGTTCAAGCCGGGCGGCAAGGTCACCTACTACATGACCAGTCCCGAAGGAGAGAGGTTCGGCGGCTACTGGAAGGTCGAATCCGTGGACGAGCCACACGGTTTCACGTTTCTCGACGGGTTCGCCGATGCGGACCTGAACCCGATCACCGACATGCCCGAGTCGCGTAATTCGTACTCGTTCGTGGAAAAGGACGGCAAGACCGTCGCCACCTACATCAGCACCTTCGAATCCGCCGAAGCACTTCAGAAGGTGCTCGACATGGGTGTCGTCGAGGGTTCCACCGCGGCCATCAACCAGATCGACGAGTTCCTGAAGTCCTGAGACCTCGATACGGCCTTCGGCTGGCGCCTCGGGCCTACTCGGCCGGCGGGGGCGGCTCGGCTGGCGCCTCGGGCCTACTCGGCCGGCGGGGGCGGCTCGGGTCTACTCGGGCGGCGGGAGCGGCTCGGCTGACGCCTCGGGCCTAGTCGGCCGCGGGATTCAGATGTTGGAGTCCAGGGGCGGGAAACCGTCGGGAAGTTCGGCGGCCGGCGCGTCGCCGAACGTTCCCGTCTTCACGTCCAGGCCGTGCGTGTAGGCGGCCATCGAGATCGAACCGGCCGCATGCCCGTCGACGAGCAGATCGAGCGGCGACTCCTGTGCGAGCCCGGCGATGTAGAGCATCGGCAGGTAGTGATCCGGCGTCGGCACCGAGTTGTCGAAGTCGGGGTGCCCGGCGAGACTCAGGACGTCAGAGGGGTTGTCCTGCAGCACTTCACGGGCGGCGTCGTCGAACCGGTGGGCCCAGTCGTAGCCGGAGTCGGCCTTGGCGAAATCGATCGCGTGCAGGTTGTGGACGATGTTGCCGCTGCCGATGATGAGCACACCCCGCTCACGTAGCGGCGCCAGCTTGCGGCCCAACTCGTAGTGGTGCTCGAAGTCCTTGAAGGCGTTGAGCGATAGCTGCAGAACCGGGATCGAGGCGTCGGGGAACGTGTGCACTAGCACCGACCAGGTGCCGTGATCGATGCCCCAACTGTCCAGGTCGTGGCCGCACCACGTGGGTTTGACGACGTCGGAGACCATCTCGGCGACCTCGGGGTCACCGGGCGCGGGGTACTGGACGTCGAAGAGATCCTGCGGGAACCCGTAGAAGTCGTGGATGGTGCGCGGGCGCGGCATCGCCGTCACCGCCGTCGCGTTGGTGTACCAGTGCGCCGAGATCACCAGGATCGCCCGCGGCTTCGGGACCGCCTGCCCCAGTGCTCGCCATGCCTCGGTGTACTTGTTGCGCTCGAGTGCGTTCATCGGGTTGCCGTGTCCGATGAACGCGGCCGGCATGATCGGCTGGGTGGTGGTCATGGTGGCCGCCTCGGGTCGTGCTGGTCGGGTCAGAAGAAGACGGTACGCCGCGTTTGCGTGCCGAATCCGCCGGTTCCGACTCGCGACCACGACCCATGTCGGACGCTGACCGTATGGCAAAGCGCTGGTCGACGATCGTGGTGATGTTGATGGTCGCGGTACTCGCGGCGTGTGGCTCCGGCGGGTCGGGGCCTGCCGAATCCTCCGGCGCCTCGTCGGCCCCGGAGAAAGCTGCGGCGATCGAGCGGATCGTCGAGGAGTTGAAGGCGTCGAAACACCTGAAAGCGGTGATCGTCCGGGTGACCGATGACGGCGACGAGGTGATCACGAAGGCGTACGGCGAATCACAGACCGGTGTCGCGGCCGCCCCCGACATGCACTTCCGCAATGGGGCCGTCGCCATCGCGTACGTGGCCGCGGTCCTGCTACAGCTCGTCGACGAGGACAAGGTGTCCCTCGACGACACCATCGGCAGATGGGTTCCGCAGATTCCGCACGCCGACGAGGTCACGCTGGGTCAGCTCGCGACGATGACCTCCGGGTACCAGGACTATGTCCTCGGCAACGACGCCTTCGAAACGACCGAGCTCACCAACCCGTTCAAGGCGTGGACCACCGACGAGATGCTGTCCTACGCGGTGGACAAGCCCCTGCTGTACAAGCCCGGCACGAACTGGAACTACGCTCACACCAACTACGTCATCCTCGGCCTCGCGCTGGAGAAGATCACCGGCAAGCCTGTCGAAGAGCTGCTCCGCGAACGGATCTCGGAGCCACTGGGACTCGAGAACACCGTGTCGAGTCTGACCGCGGCCATCCCCGAGCCCGCCCTGCACGCATACTCCTCCGAACGCCGCGGATTCCTGAATCTGCCGCCGGACACACCGTTCTACGAGGAGACCACCGGATGGAATCCGTCGTGGAGCATCACCCACGGGGCCATCCAGACCTCGAACATCTACGACGTCGAGGCAACCGGACGCAAGCTCTTCGCCGGTGAGACGCTGTCGAAGGAGTCCTACGAGACGATGACCTCGACCCGGCTCCGAGGTGTCGCCCGCCCGCTGTACGGCTGCGCGACGTGCCTGGAGATGAGCGAGCGCTACACCTACGGCATGGGCGTGGTCCTGACCGGCGACTGGATCGTCCAGAACCCGCTGTTCAACGGGTATGCCGCCGTGGTCGGTTACCTGCCCGAGGAGAAGGTGTCCATCGCGGTCGCGGTGACCTACGAAGCAGAGGCGTTCGGTCCCGACGGTTCCTACGACAACGGAGGCAACCCGATCTTCTCGCGGATCGCGGCGCTCATGGCGCCCGATCACGCGCCGCCGATCCCGCGGGACTAGGTGCGGTCCCCGACACATCGCCGGAAGGTGGACTTGCACTCAAGCTGAATCGAAGGGTGTCGCCGACCCTGCCCCGGTTTTTAGCGTCGGCCTCGTGGCCGACCAGACCCTGAGCATCAGCGCGCCCGGAGCACGAGTTCCCGACGAGTCCGATTCGGCGAATTCGGCATCCGCCCAGACGAAGACGAAGAACCGTCGACTGCACACGGTCATCCGGGCCCTCTCGCCGATCGCCGTCCTCGTGTTGTGGCAGCTGGGCAGTGCGCTCGGCGTCATCCCGCAAGATCGCCTGCCCGCGCCGTCGCTGATCGCCGAGGCGGGCTGGGAGGTACTGTCCAACGGTCATCTCCTCGACGCCGTCGCCGCATCCGCGCAGCGTGTGGCCATCGGTCTCGCGATCGGTGTCTTGGTCGGCGTCGGACTCGGTCTCCTCGTCGGGTTGAGCCGGTACGCCGACTCCATCGTCGACCCCAACATGCAGGCCATCCGGGCGTTGCCGCTGTTCGGCCTGATCCCGCTGTTCATCCTCTGGTTCGGGATCGGGGAGACGCCCAAGGTCCTGCTCGTCGCCCTCGGGGCACTCTTCCCGCTCTACCTCAACACCTCCGCCGCCATCCGGCAGATCGACCCACGGCTCGTGGAAACGGCGCGCGTGCTGGGATTCTCACGGATCACCACCATCCGCGACCTCATCATCCCGGGAGCGATGCCGCAGATCCTGGTCGGCCTCCGTCAGGCGCTCGCAATCGCCTGGCTCAGTCTCATCGTCGCCGAACAGATCGCCGCGACCTCCGGGCTCGGTTACCTGATCAACAACGCCCGCGACTTCCTGCGCACCGACATCATCTTCTTCGGCCTGATCGTCTACGCCGCACTGGGTCTGATCACCGACGCCATCGTTCGCGCCCTCGAGCGCTACACCACCCAGTACCAGAACCGTTGACGTGCAACGCGCTGCCCCCGACAAGAGTCACCCCGAGCAGGAGAGAGTCCCCCATGACCGCCATCGCCACCCGCGACCTCGAGGTCACCGTGCCCACCGCGCGCAACGACGCCCGTGCGTACGCCGCCGAGGTCGAGAACGCCAGTCTCGGCTATGGCGACAATCTGGTCCTCCGTGATGTGACGCTGCGCGTCGGGGCGCACGAGATCGTCGCGCTCATCGGACGCAGCGGCAGCGGCAAATCGACGCTCTTGCGCTTGCTCGCAGGGTTGTCGCAAACCGAATCCGGAACGGTGAGCACTGCGGGATTTCCGGCGGTCTCGTTCCAGGAACCGCGTCTGTTCCCGTGGCGCACGGTGCTGCAGAACGTCGTGTTCGGACTCGTCCGCGAGAAGGTCGGCAAGGCCGAGGCCAGGGAACGCGCCCGCCGAACCCTCGACGAGGTCGGCCTGACCGACAAGACCGGTGCCTGGCCGGCGCAACTGTCCGGTGGCCAGGCGCAGCGTGTGTCGCTCGCCCGCGCCTTGGTCGCACGTCCACAGCTCCTGCTGCTCGACGAACCGTTCGGTGCGCTCGACGCCCTGACCCGCCGCACCATGCACGAACTGCTGATCTCGCTGTGGCGCCACAACCGATTCGGCGCTCTGCTCGTCACCCATGACGTCGACGAGGCGCTCCGACTCGCCGACCGGGTCGTCGTGCTGGCCGACGGCCGGATCGTCGAGGACATCGCGGTCCCCGATCCCCGCGGCGGCGCCACCGGAGACGACTCCGACGACTCCGTCGACCCGCAGATCCCGCGGCTGCGTGCCGAACTCCTCACCGCCCTCGGTGTCGCCGACGCCGCCCGCTGACCACCGCTTGATTCCGGTTCGTCCACGTTCACCCACACCGAAAGCGCCGCAACACCTATGAGAATCATCGACGTTCCCGCTCGCCCGTCCCGCACCCCGTCGTCTCGACGGAGGGTGCTCGCGGCCGTACTGGCCACGGCTGCACTGACACTGGGGCTCGCCGGCTGCGTGCAGCGTGACGACACCGCGGACTCGATCGCCGATGAGACCGTCGAGGTCTCCTCGCTGCAAGACCTGACACTGCACGTCGGTGACCAGAAGGGCGGCACCGCAGCGCTTCTGCGGGCGTCCGGTGAACTCGAGAAGCTGCCGTTCGACGTCGAGTTCTCCACCTTCACCTCGGGTCCGCCGCAGATCGAGGCGGCCACGGCGGGCAAGATCGACTTCGCCGTCACCGGCAACACCCCGCCCATCTTCGGTGCGGCGTCGAACGCGAAGGTCAAGGTGGTGGCCGGCTTCGCGAACAACGCGAGCGGTGACGCCATCCTGATCCCTGGCAGCTCGACCCTCACCTCGGTCGCCGACCTCGCCGGCAAGAAGGTGGCCGTCGCCAAGGGCAGCTCGGCTCACGGGCACCTGTTGCTCCAGCTCAACAAGGCGAATCTGACCCTCGGCCCCGGCAAGGACGTGCAGCCGGTGTTCCTGCAACCAGCAGATGCGTTGTCCGCGTTCACCTCCGGCAACGTCGACGCCTGGGCCATCTGGGATCCCTACACCGCGATCGTGCAGCTCGAGAACAACCCGAAGACGCTGGTGACCGCCGAAGGTGTCTCCAACGGTTACGGATTCGGCATCGCCGGTGACCAGGCGCTCACCGATCCGCGCCGCAACACCGCCGTTCGTGAACTGGTGGCAGGCATCGCGCGTGCCAGCAACTGGGCCAAGGCCAACCCCGATGCGTGGGCCGAGAAGTACTCCGCCGAGATCGGTATCGACCCGCGCGCCGGAAAGATCGCCCAGGGTCGAAGCCTGCGTCCGGCGATCGCGCTGACCGATAACGTCGTCGAGTCGCAGCAGACGCTCGCCGACGCCTTCGCCGCATCGGGTCAGCTACAGGGTGAGGTCACCTTCGCCGACTTCGTCGACAACCGCTACGACGATGCGCTGACGGAGTACTTCTCCACGCCGGCCTCCTGACCGATCCGCCTTGATTCATCCGGCACGACCCACCCGTCTGGAAGGGAAGTCTGATCGATGAGCCATTTCCACTGGTTCCTGCCCACCGCCGGTGACAGCCGCGGGATAGTCGGAGCATCACATGCCTCGGCCACCAAGCGACATCCACCCGGCTACCGTGCCCCGGAGCTGCCGTACCTGATCGACGTCGCGCGTACGGCCGACCGGCTCGGGTACGAGAGCGTGCTGACCCCGACCGGCACCTGGTGCGAGGACGCCTGGCTCACCACCGCGGCGGCGATCACCCACACCGAGAAGTTGTCGTTCCTCGTCGCGTTCCGGCCGGGACTGATCTCGCCGACGCTCGCGGCCCAGCAGACCGCGACCCTGCAGCGCTTCTCCGGTGGTCGAGTGGCGGTGAACATCGTGACCGGTGGCGACGAGGTGGAACAGCGCCGGTTCGGCGACTGGGTCGACCACGACCGCCGTTACTCGCGCACCGACGAGTTCCTGCAGATCGTCGAGCGCCTGTGGGCCGGTGAGACCGTCGATTTCGACGGCGAGTTCTACAAGATCGCGGGGGCGTTCCTGCCCGACCCGCCCGAGACGAAGCCTCAGATCTTCTTCGGCGGGTCGTCGGACCCGGCGCTGAGTGTCGCGGCCGCCCGCGCCGAGGTGTACCTGACGTGGGGTGAACCGCCGGTGGTGGCGGGGGACAAGATCGCCGAGGTCGCACGACGCACCGCCGCCCAGGGCCGGACGCTGGAATACGGTGTGCGCCTGCATGTCATCGCACGAGAGACGTCCGAAGAGGCGTGGCGGGTCGCCGACTCCCTACTGGCAGGCATCAGCGACGAGGAGGTCGCGACCGCGTTCGCACTGCACTCGGGCTCGGATTCGACAGGTCAGCGCCGGATGGCGGAACTCCACGGCGGCCGGCGCGATGCCCTCGAGATCCATCCGGGACTGTGGGCCGGGGTCGGACTGATCCGCGGGGGAGCGGGCACCGCGCTCGTCGGCAGTTACGACGAGGTCGCCGCGCTGATCGGTGAATACGAGGCGCAGGGCTTCGAGCACTTCATCCTGTCGGGTTACCCGCACATCGAGGAGGCCCACTGGTTCGCCGAGGGAGTCCTCCCCGTCCTCCGGGAAAGGGTGAACGCTCTGGCGTGAACTCCGACGTCGTGGCGACGGGATGAATCCGGAGGCGTCGTGCCACGATATTCGTCATGATCCTTGCCGAGTCCGCGACGACCGACACCTCGGTGATCGTGTCGCTGTTCTGGATCGTCCTCATCGCCGCGGTGTGCCCGCTGCTGTCGAGGCTGTCCCGCGGGTACGTTCCCGACGCCGTTCTGCTGCTGGTGTTCGGCATCGTGATCGGTCCGCACGCGCTCGACTGGGCCGACCGCACGGGTATCGACATGCTCAGCCAGCTCGGCCTGGGAATGCTGTTCCTCCTCGCCGGCTACGAACTCGACCCGAAGCTGTTGAGCGGCAGGTCCGGTCGCGTCGCCCAGGCGTCCTGGATGGTGAGCCTGCTCATCGCCTGGGGGTCGGTGGCCCTGGTTGCGACGACCCTCTCGCTGGGGTTGAGCGAGGCCGGCTTCACCGCGCACATCGCGATCGCGATCACCCTCACCTCCACCGCCCTCGGTACGCTGCTGCCCATCATGAAACAGGCGGGTCTGGCCGACACCCGGCTCGGGCGTGCGGTGATGGCGCATGGCGCGGTCGGCGAACTCGGTCCGGTGCTCGCGATGTCGCTGTTGCTGACCAGCCGTAGTTTCGGCGGCGCGGTGATCGTGCTGGTGCTCTTCGTCCTGGCCGCGCTGCTGATAGCCGCTGCCCCACAACGCATCCTCGCGCGTATCCCCGCCATCGGACGGGCCATCGCCGAGATGGCCGGGGGCACTGTGCAACTGCCGGTGCGCGTCGTCGTCCTGTTGCTCGTCTCGCTCATGACGGTGGCCGCCGTCTTCGACCTCGACGTGGTGCTCGGCGCCTTCGCCGCAGGACTGATCCTCCGCCGGCTCATCGGGCCGGAGCACCCGCATGTCGGCAAGTCGCTGGAGGTGATCGGGTTCGGCGTACTCATCCCGATCTTCTTCGTCACCTCCGGCATGAACATCGACGTGTCGGCGGTCGCGTCCAAACCCGGGACGTGGGTGGTCCTGGTGCTGGCCATCGCGATCGCCCGCGGCGTCCCGGTCTGGTTCAGCGCGCGCTACCTCGACGACGGTCATTTCCTGAGTCACCCGCGTGAGCGGACTCAGCTGGCGCTGTTCGCCGCGACCGGTCTGCCGATCATCGTGGCGGTCACCGAGGTCGCGGTGTCCTCCGAGCTCATCTCCGACGCCCTCGCCTCCACCCTGGTGGCCGCCGGCGCGACGACGGTCCTGTTGTTCCCGCTCGCCGCACGGCTCATCGGGAAGTCCACTCCAGCAATCGTTCCGACGACCACGTCGTGACGATCCGGTCCGGGTCGATGTCATGCTCCACGGCACGACGCGCACCCAGGACCTTGAACTCGAGCTGCCCGGGTGCATGCGCATCGGAGTCGATCGCGAACAGGCAGCCGGCCTCGATCGCGATCTCGATCAGCTCGTCGGGCGGGTCCACCCGCTCGGGGCGCGAATTGATTTCTACGATCGTGTCGTTCGCCGCGCACGCCTCGAAGACGGCACGGGCGTCGAAGGTCGACGGAGGCCGGTGGCCGCGCCCGCTCAGCACCCGACGGCCGGTGCAGTGCCCGAGGACGTGGACGCGCGGGTCGGAGACCGCGTTGACCAGACGGGTCGTCATCGCGTCGTGGTCCATCCGCAGCCGTGAGTGCACCGAGGCCGTCACGATGTCGAGGCGCTCGATCATCTCGTCCGACTGATCGAGTGCACCGTCGTCGAGGATGTCGATCTCGATACCACGAAGCAATCGAAAATCGTTCTCGTGCAGACTGTTCCATTCGTCGATCGCCTCGATCTGCGACGCGAGTCGTTCGGCGCTCAATCCGTTGGCGACGGTCAGCCGAGGGGAGTGGTCGGTGATGGCCAGCCACTCATGGCCCATGGCCTGTGCGGCCGCGGCCATCTCGTCGATGGGTGCCCCGCCGTCGCTCCATTCGGTGTGTGCGTGGAGATCGCCGACGACGGCGGTGACCAATTCGTCGGCACCGTTCGGCGGGTAGGCCAGGTCTTCGTCCTGCAACCGGGCGAGATAGTCCGGAACCTGGCCGTCGACGGCCTGTCCGATGACGGCCGCCGTCGTCTTCCCGATCCCTTTCACCGTGGTGAGGGTCCGACCAGACGCCCGGTCCCGCAGGTCGTCGGGAGAGAGTCGTGCGGCGGCCTGGGCGGCGCGTCGGAACGCCTCCACCCGGTAGCTGCTCTCCCGCCGCTGTTCGAGGAGCCAGGAGATGCGGGCGAGCGCCTCCACCGGGTCGACCGGTGCGGCGAGCGGTTCGAGCGGCTTCACGGCTGCACCCCACAGACGACTACCGCCCGGCGCACGAGTGCAGCCGGGCGGTGGTTCGGTACGGGCGAGGAGATCCTCACGCGTGACCGGTCAGTGTGCGGCCTCGAAGGCCTCGATGATGCTCTGCGGGATACGGCCGCGGTCGCTGAGTTCGTAACCCTCACGAATCGCCCATTCGCGGATGGCCTTGGTGGTCTCCTTGTTGCGCCCGCCGCCGGTGGCTGCGGTGGTGGCCGTCGCACGCTTGGCCACCCGGCCGGTCTGGCGCGAGATGTCGAGGTACTTCGAGAGCGAATCACGGAATTGCTGAGCGTGCTTCGACGAAGTGTCGAACTCGTAATTCTTGCCGTCGAGTGACCATCGGACAGTTTCGTACTGATCCAAAACCTTGCCGTCGAGATCGTCGATGACCTGAACGATTTCCTTCTTCGCCATGAAACGCTTTCCCCTCGATTTGTGTCATGCGACCAACTCGGCCGTGGGAGGTCTATTAAACCTTATCCACCCCGTTTTGATCTATTCTTTCGGTGCACAGCTTAGACCCGAACTATGAGTAGCCGCTGAGAACCCCCGCCTAGACCCTAAAGTATCGAAATGGCTCAGGGAAGTCGGGGCGCGAGAATTCTTAGGGAGTGGGCACTGTGCTGCTGTTGGTTGGCCGCGGTCGGGGTGTCCCGGTCCGGGTGGTGGCCCGGGATGTCCGAGTTGGTGAAGTGACCGTCGTCGCGTCTCGGGCTGATTCGTCGGATTCTTCCGGGGAGAGTGCCACCAAAGACTCAGGCGCGCGATCGGCGGCGTAGATGGTCCGGTATCCGCTTTCGGTCACCGAGAATCCCGCTTTCGAGCGCGATTCGAGACAGAACAGGCCGACTGTCTCCACGAGGCAGGAGAATCGGGAAATCGAAATCGTGCGCCCATAGTCGACTATTGATGACCGATAGAGGACCGGATAGCGATTGGAGCAGGCGCCGCGCTGCGGACCGTCCGAACTGAGGATTGCGTAATCGGGCGCCCAGTCGCAGGAGGCCGGCTCCGACGACGGACGGGTGGGTCGCGTCGAGGGCCCGGCGTCGCCGCCCCCGTTGATACGGCAGGCCAGCGACGACCTCCCGTTGGTGCCCGTCGAACAATTGACCGATCGATCGGGAGTGGAGAAATGGAAGCCCGACGAGTCCTGTATCGGTGAATCAGGAGTGACCGAACCCTGATGAAAGCGTGAATTGTCGACGCGGGGAGCCATCGCGACGACTCGGCCAATTGTCCAATCGGGCAGATTCTGTGCGGTGTCCTCACCCGTGGTGGTTGTTGTCGATGCCGACTCGACCTCGGTGAGGGTCGACAGTTCGTCGGTCGGCGGAATGACGATTCGGGAAGGCGCGGTGTCGGTGGGTAACGAACATCCCGCAACGGTGACGATTGTCGCCGTGATCACGATCGCGAACGACCCGCAGATCTTGCGGCCGAAATGAGCCGGGCGACGGCGGGGGACGGGTACGGGCCGCCGTGATCGATTTCCGTACCCTTGCATTGTGTCGACCCCCAAGATCGTTCTGTTCTACGTCTTCGTCCCGCTGCCCGATCCGGAAGCCATTCGGTTGTGGCAGCTGTCGGTCTGCGAGTCGCTCGGGTTGCGGGGCAGGATCATCGTGTCACGACACGGAATCAACAGCACCGTCGGTGGCGACATCGCCGCAGTCAAACGCTACGTCAGGGCGACCCGTTCGTACCCCGGGTTCGCCGACGCGGACATCAAATGGGCGGACGGCACCGGCGACGATTTCCCGCGCCTGAGTGTGAAGGTGCGGCCGGAGATCGTGACGTTCGGAGTTCCGGACGAGATCGTCGTCGACGAGAACGGCGTGGTCGGCGGGGGTGCCCGGTTGACGCCCGAACAGGTGCACCAACTCGTCGACGAGCGCGGAGACGAGGTCGTCTTCTTCGACGGCCGCAACGAGATCGAGGCGCAGGTCGGTCGGTTCGACGGTGCCGTCGTGACCAAGGCGCAGACCACCCGCGACTTCATCCCGCTGATCGAGAGCGGTGCCTACGACCACCTCAAAGACCGTCCGGTGGTCACCTACTGCACCGGTGGCGTCCGGTGCGAGGTTCTCAGCACGGTGATGCGCAACCGCGGATTCAACGAGGTCTACCAGCTCGACGGCGGCATCGTCCGCTACGGCGAGCGCTACCGCGACGACGGACTCTGGCGAGGATCGCTCTACGTCTTCGACAACCGGATGAGCACCGAGTTCTCCGATCACGCCGAAGTGCTCGGGAAGTGCGTCGAATGTGGCGCGTCGACGAACAACGTGGCGAACCATCCCGATCGAGAGGGTCGGGACCTCGCGGTGATCTGCCCGGCATGCCTGGGGTGAGTGCGTCCCGATCGGCTCGGCCGCCGGTTCCGGTGATCGTCGTCGCCGGCTTCCTCGGTTCGGGCAAGACCACGCTGCTCAATCACCTGCTGCGCACCGCGGGTGCCACCGGCACGCGCCTGGGTGTGCTGGTCAACGACTTCGGCTCGGTCAACATCGACGCCCTGCTGGTGTCCGCACAGGTCGACGGCGCGGTGAGCCTCAGCAACGGGTGCATGTGCTGCACGGTCGACGCCGACGGCCTCGCCGACGCGCTGACCTCCCTCGTCCGCCCGGGTGCGAAGATCGACGCGATCGTCATCGAGGCCAGCGGTATCGCCGAACCCAAGTCGCTCATCCGGATGGTCACCGCGGTGGCGGATCCCAGGGTCCGCTACGGCGGTCTGGTCTACGTCGTCGACGCCGCCCACATCCACACGCTGCGCGAGGAACACCCAGAGGTCGACGCGCACATGGCGATTGCCGATCTCATTCTGGTCAACAAGGCCGACCTGATCTCCGATTCGGACCTGAGGGCCGTCGAAGAGGTTGTGGCGCAGATGAATCCCACCGTGGCCGCGCTCGTGACGCGCGAGGCCCGCGTCGACCCCGCCCTGCTGTTCGACATCGACGAGGCGACCGCCGACGACGAACCCCGAAGCGGCCAACTGACTCTCGACGAACTGCTCCTCGAGGAGCACGACCACTGCGACCACCAGCATCTGCACGCCGGGTACGAGGCGGTCACCTTCCGAAGCGACGAACCCCTTGACCCGCGTCGGCTCGCGCGGTTCCTGGAGAGGCCGCCGAGCGGCTGCTTCCGGATCAAGGGCATCGTGCATTTCGACCTGCCGCGGTACCGGCAGAAATTCGTCGTCCACGGGGTGGGCGGTTTCGTCCGGGTCGAGCGCGAATCATGGGAGTCCGAGACGCCGTCGACGGAGCTCGTCGCCATCGGTCGAGGCCTCGACCCCGACGCCGTGCGCGCCGAGTTGCAGGCGGCGATCGCGCGACCGGAGGACGCAGCGGACGAGCACGGCATCCTCAGCGTCCTGCGACACGTGCACGCCTGAGGGCGTCGCCGCGACACGTGTGTCGTGGATCACGCGACACGCCGGTTGCGATGTCACATCTGGCTAACGAAATCCAGAACGTCCAGGTCTCCCATTTCGCAAACTCCGCGAACCCTGTTTCACTGTTAAGTCTGTTACCAGTGTGACCGATGGTGTCTAACGGGAGGAGTGAGGCGAATGATCGGTGCTGAAAAGCGTGGTCGACGCCTCGAAACGCCGATGTTCCAGAAGATGATGAAGAAGCGCATGATGACGACCGCCTTCGCCGTGACTGCGGTGGCGTCGACCGTGATGGCGACCAACCTGGTGGTGGCACCGGCGCAGGCCGCGCCCGCCCGCGGAGCCGCACTCGCGGGGAAGACGATCTTCCTGGACCCGGGCCATCAGGCGAGCGCCGGCGGCCGCAGCCTCAACGCGCAGGTGCCCGACGGACGCGGCGGCAAGAAGGACTGCCAGACGACCGGCGCCACCGGGGTGAACGGTGCACGGGAGCACACCGTCAACTGGCAGATCAGTCAGCTGGTGAAGGCCGGGTTGGAAAGCCAGGGGGCACGCGTCGTGCTCAGTCGGCCCGACGACCGCGGCTGGGGCGGTTGCGTGGATGAGCGCGCCGCCGCGGCGAGCCGCTCCGGGGCGGCGGTGGCGGTGAGCCTGCACGCCGATTCGACGAGCCGCGGAGCCGACAGCGCCAAGAAGGGCTTCCACATGATCGTGCCCTCGCTGCCGATCCCGGACCCCACCGTCAACCGCGTGCAGTCGGGTGAGGGGCGCAAGGCGTCGAACGTCATGCGCGATTCGTTCCTCGCCGCGGGCTTCCCGTCGGCCAATTACGCCGGCGTCAGCAACGGCATCCAGACCCGGCCCGACATCGCCGCGGTCAACCTGACCAAGGTGCCCGCGGTTTTCATCGAGATGGGCAACCTGTCCAACCCGGCCGAGGCGGCCGCCCTGGCCGGACGCGACGGCCAGCTGAAGTACGCGATGGCCATCACCGACGGCATCCTGAAGTACGTCAACGGCAGTGCGGCCACCGGCGCCGCACCCGCACCGTCGGTGCCGCCGGCCGACGACGCCAGTGGGCTGTCCGTGGTGATGCCGTTCGTCCAACAGCTGCTCGCCACCGAGGAGCCCGAAGCCGTCGTGCAGCTACTGGCGACCCAGGGCCAGGACGTGTCGGCGCAGGTCCTCAAGGCGATGCTGACGATTCTGTACGGCCTGTTCGACGGGAAGCTGCCGATCGGCTGAGTCTGTCCGTCTCCGGCGACTAACCTCGGCCCATGGGCATTCGAGACCTCCTGGTGATGGACACTCCGGTGCCGTCGTTACGTGGACGCAAGGTACTGATCACCGGCGCGGCGAGTGGGATCGGGCGCGCGACCGCCGAAGCGGCCGCGGCGCAGGGCGCCGAACTCGTGCTGACCGATCTACACGCCGACCAGCTCGACGAGGTGGTCGCCGAGATCCTCCGCGCCGACGGCACCGTCCTGTACCACGTAGCCGGAGACGTCTCCGACTACGACTGGGTGGCCAACTTCGCGCGGCAGGTCGACGCCGAGGTCGGCGTGATGGACGTCGTGATGAACATCGCCGGGATCTCGGCGTGGGGCACGGTCGAGAATCTCGAACACCGGCACTGGCGGTCGCTGGTCGACGTCAACCTGATGGGCCCGATCCACATCATCGAATGCTTTGTGCCACAAATGGTCCGACGCGGCGCCGGCGGTCACCTCGTCAACGTCTCGTCGGCCGCCGGACTGCTCGCCCTGCCGTGGCACGCCGCCTACAGCGCGAGCAAGTTCGGGATCCGCGGCGTCTCTGAGGTTCTCCGTTTCGATCTACGGCGCCACAACATCGGGGTGTCGCTGGTGTGTCCGGGCGGGGTGGACACGCCGCTGGTCGACACCGTCGAGATCGTCGGCGTCGACCGCAACGATCCGCGAGTCAAGGCCGCCATCAACAACTTCCACAAGGTCGCGGTGTCGCCGGAGACGGCGGCCGCGGCGATCCTCAAGGGCATCCGCAAGAACCGCTTCATGGTCTACACCTCCTTCGACATCCGATTCGGCTACTGGTGGGCGCGGAAGTTCGCGCTGCCCTACGAGATCGTGATGCGGGTGGCCAACGACCGGTTCGACAAACTCGCACGGATCAGCGGCACCAAGCTCGAGGAACGGGCGCGCGATCACCATTCCGCACAGTGAGTCGCGTCTTCCGTAAGACGCTGCGGGGCAGCGGTCCGCCGGGAGGTCATCCCGACTTCTTCGCCGCCGAGGCGGCCGGTCTGCGCTGGCTCGCCGACGCCGGCGCCCCGGTGGCGAAGGTGCTGGCCGTGAGTGAGGACGCCATCGAACTCGAGAAGCTCGACACGGCCCGTCCCGACCGCGCAGCGGCCCGAGCGTTCGGTGCGGTGTTGGCGAGCATGCACGACGCGGGCGCCCCGCGGTTCGGTTCGCCGCCGACCGGCTTCGACGGCCAGTTGTTCATCGGACGACGCCCGCTGAGCTCCGTCGAGTACGACTCCTGGGGCGAGTTCTACGCCCGCGAACGCGTCGAGCCCTACCTGCGTCCGGCACTAGAGGCAGGCAACCTGACCGCTTCGGACGCCGACGCCGTCCACGCCGCCTGCGAACTCGTCGCGAATGGTGCCCTCGACGACGCCGAACCCGCCGCACGCATCCACGGCGACCTCTGGAACGGGAACGTGATGTGGACCCCGGCTGGCGTCGTCCTGATCGACCCCGCGGCGCACGGCGGTCACCGCGAGACCGACCTCGCGATGCTCGCGCTCTTCGGCTGCCCGCTGCTCGACGAAATCCTCATCGGATATCAGGAGACGCATCCGTTGGTCCCCGGCTGGGAGGGCAGGGTCGAGGCCCATCAGCTGCACCCGCTCGCGGTGCACGCAGCCGGACACGGCCCCGGGTACGGCACCGCGCTCGGTCGGGCGGCTAGGAGTGTCCTCGACGCTTACGCGTGATGGGGGCACGCGATAATCACCTGGTGTCTGATGACGATGTGCGGAGCGGCGTGTCCGGAAGTGTCCTGATCGTGTCGGCGACCCGAGCCGAGGCGCGGCACCTGCCCGCGGGGTCGCGGTTGCTCGTCACCGGTATCGGCAAGGTTCGGGCGACGATGGCGTTGAGTCGAGAACTGGCCGTCGGTGCACCTGTCCGACAGATCATCAACATCGGCACGGCGGGTGCGCTGCGGGACGGCGTCGTCGCTCCCGGGCGCGATCTGTTCATCCCGTCGGCGGTGCTGGAGCACGACATCAGCAGCGCCGAACTCCGGGCCATGGGCTACGACATGACCGACCGCTGGGAACTTCCGGACGGCGACGGCACGGTGCTCGCCTCGGGGGACACCTTCGTCGCCGACCCGGTACGACGCGCCGAACTCGCCCGTCACGCGGACCTCGTGGACATGGAGGGATGCGCGGTCGCCCATGTCAGCGCCCAGTTCGGCATCCCGTGCCGGCTCGTCAAGGCCGTCACCGACAACGCCGACGAGGGCGCGATGGAGTGGCCCGATCTGGTCGATGCCGCGGCCCGCAAACTGGCGCAGTGGATCGAACTCAACGTCTGACGGTCGACGCCAACCGCAGCAGAATCGACGGTTGAGCGCAGCGGCGCAGGCTGTAGCGGCGCGCGTCAGGGGAGGTGGCGATCCTGCTCTACGTCAGGAGCGGGTGTCGGCGACGTCGGCCGGACCGGCGTCGGTGGCCGACTCGTACGCCTTGAACCCCGACGGTGCGGCATCGGGACGAGCCGTGTCCGCCGGACCCGAGAGCGGGGCATCCGAGGGGGTGAGATCGGGTGCGGCGAGATCCGCGACCGTCGGACGGCCGGGGGTCGGGGTCCGCTGGGCGGTCCGTTCGGCAGTCGCCGTGCGTGCCGAGGTGGCGGGCCGCTCGGATGAGGCCGGTCGTTCCGATGCCGAACCGGGGCGGGACCGTTGCGGCCGCGACCGGTTCGACGGCGACTTGGTGGTCGGTGCGGCGCCGGTCTGTGCGGAGCTGGTCTGTGCGGAGCCGGACTTGGGCCGACGGTGCTTCGTCGGACGCTCGGTCGGCTCGCCGGTCTTCGGACGGTCGGCCTTGTCCTTGCCCGCGTTTCTCGATGCGCTGCGGGACCCGGTCGGCCTTCCGCGGCCACCGGAGTTCTTGTCGTCGTCGCCGCGGGTGAGGAACCACCGGACCAACACCAGCGCGAGGGTCACGAGGAACACCGTCAGCATCCAGGGAAAATCCGCGGCGATCGGCAGCAACACCTTGAAGATCAGACTCTTGAGGCCGGACGACGCCTGCTCGGAGTTGAGTCCGTACAGCGTGACGATGCTGACGAAGAACGCGATCAGCGGTGGCTGGGCGGCAGCGGTGAACAGGGCGCGGCGACGCACGGCGAGGGCGGCGAGAACGCAGCCGACGAGGTAGCAGAACTTGTAGATCCCGCCGAGCGAGTCGTTGCTGCCGGCGTCGATTGCCGCTCCGAGGGCCGTGATCCCGGTTGCCAGGACGACGGCACCCCACCACGGCACACCGCGGACCGCGGGCAACACGGACTGCTGGTCCAGTGGTACCGCGGTCTGTAGACGTTGCGGGGAAGGCACATGGTCACGGTACCGGTTCATCGGCGGAAAACGCTCCACCGCCGGGACGTGGCGTGGACGCGGCCGCCGATGTCGTCGCAGGTGTTGCCGCGGATCCGGCAGACCGGCAGGTGTCGTGGATCACCCGGGGCTGCGGCGGTTCGGCGGCGTCGCCGAGGGCATCGAGTTCGGCCAGGCGGCGCGCGGTGACGCCGAGCCGGCTCTCCACCGATCCGATGGTCGAGTTGTACGCGTCGACCGTGCGCTGCAGCGACGTGCCCAGCGAACCGAGATGACCGAGTACCCCCGCGAGACGCTGGTGCAGTTCCATGCCGAGCCCATGGATGACCGCGGCGTCGCGGGCCATCGCGTCGTGGCGCCAGCCGAGGGCGACGGTCCGCAGCAGGGCGATGAGGGTCGTCGGAGTGGCGATGACCACATTGCGGCCGAAGCCGTATTCGAGGACGTCCGGATCGGTGCGCACCGCGGCCTCGAGAACCGCGTCGGCCGGCAGGAACAGGACGACCATCTCCGGGGTGTTCTCGAAGGCCGTCCAGTAGGCCTTGGCCGAGAGCCGGGCGATGTGGGCGCGCAGCGCCCGGGCGTGCTCGCCGATGAGACGGTCTCGTGCCTTGGCGTCGGTGGCCTCCGCTGCCCGCAGGTAGGCGTCGAGAGGCACCTTCGCGTCGACGACGATGTCGCGTCCGCCCGCGAGGTGGACGACGAGGTCGGGCCGGACCGTGGTTCCTTCCTTCGTCTTGTCCGGCAGCGACACCTGGGTGCTGAAGTCGCAGTGCTTGGCCATACCGGCCAGCTCGACGACCCGTTCGAGCTGCACCTCGCCCCAACGACCACGCGAATGGGAACTGTGCAGAGCATTGGCGAGCTGCCGGGTCTGGTCGTTGAGGGCGACCGACGCCGCGTGGATGCCGCGGACCTGCTCGGTCAGTCCCGCGTAGGCGCCGATCCGGTTGGACTCGACCCGCCGTAGCTCGTCGGAGAGCTGCGACAGCGTGGCGTGCAGCGGTTCGACGATGTGCTGCACCTGGCTGCCGATGGCGGTGGACTGCCGACGGGCCGCATCCTCGGTGGCCCAGGACAAGGACGACGCCACGCCGGAACGGCCCTCGCGCAGCATCTCTACCTCGGCCCGAGCTGCGGCCACCACGCCGGCACTCCGCGCGGCGTGCGCCCACCAACCGAGCGCGATACCGAGCAGGACGCCGAACACCAGTGACAGGGCTGCTGCGATCATGCCCCGATGGTGTCGGATGCCCCCGACAAAACCTTCCGACCTGCGTCGGGGCCGGTTCAGTCCGTGGCGGGAGCCTCGAAGTCGAGCAGCCACTTCTTGGTCTCCAGCCCGTAGCGGAAGCCGCCCAGTGATCCGTCGCTGCGCTTCACCCGATGGCACGGCACGAACAGCGCGGCGGCGTTGCGGGCGCACGCGGTCGCCGCAGCCCGGACCGCCGCAGGCTCGCCCGCTCGCTCGGCGAACTCGGTGTAGGTGACGGGCCGGCCCGGTTCGACGAGGCGCAGGGCATCCCACGCCTTGTTGAGGAAGGTGCCGCCGGAGAGCTGGACCACCTCGACCCGCGACGGTGCGTCGACCTCCCCCGCGTAATACGCCGTGACGGCGTCGGTGAGGCTCCCGAGGGCCGCGGAGCGCTGCAGTGTTTCCGGCCGCAGCGAGCGGTGGATGAGCGCCGCGAGATAGGCCGGGTCGTCGGTCCACCCGGACGCGAGGACGCGGTCGGCGTCGTCGGCGATCACGGTGAAGGGGCCGTTGGGGGTGTCGACGGCGGCATATCCGCCGGTGGTGCCGGCGGTGATCGCGTCGTCGGAGACGGTGGCAGCGGTGGCGGCGTCGGCGAGGGTGGGGGACGGTGCGGACATGTCGCTCCTGTCGGGTCGGGGTTCGGATCGAGTCGGTGTCAGGTGAGGCGTCATCGGAGGTCCGCTCGTCATACGGCCTCGCCGGAGCCGGCGAGGCGGTGTCGCCACAGGTGCATCGTCGCGTAGGAGCGCCACGGTGCCCAATGGTGTGTGTCGCGCAGATCGACGCCGAGGTCTGCGGCCGCCCGGGCGACGATGAGGTCGTTCGCGAGGAGGACGTCGGGATCACCGGTCACCCGCATGGTGACGATGTCGGCGGTCCAGGGGCCGATGCCGGGCAGTTCGATCAGTTGCGCACGTAGATCAGACGCATCGACCCCCACATGCGGTTCCACCCGACCTTCGGCCAGGGCCTCGGCCACTCCGATGACGGCGTCGATCCGACGGCGCGGTCCCCGTAGGACGTCCCGTCCGTCGGCGGCGATCGCGGTCGCGGTGGGGAAGGCCTTCGGAACGTCGCCGTCGGTGGGGCCCGGGTCGTACAGCGGTCGGCCCAGAGCGTCGACGAGTCGGTCGATCTGGTGCCGCGCCGCCGCGAGACTGACCTGTTGGCCGAGCATCGTGCGGATGATCGTCTCGTCGGGGTCGAGGCTGCCCGGCACACGAACGCCGGGTGCGCCCTCGATCAGGGGGCGCAGCGTCAGGTCGCCGGCGAGGGCCTCTTCGGCGGCGGTGATGTCGGCGTCGAGGTCGAGGAGTCGGCGCACACGGTTGACCGCGGCTCCGAGGTCGCGCATGTCGAGATGGGAGAGGACCACGCCGACGTGGTCGTCGTGGGGTTCGATGTCGGCGATCGCGGATCCGTGGGGAAGAGCGAGGACGCGCCGGAACCGCCAGCCGAGCGATGCGTTGGCGGCGTCGTCGTCGAGAGTCTCGACCCCCGTCGCGGCGTGTGCGGACAGGAACCAGCGCATCCAGGTCCAGCGGTAGGGCGCGCGGAACGGCAGGCGCAGGGTCACACTGCCCGGGGCCGATGCCGCGCCGGATTGGAACCGGCCGCGGCGGTGGCGGAGGCGGCGGAGTTCGGTCGGGGTGAGCCCGAAGACGGCGCGGATGGTGTCGTTGAACTGCCGGATGCTGGCGAAGCCGGCGGCGAACGCGACGTCGGACATCGGCAGCGCCGTGCACTGGATCAGTACCCGGGCGTTGGTCGCGCGGTGTGCGCGGGCGAGCGCGAGCGGTCCGGCGCCGAGATGATCGGTGAGGACCCTGTTGAGGTGCCGCGGCGAATACTTCAGCCGCGCAGCGAGACCGGCGACGCCCTCACGTTCGACGACGCCGTCGGCGATCAGCCGCATCGCCCGGGCGGACATGTCGGCGTTGACGTTCCACAGCGGCGAACCGGGGACGGCGTCGGGGGCGCAGCGTCGGCAGGCGCGGTATCCCTGCTGCTGCGCTGCGGCCGCGGTCAGTACGAACGCGACATTGTGCGGTCGCGGTGTCTGCGCGGGGCAGGAGGGGCGGCAGTAGATCCCGGTGGTGCGGACGGTGACGAAGAACTGGCCGTCGAACCGGGTGTCCCGGGCCTGGACGGCGCGGTAGCAGCGGTCGAAGTCCGGAGCCGAACCCGGGACTGCCTGGTCGACGGATGCTGTGGTCACCTGTCCACTCTGACATCCGGAGCGAACGAGTTCTGGCGGAAATCGGACGCGACATCTGAACGCGATTTCTGTGATCTGAGTAACAGTCCTATGGCACGATGGCGCCATGTCCACACGGTTCGATGGTCGCCGCGGAAGCCGGCACGACGACCTCCCCCTCGCCGGCCTTCCCGGATGGGGCCTGGAGATGATGATGGGCCTGTACGGCCCGGAGACGATCAAGCGCGCCCTGGAAGAAGAGGCCGAGCAGGGCGTCACGCCCGTGTCGTGGGACCACGGGCGAGCCGACGGTTCGTCGAGCGGGCCGGTCGACCCGCCGGACGTCGAGATGTGCGGCCGGGACGACGTGCCGCCGGTCTTCAACCAGGTCGACGCCGAACTCGAGGCGGTCAACTCGCTGATCCGCTTCCTCGGGCGCAAACTGCGCCGACGCTGACCGGTCCGGAAGGTTCGCGCAACCGACGGGTGTCATCCGTCGCGTTGACGCCGCAATGTCATCGCGGTGTGTGAGGATCCACGGGTGACTGACAGCTCGAAGGATCAGCGTGCAGACGGCGAGGCTGAAACCGACAACCAGGACTCCGTTCCGGTAGGTGCCGACACCGTCCTCGGAGGCGACGCCGTTCTCGGCGGGGTCGAGGAGAAGACGTACCCGACGCGCGCCCAGGTGATGATGGCCGGCCTGCGCTCCTGCGCAACCGTCGGCCTGCAGATCGTGCTCGTCGCAGCCGCTCTGTGGGTGCTGTTCTGGCTGCTCGGCAAGTTCTGGGTGATCCTGCTGCCGGTCCTGCTGGGCATCATCGTGTGCACGATCCTGTGGCCGCCGGTGCGTTGGATGCGTAATCACGGGGTCCCGGCCGCTGCGGCGTCCTTGGTCATGATGCTGGTCGGGCTCGGCGTGCTCGGCGGGGTCATCGGCCTGATCGTGCCGTCGATCGTCTCCCAGGCTCCCGAGCTCGCCAACCGTGCGACCGACGGTGTGAAGCATCTGCAGGACTGGGTCCAGGGGCCGCCGCTGAACATCGAGGACGAACAGCTCGACAACATCGTCAATGCCATCACCAACAAGCTCCAGTCGAGTGCGTCGACCATTGCCTCGGGTGTCTTCAGTGGTGTGGGTACGGCGACGTCACTGCTGGTCACCGTCTTCACGTCGTTCGTGCTGGTGTTCTTCTTCCTCAAGGACGGTCCGAAGTTCGTGCCGTGGCTCGACCGCTCGGTCGGCAAGCCCTCCGGCACCCACGTCGGCGAGGTCCTGACCCGGATGTGGAACAGTCTCGGCGGCTTCATCCGCACGCAGGCGATCGTCAGCTTCGTCGACGCCGCGCTCATCGGTCTCGGTCTGTTCATTCTCGGTGTCCCGCTGGCCGGGGTGCTGGTGGTCGTCACGTTCCTCGGCGGGTTCATCCCCATCGTCGGTGCGTTCGTCGCCGGTGCGCTCGCCGTGCTCATCGCGCTCGTCTCCAACGGCCTGACCACCGCGCTGATCCTGCTCGGCGTCATCTTGCTGGTGCAGCAGCTCGAGGGCAACGTGCTGCAGCCGTGGCTGCAGGCCAAGTCGATGGATCTGCACGCGGTGATCGTGCTCCTCTCGGTCACCCTGGGAGGCACCCTGTTCGGCATCACCGGCGCCTTCCTCGCGGTGCCCGCGGTCGCGTCGCTGGCGGTGGTGCTGCGCTACCTGAACGAACAGATCGCCGAACGGGCCGGAGAGACCCTGGCCCCCGAAGGCGCGCCGGTCACCAAACAGAAGGGCGTCCCCGACAAGGAGCCGCCCACGGACCCGCCGAACCCGGTCAAGGGTCTGCTGGACCGCGACTGACGGCGGGGCCGGCGATCGGAGCCGACGCAGCCTAGGCCCGACGCAGCGTCGGACCGCCCGGCCGGTGCCGATAGACTGGGCGCCCGTGAGTCTCACCCTGGGAATCGTCGGTCTGCCCAACGTCGGTAAGTCGACCCTGTTCAACGCCCTGACCCGTAACGATGTGCTGGCGGCCAACTACCCGTTCGCCACCATCGAGCCCAACGTGGGCGTGGTCGAATTGCCCGACGCCCGACTGAAGCGTCTCGCCGAGATCTTCGGCAGCGAGCGCATCCTGCCCGCCACGGTGTCGTTCGTCGACATCGCCGGCATCGTCAAGGGCGCCTCCGAGGGTGAGGGCATGGGCAACCAGTTCCTCGCCAACATCCGCGAGGCCGACGCCATCTGCCAGGTCGTCCGCGTCTTCGACGACGGCGACGTCGTGCACGTCGACGGCCGCGTCGACCCGTTCGCCGATATCGAGGTCATCGAGACCGAGCTGATCCTCGCCGACATGCAGACCCTCGAGAAGGCGATCCCGCGTCTCGAGAAGGACTCGCGCAAGAACAAGGACCTCGTCGAGACCCTCGAGGCGGCCAAGGAGGCGCAGGAGATCCTCGACAGCGGCAAAACGCTGTTCTCGCAGAAGGATTCGTTCGACCTGTCGTCGGTGCGCGAGCTGCACCTGATGACCGCCAAGCCGTTCCTCTACGTCTTCAACTCCGACGAGGGCGTGCTGACCGACGATGCGAAGAAGGCCGAACTGCGCGCCGCCATCGCACCCGCCGACGCCGTCTTCCTTGACGCGAAGGTCGAGAGCGAACTCCTCGAACTCGACGAAGAGGACGCCCAGGAACTCCTCGACTCGATCGGCCAGACCGAGCCCGGCCTGACGTCGCTCGCCCGCGCCGGTTTCCACACCCTCGGCCTGCAGACCTACCTCACCGCAGGTCCCAAGGAATCGCGCGCCTGGACGATCCGCCAGGGCGACACCGCCCCCAAGGCCGCCGGAGTCATCCACACCGACTTCGAGAAGGGCTTCATCAAGGCCGAGATCGTGTCCTTCGCCGACCTTGACGAGGCCGGCTCGATGGCCGCCGCCAAGGCCGCCGGCAAGGTCCGGATGGAGGGCAAGGACTACATCATGCAAGACGGTGATGTGGTCGAGTTCCGCTTCAACGTCTGATTACCGCCTCCGGGCCAGGCCGCTGCGAGATCTCGTTGCGTTGTGTCGCGGAAACCGCGACGCAACGCAACGGCTGCTAGCCGTCAGGGTCCGACGGGGTAGTGACTCCGAATCGCAACGCGGTTCCACGCGTTCATCACGACCGTGAGCCAGCTGACCGCGGAGATCTGCTCGTCGTTCAGCGAGCCGTTGTTCCAGTCCTCGCGCGCCGGGACGGACAGCCGGGTGACTTCCTCGGCCAATCCGAGGGCGGCCTGTTCCTGGTCGGTGAAGTACTGCGACTCCCACCATGCGGCGACGACGGCCAGCCGGTCGGAGGTCTCGCCCTTCGAGATCGCGTCACGGGTGTGCATGCGGAGGCAGAATGCACACCCGTTCAGTTGTGACACACGGATTTTCACCAGTTCACCGAGTAGGGGATCGAGTCCGGCCTGTTTGACCGCTTCGTCGGCTTCGCCGTTCAGCGCGATCAAGCTCTTGTAGGCGGATGGGTGCTGTTTGCTGAGATTGACCATGTTCCCCGACGCTACGCCCGACGGAATCCCCGATCCATAGCTCGAATTCGCGGTCACCGCGATGTGAAGCTATGAAACGGCGGTCAGGGTTACCGTGACGCCATGGCCATCAAGCTCGAGAACGTCGGAATCGCCGTCCGCGACATCGAGGCGGCGATCGCCTTCTTCACCGACCTCGGTCTCAGCGTCGTCGGCCGTGACGAGGTCAGCGGTGAATGGGCTTCCACCGCAGTCGGTCTCGACGGCAACCACGCGAAGATCGCGAGGCTGCAGACACCCGACGGGCAGGGGCGACTCGAGCTGTTCGAGTACATCCACCCCGACGCCATCGAGCCGACGCCGACGCTGCCGAACGAGATCGGCATGCACCGCGTGGCCTTCTCCGTCGACGACATCGATGCGGCACTCGAGATCGCCGCGAAACACGGGTGCCACCCGCTGCGCGGCGTCGCGAACTACGAGAACATCTACAAGCTCACCTACCTCCGCGGCCCCAGCGACATCATCGTGATGCTCGCGCAGGATCTGACGAGGAATTGATGCCTCACGGCACGGAGGCGGTCGCGAAGCCGGGAGTCACGTTGCCCTGAATTCCCTGGAGCATCGTGATAACCACCTGCCCGCTCCCGGTTCGTAGTTCCGCCTCGGGAGGGAAGCCGTTCAGGCCGTTCGACATCCGGGCCGCCCCGGTCGCGCCCGTCGACAGATTGAGCCAGCGCACGTCGGCGTAGATCAGGCAACCCCAGCGGGCGCGTTCGGTTCCGGTGATGGTCACGACGCCGCGTTGTTTCCCGACCTCGGCGCCGCACCGGATCGCCGGTGCGTCGAAGCTGCCGTTCGGGTTGCCGAGCGGCGCCGGGTTGATCTGGAACCGACCCGCTTCATGGCTGGGAATCGCGCCGTACGCGGGTTGGAGCGAAGAAACAGCCAGCCAGGTTTCGGCGGTACACCGGCTGGGCACATCCGGGAACGGCGCCCGTCGTGGCGTGGAACACACGGATGGAAAGCGATGCCGCGATGAGCGAAACACCGGCGCGAGTGAGCGCCTCCGACCCGCCGGCCGACCGGCTCGGATCGAGCCTCAAGCCCCGCCACATCACGATGATCTCGATTGCCGGGGTCATCGGCGCTGGTCTGTTCGTCGGCTCGGCGAACGCGATCGAGAAAGCCGGCCCGGCCGTGCTGATCTCGTATGCGCTCGCGGGGACGCTCGTCGTGCTGGTCATGCGGATGCTCGGCGAGATGGCGACCGCCGACCCCGACACCGGCTCGTTCTCCGTCTACGCCGACCGTGCCCTCGGCAGGTGGGCGGGCTTCTCCGTCGGCTGGCTCTACTGGTGGTTCTGGGTGCTGGTGATCCCGGTCGAGGCCACCGCGGCTGCTGCGATCCTCACGGATCTGATCGGCGGCGCCCAATGGATCTGGGCGCTCGCGGTGACGATCGCCCTGACCGTCACCAATCTGGTCAGCGTCGGCAACTACGGCGAGTTCGAGTTCTGGTTCGCGCTCATCAAGGTCGTCGCCATCGTTGCCTTCATCGTGGTCGGCATCCTGGCGATCCTGGGTCTCATCCCGCACTCGGGCGTGAGCGGTCTGCATCATCTGTGGGAGCCGGATGGCTTCATGCCCAACGGCTTCGGTGCGGTCCTCGCGGGGCTGCTGGTGACGATGTTCTCGTTCATGGGCACCGAGATCGTCACCATCGCGGCCGCGGAATCGCCTGACCCGAAGCGTGGCATCACCAAGGCCGTGAACTCGGTGATCTGGCGGATCTCGCTCTTCTACATCGGCTCGATCTTCGTCGTCGTGGCTCTGATGCCGTACGACCAGCTCTCTGACGGCTCGTACCAGTCGGTGCTCGAGGCGATCGGGCTGCCCGGTTCGGCGCTGATCATGGACCTCGTGATCCTCACGGCCGTGGCGTCGTGCCTGAACTCCGCGCTGTACACGGCCTCGCGGATGCTGTACTCGCTCGGCAGTCGGCGCGACGCCCCGCACGCAGTTCGGTCGCTGACGGGCAACGGCGTGCCGTGGGTCGCGGTGCTGGCGTCGATGATCGTCGGCTTCGTCGCCGTCATCGGCAACTATGTGTTGCCCGACAAGATCTTCGGCTACCTGCTCGCGACCAGCGGTGCGGTCGCGCTGTTCGTCTACCTGAGCGTCTCCGCCAGTCAGCTCGTGCTCGGCCGGTCGCTGCGGGCCAGGGGAGAACAGCCGCCCGTGCGGATGTGGCTGTTCCCGTACCTGACCATCGTGGTGATGGTGTTCATCGTCGGCGTGCTGGTCCTCATGGCCTTCGACGACGAGCAGCGGGAGGCCATCGGGTTGTCGGCGTTGTCGGCGGTGGTGATCGTGACGGTCGGCGTCGTGCCGCATCGACGACGCCCCGCTGAAGAACGGGCGTCGACCTCCGGGCACGTCTGAACCGCGTGGATATCGCTCCCGAGTCGATCTGTCCGTCGGCAACGTGCGCTCACCGGACAGACTGTCGGTTGCCGACCGCTCCGCTGACCAGGAGAGTTGCGCCATGGCAATCGGCGCACCCTTGAACAGTCCCGACGCGACGGACGCCCCGCAGGGCGGTTACGGCGACAAGGTGCTCGCTGTCGAACCCGGCGGCAACGAGGCGATCCCGGTCGATGCTCGGCACGGGACGCCGCGCGGGCTGTTCTGGACCTGGACCGCGCCCAACCTCGAGTTCGCGACGATCTTCGTCGGTGTCATCTCGATCCTGTACTTCGGATTGTCGTTCTGGCAGGCCGTCGCGGCGATGGCCATCGGCAACCTGCTCGGGGCCGCAGCGCACTTCCTGCTGTCGGCGGAAGGACCGCTGCACGGGGTTCCCCAGATGGTGCTCGGGCGTCTCGCATTCGGGTACCGAGGTAACATCCTGCCGGCCACCTTCATGGCCGTCATGTGTGGCGTCGGATGGTTCGCCACCAACAGCGTCAGCGGCGCCTTCGCGTTGTCGACGCTGTTCGGGATCACCCCGTTGCTCGGGTTGGTCGTCATCGTCGTCGCGCAGACCGCCTTCGCGTTCTTCGGCCACAACCTGGTCCAGCGGTTCGAACGGATCGCCGCTCCCGTGCTCGCCGTCATCTTCGTGGTCGGCGCGGTGATCATCTTCGGCAAGTCCCACGTGTCCACGCCGTCTGCCGACGGCGGCTTCTCCATCGGTGGTTTCCTGCTGACCATGGGCGCCGCGTTCGGCTACACCGCCGGGTGGACCCCGTACGCCGCCGACTACACGCGCTACCTGCCGCCGACCGTGTCCAAGGTCAAGACGGGGCTGTTCGCCTCCTCCGGTCTTTTCCTCTCGTGCACGTTCCTGATGGTGGTGGGTGCCGCGTCGGTGACCATCGGGGACCCGGTGTCGGACAACCCGACCGAGGCGTTCACCGCCAACCTGCCGAGCCTCGTCGCCGATCTCACGCTACTCGCGATCGCCGTCGGCGCCGTCGCCGCGAACGCGATCAACGTCTACTCCGGCTCGATGGCGTTCCTCGCCATGGGATTCCGGCTGCCCGTGGGCCTACAGCGCGCGCTGGTGACGGTGTTCTTCGGCGTCGTCGGCTTCCTCGTCGCCTGGTGGGCATTGGCCGACGCAGCGGCGTCGTATGAGGCGTTCCTGCTCCTCGTCGCGTACTGGATCGGGCCGTGGCTGGGCGTGGTCTTCGCAGATCGCTTGCTGCGCAAGGAACCGCCGACGCTCGCGCTCCTGTACGACACCCGCTACGCGAACTGGGGTGGGGTCGCCGCGTTCGTGCTCGGCCTGGTTGCCTCGGTCCTGTTGTTCTGCAACCAGGAGCGGTTCGTCGGGTATGTCGTCAGGGCGGTGCCGCAGCTGGGTGACATCGGCGCCTTCGTCGGCTTCGCGCTCGCGTTCGGGCTCTATCTGATCCTCGCCCGGGGACGAGTGGCGCAGTCCCAGCGGACCCCGTCCTGAGCGGGTCTCCCAGAGTCAGGCGCCGACGTCGCCCGACACCCGGGAAGCGTTGACTGCCAGCAACATCGATGTGTAGACCGACGCGGCGGTGGGGTCGAACCCCAACAGACTCCTGATTCGGTCGAGACGCTGATAGAGACTCTGCCGACCGATGTGCAGCGCCGCCGCCGAGCGCGTCGCGCTACACCCATGGCGCAGATGGACATCGAGCGTCGCGACCAGCTGGGTGGACTGTTTCGCATCGTGTTCCACCAGCGGGGCCACCAGGGACTGCAGGTCCGACCGCGTCCGCGGGTCGAGTGCGTGCACGACGTCGTCGGCAACCAGTTCGCGACCGGTGAAGACGCAGCGGGTCCGGTCTTCGCGGAAGTGCAGGGCGGCGCGGTCGAGACGACCGGCGTTGTTCCGCAACGAATCTGCGATCGCCGCGACGATCTCGATTCCGGGTGAGGAGTCGCCCAGCCGGAACGCCTCACCGACGACGACGGTGATCCGTCCGGCGCCTCCGGCAGCCTTGTCAACCGCGTCTGCGACGTGGTCGACGGGGTCCTCGGCGTCCGCGGGTACCGCCACCAGACCGTAGACCGTCGCGTCGATCGTCCCCTGGACCAGCCCCGCCGTCGACGACGCGGCGCGCGCCAGAACCGATTCGGCCATCCTCGGATCGGGCGCATCGGCTGCCACCGTCACGAGGCGGGTGCTGGCCATGGCGGGCACGCCGGCGCCCGCAAGCCGCGCGATCAGGTCCGCGCGACGCAGCGCGCGGCCACCGACCATCTCCTCGACGAGGCGCGCCCCGACAGCCGAATGCCTTGTGCCCGAACGTGTCAGCGTCGAGGCGATCGGTCCGGCGGCCGCCCTCAGCAAGGCGGTCAACTGGGGAAGAGGCATCTCGGGTCCGTCGGCGGCAGCCACGAGTCGTGCGATCTCACGGTCGCGGGCGATCACCGGAACCGAGACCGGGGACGCATCGACGAGGCGCCACGCCGACCGATCGTCGTCGACGCCGTGCACGGCGAGGAGTGCACCTCCGGCCCCGACCAGAACCAGTGACCGACCGGTTGTCTCGGACACATGAGCCAGCATCCGGGCGACCCCGCCCGGTGACACGAGGTCGTCGTGCAGGGCGTCGTCGAGCGCTGTGCGGCGTCGCAGTTCGTCGATCTCGTAGGAGACGATCGCGGTGTTCGCGTCGCGGCACACGTCGATGAACGGCAGGACACGGTTCAGTTCGATGATCGGCAGACGTGCGGCCGACCCCTCGCGGACCATCTCCTCGGGAACGGCGTCGAAGGTCCGGCCGATCTCGAAAGCGAGTCCGGCGACTCCGCGTTCGGCGAGATCACGCACGTAGTGACGCCTCGTGCCGGCGTCGAGGCCGCCGAGTCCCAATCCGGTGGTGAGCAGAAGTTCTCCACCGGAGAGCAGTGGCCCGATCTCGTAGATCTCGCTGGAGTGGACCCATCGAACCGGGACGTCGAGGTGGTCGTGGGCGGTGAGCACCCGCGGGTCGGCGGGATCGAGGTGCCGATGGATGACGTCACGCAGCGACGTGGTGGAGGAGCCGGGCATGAGAGGACGATATGCACGTTCGGCGTCCTGTGCAGCACGACGAAGTGTCAGTTGCCGCTCGACGGCCGGGTGGGCACGCTGTCGGTATGAGTTCCCGCACCGACGCCGACTCGGGTATCGACCTCTCGCACCTGCTCGACACCGCCTACCGACAGGCCCGGCTGGGTCTGGAAGAGGGCGGCATCCCGATCGGTGCCGCCTTGTTCTCCGCCGATGGAAAGCTCCTCGGCGAGGGTCGGAATCGTCGTGTCCAGCACGACGACCCGTCGGTGCACGGTGAGACCGACGCATTCCGCGCGGCCGGCCGGCAGCTGGATTACTCGTCGACGATCATGGTCACGACCCTCGCACCGTGCTGGTACTGCAGCGGACTGATCAGGCAGTTCGGCATCGGCGCGGTGGTCATCGGGGAGAACCGTTCGTTCCAAGGCGGTGAGGACTGGCTCGCCGAACTCGGAATCCCGGTCACGATCCTCGACGACGAGCGCTGCGTGACGATGATGTCGGAGTTCATCGAATCCAAGCCCTCGCTGTGGAACGAGGACATCGGCGTCGTCGGGGACGAGGCATGACCGACAGTCCGATCCTCACCGTCGACCTGTCCCGCTGGCGCGCGGGCGGAGCCGATGCCGCGGCGATGTGCGCCGCGGTGGACGAGTCCCTGCAGAAGGCCGGGTTCCTGCTGGTCACCGGACACGGCATCGACCCGGCGCTGCCCGCCGAGCTACGTGCGGCGGCGCGAGCGTTCTTCGCGTTGCCGACCGAGGTGAAGCAGAAGTACGCGGTCGGCGTCGGCGGACGCGGCTGGATCGGGCCGGGGATGGAAGCCAACGGATATGCCGAAGGAACCGAGACGCCGCCGGACCTGAAGGAGACCTATAACTCCGGTGCCCAGACGCCGGTGGGTGTCCCGGAGATCGATGATTACTGGTTCGCGCCCGATGTCTGGCCGACCGAGGCTCCCCGGTTGAAGGAACTGTTCACCGCGTGGACCGCGGAGTGCAAGGCGCTCTCCGACGACCTGCTCGCCCTGATGGCCGCGTCGCTCGGGTTCGCCGCCGCCGACAATCCGTTCCGCGATCTCGCCGGCAACGCGACCTGGACGTCGAACATCAACCACTACCCGGCGATGACGGTGCTGGGGCAACCCGAACCGGGGCAGTACCGCATCGGGCCGCACACCGACTTCGGGACCGTGACCGTGCTCGACCGGGAACCAGGCTCCGGAGGGCTGCAGGTCTACAGCGAGGACGGCGGCTGGGCGGACGCTCCCTACGATCCGTCGGCGCTGACGGTCAACATCGGAGACCTGCTCGAATACTGGTCGGGCGGACGATGGCCGGCGGGACGCCATCGCGTGCTGCCGCCGCAACCCGACGCTCCCGAAGAGGACCTGGTGTCACTGATCTTCTTCTACGAACTCGACCACGACGCGGTGGTGACCCCGATCGGCAAACCCCTGGCACGTCGAGAAGGCCTCGAACCCGTGGTGACGGGAGACTTCATCCGGGAGCGTCTCGACGCGATCACCGTCGGCTGAACCGGGCTCCGATCAAGGAATCTGACCGAACGGGTTGCCGCCGAACGGCAGTCGTGAACCGCCGGACTGTCCGTCGGATTCGGGGACCGTCGTCTGCTGCTTGTCGACGCTGCTGCCCAGCTTCACCTGGACGGTCCGGGCATCAGGTCCCGAGCCGATGGTCACGGGTACCGTCGCACCCGGGTCGTGCGTCAGGACCTGTGCCATCAGATCGGCGTAGTCGGCGACCGGGGTGTCGCCGACCTTCGTGATCACGTCGCCGGTCGAGATACCCGCCGACGCGGCCGGTCCGCCCTGTTGCACCGTGACCTTCGCTCCGTCCTCCCGGCTCGAGGACGACAGCGAACCCGACACTCCCAGAACCGGTTTGGTTGCCTCACCGTTCTTCAGCAGTTGGTTGGCGATGCGTTCGGCAGTGTTGATCGGGATGGCGAAGCCGAGACCGAAGGACTGCGGGCCGCCCGCGGAAGCCTGTCCGGTGTCCACGGCCGAGTTCACCGCGACGACCTGCCCTTGCAGATTCACCAGCGGCCCACCGGAATTGCCGGGGTTGATGGGAGTGTCGGTCTGCAGTCCGTTGTAGACCGTGACCCCGGAACCGGTTTCGTCGCCGGCGGTCACGGTTCGGGACAGCGCGCTGACGATGCCGGAGGTCACCGTGTTCGAAAGACTGTCGGGGCTACCGACGGCCACCACCTGTTCGCCGACCTGCAGGGCGTCCGAGTCGCCGAGCGTCGCCGCGGTGAGACCCGACGCGCCGTCGAGTTTGATCACCGCGAGGTCGTACGTCGGCGACGTCCCGGTGACGGAGGCCGGGTACTGCTTGCCGTCGCTGGTCGTCACGACGATCCTGCTGCCCGATCCCGCACCCGCGACGACGTGGTTGTTGGTGAGGACATAACCGTCAGACGACAACACGATGCCGCTGCCGACCGCGCTGCCCTGGGCCATCTGCACCTTGATGTCCGCGGTCGACGCCGACGCCACCTTCGCCGCGTAGGTCACCGACCCGGGCTTGACGTCGCCGGCGTCGACCGCGTTCGCGGGCTGGGAACTGAGTGTCGGCACGGCCGGTGCGGCCTGATGGTCGAGCAGCGCGCTGCCGCCGACGCCGATGGCGCCGCCGAGGAGCCCGGCGAGCAGGGCGGTCACGACGATCGGCTTGGTCACGGTTCGTGGCCGTGGCGATCCGGATGACGGGACGGGCGCGGGTGGATGAGCGAAGGACGGGCCTTCCCACCCGGCGTACGGGGGCGACGGATGGCCGGGTTGACCCAGCGGTTCGGTGGGGGTGTGGTCGGGGGACTGAGGTGCGTTCACGGCACCACGATGCCGGGCATCCTTGAGAGCAGGCCGCTGGTTTCCTGCGAACTTCCTGACAACTCGGACGGCGGATTTCAGGTGTTGCTCGGAATGGCCGACTGGTACAACAGTGCGATGACTTCACGGGTGAGCCTGCGCGCGTGCCACGGTCCGGATGAGTACCCGCACCTCGTCGCGATCTGGCGTAGCGCGGTCGACGCGACCCACGACTTCCTCGCCGAGCCCGATCGGGACGAGATCGAACGTCAGCTGGCGCCGAGCTACTTCCCGCAGGTCGGGCTGACCGTCGCCGATGTCGACGGCAGCCCGGTCGGGTTCTCCGGAACAGCCGGGTCGGGTCTGGAGATGCTTTTCGTCCACGCCGACACCCGCGGCAGCGGCGTCGGCACCGCTTTGCTGGAACATGCTCTCGACGCCGGGGTGACGACGGTCGACGTCAACGAACAGAACGATCAGGCCGTGCAGTTCTATCTCCGACGCGGGTTCGAGGTGACGGGACGGAGCGAGAACGATGAAGCGGGCCGGCCGTATCCGTTGCTGCACATGACTTTGCGCGCCACCGTTTCATAGCTCCAACCCGCGCTCACA
>NZ_JALPSY010000027.1:0-80527 GCF_023218005.1 Gordonia sp. C13
CTCAGCGCGACTTGGAGCTATGAATCGAGATCAGCCGACAGCGCCGAGAGCCTTGTCCCAGACGTTGCTCTCCCGCACCTCGCCCGGCCCGACCATGTCGGCGTAGACGATGACGCCCTCACGGTTGACGAGGAAGGTGCCGCGGTTCGCGTACCCGCGATCGGAGTTGAACACGCCGTAGGCCTTGGCGACCTCACCGTGCGGCCAGAAATCCGACAGCAGCGGGAACAGGAACCCCTGTGCGGCCGACCAGACCTTGTGCGTCGGGGAGGGACCCACCGAGATCGTCACGGTCGTGACGTCGTCGTTCTCGAAGCGCGGCTGCTGGTCGCGGATGTAGCCCAGCTCGCCCTGGCAGGTGCCGGTGAAGGCGAGCGGGAAGAAGACCACGAGCACATTGCGCTCAGCACGCAACGCGCTCAGGGACACGAGCTGGTTGTTCTGATCCCGGAGTTCGAAATCAGGTGCCTGGTCACCGACGCTCAGCGGCGCGGTGGGCAGAGCATCGCTCATGCTTTCTTGCCCGAGCGCGCCTTGGGCTGGACGAGTCGGGCTGCCGACCAATCCCCCAGGCTGATCGCCGATGTCTGGGTCAGGCCCGCAGTGGGCGCCGCCTCGGCGATCTCGCTCGGATCCACGTATCCCGGTTGCCCGGTCTTGGGCGAGAACACCCACACGTATCCGTCTTCGGCCAGCGGTCCGATGGCGTCCATCAGCGCGTCGACGAGGTCTCCGTCGCCTTCACGCCACCAGAGAACGACGACGTCGACGACGTCGTCGGCATCCTCATCGACCATCTCGGCATCGATCGCATCCTCGATGTCGGCCCGGAGCTCGTCGTCCGTGTCCTCGTCCCAGCCGACTTCCTGCACGACCAAGCCGGCCTTCAAGCCCAGTTTTTGGGCGTTGCTGCCCGTACCGTCTGTGGCGGCTACCACCGCGCGTGACCTCCTGAGGGTGATGGGACGTTCTTTCCGTCGCCGTTGTGTACATCGGTGTACGCCAACTCGCTTGTCAGCATAGGCAACAGCCTAGAGCCTCACATTGCAAGCCGACCTACGTCACTCGATTTCGGGCGTTTCTTTTCGCGTCGACACGCCCGGGACATGCTCAACGCCCCGGACTCGTCGGCACCGGCGTGGTGGTGACCGACGAACGGGGCGTCGCCGACGACGCCGCCGGCACGGGCGTGTACTCGCCGCACACCTCGAGCAGACGCGCCTTGTCGCGTGTCCACTGTCCCGACACCGGGTTGAGCTCGGTGCGCTGTTCCCTGCGGATCGCGTTCTCCAGACGCGCCGTCGAATCGAGGAACGTCCGCGCCGGCGTCGCGACGTCGACGGGCGCGCTCTCGGTGATCTTCGGCCGGATCTGATCGGCACCGGCGATCAGGCTCGCGCGTGCCTTGTCCGCAAGATCCCCGACCTCCGGATACGAATGCGTCGTGTTGAGCCGCTCGATGAAGGTGTTGTAGCCGCGCACCATCACGACCATCGACGACATCGACTCCCGACAGAGTTCGACGCCCTCGGTCCGCACCTCCGCGGCTGCCGACGCCGACACCTCCGAGCGATAGATCGCCACCTCACCGGGCGCCGCAACACCCGTACCCCCGACCGTGGACGTACACGCCGACAACATGATTCCCCCGAATGCCATGCCGACGATCACGCTCGTCCGGACACCCCCGTGTCCCGTGCGGCCGGGCCCGGCCTCCCCTGTGCCCAGCATCGCCCTCCCCCTACTCGTCAGTAACGCTGCAAGGAAGCTACAGCACCTTTCCGGTCGCGGCAGCCTACCCGGATCCGCCCGGTGCCAAGCCACCTCACATGGGGCACGATGAGGGGTGACACCGCACAACAAAAGGAGTTGCGGTGTCGTACGCCATGCAGCCGGACCACCACCCCCGAGTCCGGCCTGTCAGAGGGAGTAGGCATCACCGTGACCGACCAGATGGACCAGGCGACGCAGGACACGATTCCCAGCGAGCACGCCGGCCCGGGCTCCAACGGACGTGCTGCCGGACGAAGCGGGCACCGCGTCCGCGTCATCCGTGAAGGCGTCGCATCCTATCTGCCCGACATCGACCCCGACGAGACCGCCGAGTGGCTCGACTCGTTCGACGCCCTGCTCGACGCCGCCGGCCCCGGCCGCGCCCGCTACCTGATGTTGCGGCTGCTCGAGCGCGCCGGTGAGAAGCGGGTCTCGATCCCTGCACTCACCTCCACCGACTACGTGAACACCATCCCCACCGAGGCGGAACCGTGGTTCCCCGGTGACGAGGAGGTCGAGCGCCGCTTCCGTCAGATGATCCGCTGGAACGCCGCGATCATGGTGCATCGCGCCCAGCGGCCGGGAGTCGGTGTGGGCGGCCACATCTCGACGTACGCGTCGTCGGCGTCGCTGTACGAGGTCGGCTTCAACCACTTCTTCCGCGGCAAGAACCACTCCGGCGGCGGCGACCAGATCTTCATCCAGGGCCACGCCTCCCCCGGCATCTACGCCCGCGCCTACCTCGAGGGTCGCATCGACGAGGCCCGCATGGACGGCTTCCGTCAGGAGCACAGCCACGCCGGTGAGGGTGGCGGACTGCCGTCGTACCCGCACCCGCGCCTGATGCCCGACTTCTGGGAGTTCCCGACCGTCTCGATGGGCCTCGGCCCGATGAACGCGATCTACCAGGCGCGCTTCAACCACTACCTGCACGACCGCGGCATCAAGGACACCTCCGACCAGCACGTGTGGGCGTTCCTCGGCGACGGTGAGATGGACGAGCCGGAATCGCGCGGCTTCGCCAGCTTCGCGGCCACCGAGGGCCTCGACAACCTGACCTTCGTCATCAACTGCAACCTGCAGCGCCTCGACGGCCCGGTGCGCGGCAACGGCAAGATCATCCAGGAACTGGAGTCGTTCTTCCGCGGTGCCGGCTGGAACGTCATCAAGGTCATCTGGGGCCGCGAGTGGGATGCGCTCCTGCACGCCGATCGTGACGGCGCCCTCGTCAACCTGATGAACACGACGCCCGACGGCGACTACCAGACCTACAAGGCCAACGACGGCGCATTCGTCCGCGAACACTTCTTCAACCGCGACCCGCGGACCAAGGAGCTCGTCAAGGACCTCTCCGACGCCGAGATCTGGAACCTCAAGCGCGGTGGCCACGACTACCGCAAGATCCACGCCGCCTACGCCGCCGCGATGACCCACAAGGGCCAGCCGACGGTCATCCTGGCGCACACGATCAAGGGCTACACGCTCGGCAAGCACTTCGAGGGCCGCAACGCGACCCACCAGATGAAGAAGCTGACGCTCGACGACCTCAAGGCCTTCCGCGACAGCACGCGCATCCCGATCAGCGACGAGCAGCTCGAGAAGGATCCATACCTGCCGCCGTACTACCACCCCGGCAAGGACTCCCCCGAGCTCCAGTACATGCTGGACCGTCGCAAGACCCTCGGCGGCTTCCTGCCGAGCCGGCGTACCGAGTCCAAGGTACTCAAGGCCGACACCTCCTCGGCTCTGAAGGCCACCGCGAAGGGTTCGGGCAAGCAGCAGGTCGCGACCACCATGGCACTGGTCCGTGTTTTCAAGGATCTGTTGCGCGACAAGGAGATCGGCAAGCGCATCGTGCCGATCATCCCCGACGAGGCCCGCACCTTCGGTATGGACTCGTGGTTCCCGACCCTGAAGATCTACAACCGCAACGGACAGCTCTACACCTCGGTCGACGCCGAGCTGATGCTCGCCTACAAGGAGAGTTCCGAGGGCCAGATCCTGCACGAGGGCATCAACGAGGCCGGTTCGGCAGCAAGTTTCGCCGCGGTCGGCACGTCGTATTCGACGCACGACGAGCCGATGATCCCGCTGTACATCTTCTATTCGATGTTCGGCTTCCAGCGCACCGGCGACAGCTTCTGGGCGGCTGCCGACCAGATGGCGCGCGGCTTTGTCATCGGAGCCACCGCCGGTCGTACGACCCTCACCGGTGAGGGTCTGCAGCATGCCGACGGCCACTCGCCGCTGCTCGCCGCGACCAACCCCGCCGTAGTCGCCTACGACCCCGCGTTCGCCTACGAACTCGGCCACATCGTCGACGACGGCCTCACGCGCATGTACGGCGAGCACCCGGAGAACGTCTTCTACTACCTCACCGTCTACAACGAGCCGATCAGCCAGCCGGCGAAGCCCGAGGGCGTCGACCACGAGGGCATCGTCAAGGGTGGTTACCTGTTCCAGGAGGCACCGGAGAACAAGCAGTACCCGGCCAACATCCTGGTCTCCGGCATCACCATGCCCGACGCCCTGCGGGCGTCCGAACTCCTCGCCGAGGAATGGAACGTCGGCGCCAACGTGTACTCGGTGACGTCGTGGAGCGAGCTGGCCCGCGACGGTATCCGCGCCGACCGGCAGGCACTGCGCGATCCGGGCAGCGAGCCCGCGCCCGCCTACCTGACCGAGCTGATGGCCGACGCGGCCGGACCGTTCGTCGGCGTCAGCGACTACATGCGCGGCGTCCAGGAGCAGATCCGTGCCTACCTGCCCGGCACGTACCTGACGCTGGGCACCGACGGGTTCGGTTTCTCCGACACCCGGCCGGCGGCGCGCCGCTTCTTCAACGTCGACGCCGAGTCGATCGCGGTCGCGGTGCTGGTCGCGCTCGCCCGCGACGGTCACATCGACATGTCGGTGGCCAAGCAGGCCGCTGAGAAGTACAAGATCGACGACGTCGCAGCCGCTCCGGAGCAGACCGGCGATCCCGGCGTGGCCTAGTTCGGCACCGGACCGCCGCACCCGGGAAGACCGACGATCCCGGCGCGGCGGTGTCCGGGGACTAGATTGAGAGCGTGTCCGACGCGCGAGTGAATCAGCCCACAACACCACCGGCTGACGTGTTCGGTGAGCGGGGTGCCCATGTACCGGCCCCCGCCACCGTGCACGACGCGCTACCGGACACGCTCCTCCGGCGGGTCAAGCAGTACAGCGGCCGGCTCGCCACCGAAGCGGTCCACTCCATGCAGGACCAGCTGCCCTACTTCGGCGACCTCGACGCCGCGCAGCGCGCGAGTGTGCAGCTCGTCGTGCAGACGGCGGTGGTGAACTTCGTCGAGTGGATCCAGGATCCCGAGGGCAACGTGAAGTTCACGGTCCAGGCCTTCCAGGTGGTGCCGCAGGACCTCGCCCGACGCATCACGCTGTTGCAGACCGTCGAGATGGTCCGCGTGGCCATGGAGTTCTTCGAGAAATGGCTGCCGCTCCTCGCCCGCAACGACGCCCAGCTCCGTGCGCTCACCGAGTCGGTCCTGCGCTACGGGCGAGAGATCGGTTTCGCCGCCGCCGCCATCTACGCATCGGCCGCCGAATCCCGCGGTGCCTGGGACTCCCGTCTCGAGGCCCTGGTTGTCGACGCCGTGGTCCGCGGTGACACGGGTCCGCAGCTCCTCTCCCGCGCGGCAGCGCTGAACTGGGACTCCGACGCGCCGGCGACGGTGATCGTCGGGACCCCGCCGCCGGAACAGAACGTGTCAGTGCCGCTGGCCATCCACAACACGGCCCGTCAGTTCGACCGGTCGGCACTCTCCGTGGTCCAGGGTTCGGTGCTCGTCGCCATCGTCAGCGGCCCCGCCCGCCCCACGGAGAAGTTCGTCTCGGCTCTTCTCTCCCACTTCGCCGACGGCCCCGTGGTCATCGGACCGACCATGCCGAACCTCGGGAGCGCCCATGCCAGCGCCGCCGAGGCCATGGCGGCGATCGAGGCGGTGGTGGGCTGGCCCAGTGCACCCCGCCCGGTTCACAGCCTCGAACTGCTACCCGAACGAGCCCTCAACGGTGACGAATCGGCGGTCGAAGCACTGGTCGAATCGGTGGTCCGTCCGCTCTCCGCAGGGGGCACCACGCTGACCACGACGCTCGAGGCGTACCTCGACTCTGGCGGATCGGTCGAATCCTGCGCGCGCGTTCTGTACATACATCCAAATACTGTCCGGTACAGGCTGAAGAAAGTTGCGGAAATCACACGACGCGATCCGACAAATCCACGAGACGCGTATGTACTGCGGATCGCGACGACTGTCGGTCGTCTGACACACTTACGGCACAAATCGGACTCTCCTGCACCATGAGTCACACGCGCAACATGTCCGATTCCGGATTTATGCTGATAGGAGCCTTAAGAGCACGTTTCGGTAACGAATCTCAGCCTGATGACGAAGCAGGTGACACTGAGGTCAAGTTTGTGGGAACCCCACAAAACCCGGCGACAAGGTTCATGCTTCTCTACACCCACATAGGACGAGTAAAGGGTGTTCTCTGGTCACGTGCTTTCGTTGCTTGCTCCCGGCCAGGGTTCCCAGACACCCGGCATGCTCACGCCGTGGCTCGACCTGCCCGGCAACCGTGACCAGATCGCCACGTGGTCCAAGCTCACTCAACTGGACTTGGAACGACTCGGTACCACCGCCACCGCAGAAGAGATCACCGACACCGCGGTGACCCAGCCGCTGGTGGTCGTCGCCGCCCTCCTCGCCTTCGACGAGGTCCGCAAGAACGGTGACCTGCCCGCCGACGCGGTCGTCGCCGGCCACTCGGTCGGCGAGCTCGCCGCCGCCGCCATCACCGGCGTCATCTCCGCCGACGAGGCCGTCACCCTCGCCGCGATCCGCGGCGCGGAGATGGCCAAGGCCTGCGCGCTCGTGCCGACCACCATGGCTGCCGTCCTCGGTGGCGACGAAGCCGCAGTCCTCGCCCGCCTCGAGGAGCTCGAGCTCGTCCCCGCCAACCGCAACGCGGTCGGCCAGATCGTGGCGGCCGGCGCCGTCGAGAAGATCGACGAGCTCATCGCCAACCCGCCGGAGAAGGCCCGTATCCGCAAACTCGCGGTCGCCGGCGCCTTCCACACCCACTTCATGGCCCCGGCGCAGGACTCGGTCGCCGCCGCGGCCGCGAAGATCACCCCCGCCGACCCGAATCGCACGCTGCTGTCCAACTCGGACGGTCAGCCTGTAACGAATGGCGTCGACGCACTGACAAAACTGGTAGGCCAGGTCACCAGGCCGGTCCGCTGGGATCTCTGCTCGGCGTACCTCCGGGACAACTCGGCCACCGCCGTCGTGGAACTGCCGCCGGCGGGCACGCTCGTGGGGATCGCCAAGCGTGAGCTGAAGGGCACCCCATCGCTGGCTCTCAAGGAGCCCGGCGACATCGCGAAGATCGCAGAACTTGGATAGCGGTCGCGGTTAGTCCGCGACCCCCGGAAGATCGGCGCCCGCCGCCGATCTGTCCAAGCGCGCGGACTACACGTCCGTCAGACGCTCCGGAATCATCAACCCGAACACGAAAGGGAACCACACAGTGGCTGCCACCCAGGAACAACTCATTGCCGGCATCGCCGAGATCATCGAGGAAGTCACCGGCATCGAGCCGTCCGAGGTGACGATGGAGAAGTCGTTCGTCGACGATCTGGACATCGACTCGCTGTCCATGGTCGAGATCGCGGTGCAGACCGAGGACAAGTACGGCGTGAAGATCCCCGATGAGGACCTCGCCGGTCTGCGCACCGTCGGCGACGCCGTCTCGTACATCCAGAAGCTCGAGAGCGAGAACCCCGAGGCTGCGGCTGCCATCAAGGCCCAGGTCGAGGCAGACCAGAACTGATGAGCTCCCTCTCCCTCCGCGACTACTCGACGCTGGGTGGGAACTTCCCGAGCGTGGTCGTCACCTCCATGGTGGCGACCACCTCGCTCGGCGAGGATCTCGACTCGACGTGGAAAAACCTGCTGGCGGGTGAGTCGGGCATCCGCGAGCTGACCGACGACTTCATCACCAAGTACAACCTGCCGGTGCGCATCGGCGGTCGACTGCTGAAGGATCCGTCCGAAGAGGTCACGCGAGTCGAATCTCGTCGGATGGCCTACGTCGAACGCATCGCCCACGTGCTGAGCAAGCGTCTCTGGACGCAGGCCGGCGAGCCCGAGGTCGATCCCGACCGTCTCGCCGTGGTCATCGGCACCGGCCAGGGCGGCGGCGACGCGATGATCGACGCCGTGAAGGCCATGGAAGGCACCGGCAACTACCGCAAGGTGTCCCCGCTGGCCGTCTCGATGGCCATGCCCAACGGCCCGGCTGCCGTCGTCGGACTGAACATCGGCGCCCGCGCAGGCGTCATCACCCCGGTTTCGGCGTGCTCGTCGGGTGCCGAGGCGATCGCACACGCATGGCGCCACATCGTCATGGGTGACGCCGACATGGTCGTCACCGGTGGCGTCGAGGGACACATCGACGCAGTGCCGATCGCGGCGTTCTCGATGATGCGTGCCATGAGCACCCGCAACGAGGACCCCGCTGCCGCCTCTCGTCCGTTCGACAAGGACCGCGACGGCTTCGTCTTCGGCGAAGGTGCCGCGATGCTCATCCTCGAGCGCGAGGAGCACGCCCGGGCCCGCGGTGCGCACATCCACGCACGCCTGCTCGGTTCCGGCATCACCTCCGACGGCTTCCACCTGGTTGCCCCGGACCCCAGCGGTCAGGGCAACGCTCGCGCGATGACGCGGGCCCTGCAGACCGCCGGTCTCCAGAAGTCCGACATCACCCATATCAACGCGCATGCGACGTCGACCCCGATCGGCGACACCGCCGAGGCCGCGGGCATCACCGCCGCCATCGGTCAGCACGCCGCGATCTATGCGCCGAAGTCCGCTCTCGGACACTCGATCGGTGCGGTGGGTGCGCTCGAGTCGGTCCTGACCATCAAGAGCGTCGAGGAAGGCGTCATCCCGCCGACCCTCAACCTCGAGAACCAGGACCCGGAATGCGACATCGACGTCGTCCACGGTGAACCCCGTTACGGACAGATCGACTACGCGATCAACAACTCGTTCGGTTTCGGTGGGCACAACGTGGCGCTCGCCTTCGGTCGCTACTGAACATCGGCCCCGCCGATCTCGGTAGTGCCTGAGACGAACCACGCCCCGACACCCTTGGAGGAGACTGCGATGACGACCTTGGCCCCCATGGCCGGCCACGAAGAAGCCGCCGATCCCCGCGACCCGCTGTTGCGGCTGACGAACTTCTTCGACGAAGGCACCATGTCGTTGCTGCATCCTCGCGACAAGTCCGGTGTCCAGGCCGCTGTCGGCCTGGTCAACGGCGTTCGCACGGTCTCCTACTGCACCGATGGCACCGTCATGGGTGGTGCCATGGGTGTCGTCGGGTGTGCTCACATCGTCAACGCCATCGACACCGCCATCTCCGAGCAGGCGCCGGTCATCGGCATCTGGCACTCGGGTGGCGCCCGCCTCGCCGAGGGTGTCGAGGCGTTGCACGCCGTGGGTCAGGTCTTCGAAGCGATGGTCCGGGCCTCCGGATACATCCCGCAGATCTCCGTGGTCGTCGGCTTCGCGGCCGGCGGCGCGGCCTACGGACCCGCCCTCACCGACATCGTGATCATGGCTCCGGCCGGTCGCGTCTTCGTCACCGGACCCGATGTGGTCCGCAGCGTCACCGGCGAGGACGTCGACATGGAGTCGCTCGGCGGCCCCACCACCCACGGCAAGAAGTCCGGCGTCTGCCACATCGTGGCCGACTCCGAACCCGACGCCCTGTGGCGCGCGCGACGCCTCGTCTCGACGTTCAGCCGGCAGGGCCACTTCAACCGTGAGCTGGCCGCTGCCGGCGACACCGATCTCAAGGCGCTGCTGCCCGAATCCGCCCGCCGCGCCTATGACGTCCACCCGGTCGTCGAGAAGCTGCTCGACACGGCTCTCGCCGCCGACGGCGAGACCGAGATCTCCAGTTTCGAAGAGCTGCAGGCAAAGTGGGCGCCGAACATCGTCATCGGGTTCGGCCGGTTGTCCGGTCGAAGTGTCGGCGTGATCGCCAACAACCCCCTGCGCATGGGCGGCTGCCTCAACTCGGAGAGTGCGGAGAAGGCCTCCCGGTTCGTCCGCCTGTGCGACGCCTTCGGCATCCCCCTCATCGTCCTCACCGACGTCCCCGGTTACCTGCCGGGCGTCGGACAGGAGTGGAACGGTGTCGTCCGACGCGGCGCCAAACTCCTCCACGCCTTCGCCGAATGCTCGGTCCCCCGCGTCACCCTGGTGACCCGGAAGATCTACGGCGGCGCCTACATCGCCATGAACTCGCGTGCGCTCGGCGCCACCGCCGTGTTCGCCTGGCCCGGTTCCGAAGTCGCCGTCATGGGCGCCAAGGCCGCCGTCGGCATCCTGCACAAGAAGGCCCTCGCCGCCGCTCCCGACGACGAGCGCGAAGCCCTGCACGACCGGCTGGCCGCCGAACACGAGGCCATCGCCGGCGGTGTGGGACGCGCCCAGTCGATCGGCGTCGTCGACGAGATCATCGACCCGGCCCACACGCGCAGCATCATCGCCGAAGCACTTGCTGCTGCACCCGCCCGACGCGGCCGCCACAAGAACATCCCGCTCTGATCAGCGGACGTACACACGAAGAACGCCACCGGTTCTCACCGGTGGCGTTTCTCGTGTGTCCCTGAGCTCGCGGGACTCATCACCGCGCTCCCTGGGAAGTCTGTAATTTCCGCAGCCTCAGGAGGATTCCCACTCATCGGCTCGACGAAACCCCGTCTCGCGCCTGAAGAGCGTGGCGTTCCTCATAATCGAGGACGCCACCTCGTTCCCCGGAGAGTGCCCGGAAGACTAGCCCACCCGCTGCTGCAGCCAGGTGACCTCGGCCCCGGCACCGCCCATGCGGTACTGCTCGAGGGCGTCGTCCCAGGCGGTGCCGAGCGCGGCTTCGAGTTCGCCGGCGAGTCCTGCACTGTCGGGCTGGGATTCGATCATCGAACGCAGCTGGTTCTCGCCGATGATGACATCGCCGTTGGCGCTGGTCGATCCGCGCCAGAGTCCCAGACCCGGCACGTAGCTGTAGCGCTCACCGTCGACGCCCTCGCTCGGGTTCTCGGTGACCTCGAACCGCAGCGCCGACCATTCACGCAGAGCGGTCACCAGACGTGCCGCTGTCCCGACCGGCCCTGCCCAGTCGACAGTCGCACGCTGCATACCCGGTTCGGCGTCCTGTGCCGACCATTTCAGGTTCGCGCGCGCATTCAGGGTCGACGACAGAGCCCACTCCACATGCGGGCACAGCGCCACCGGCGCCGAGTGGATGTAGACCACTCCTGTTGTCATGTCCGCAAACTGGTTCAGATTGCGCACCTTTTCACCTCCGTTGTCGACGAGGAACGTCTTCCCCAACACACCTCGCGACTTCGGATATCACACTCGTGGGATTCATTGTGCCCCATGATGCGCGTGTTGCGCTAGTTTCTCGTGCGAGAAAGGTTCATTTCTGTGACGAAAGTTCACTGACCACCCGGTCGTTGAACTCGCTCCACAACGGTTTCGCCCATGGCCCGAAGGCACGGTCGGTGAGAACGACGCACGCCGCCTGCAGTTCGGGGTCGACCCACAGGTAGGTACCGGCCTGGCCGAAGTGCCCAAAGGTACGGGGCGAGTTGCCGGTCCCGGTCCAATGCGGGGACTTCTCCGCCCGGATCTCGAACCCGAGCCCCCAATCGTTGGGGCGGTGCCTGCCGTAACCCGGCACGAAGCCGTCGAGTCCCGGGAACTGGACCGATGTCGCATCGGCGAGGGTCTGCGGTGCCAGTAGTCGAGGCTCGAGCAGTTCCTGTGCGAAACGCGCCAAATCGGCGGCAGTGGACCGCGCCCCATGCCCGGCGGGCCCGTACAACTCGGTGGAATCCAGGCCGAGCGGCGCGCAGACGGCGTCGGCCAGGTACTCCGCGAAGCCGATACCCGCGGCCTGTTCCACCGTCTCGGCCAGGACCTCGAAGCCCGCGCTCGAATAGATGCGCTTCTCCCCCACCCCGGCCTCGATGTCCCGCGAGTCGAATGCGAGTCCCGATGAGTGGGCCAGAAGATGCCGGATGGTCGCCCCGGGTGGCCCGGCCGGATCGTCGAGTTCGACGGCCCCCTCTTCGACGGCCACCAGAATCGCCTCGGCGACCAGGAGTTTGGTGACCGAGGCGAGTTCGTAGACGCGAACGGGGTCGCCGAATTCCTCGGCGACCCCGTTGCGGGTGATGATCGCCGCCGACACATTGTCGACGGGCCATTCCGTCAGAGATTCAAGGACCGACACATCGGGTCACGTTACCCGTGCCCGCGTGCCGGCCGGTGGGCACAGGGCTCACCAATCTTCTTCGGTGTAGCGGATGACACCGCGGATGTTGCGGCCGTCCAGCATGTCCTGGTAGCCCTCGTTGATCTGGTCCAGACGGTACTGGCGGGTGATCATGTCGGCGATGTTGAGCTTGCCGATCTTGTACATCGACAGCAGCTGCGGGATGTCGAGCTTCGGGTTGGCGCCACCGAAGATGGAGCCCTGCAGGTTCTTCTGCAGCAGCGTCAGCATCGCGAGGTTCAGCGTCACGTCGCTTTCGAGCATGTTGCCCATGCCGGTCAGCACACAGGTGCCACCCTTGGCGGTGATGCCCATCCACGAGTCGACGTCCTTGCCGTGGACCTCACCGACGGTGACGACCACCTTCTGGCACATGCCGCCGTGGGTGGTCTCCGCGATGGACATGGCGGCCTCTTCGACCGACGCGAATGCCGCGGTCGCACCGAACTTCAGCGCCTGCTCGCGCTTCCACTCCACCGGATCGATGGCGAAGACGTTGCGGGCACCCGAGATGACGGCACCCTGGAGGGCTGCCGTACCGACGCCACCGACGCCGACGATCGCCACGTCCTCGCCGGGACGGACGTCACCGCTGCGGGTCGACGAGCCGTAACCGGTGGGGATGCCGCAGCCGCACAGGGCCGCGATCTCGAACGGGATGTCCTTGTCGATCTTCACCGCCGACGCCTCGTGGACGACCATGTAGGGCGCGAAGGTGCCCAGCAGGGTCATCGGGTAGACGTTCTCACCGGCTGCGGTGTGGATGCGGAAGGTGTTGTCCGACACCGCTTCGCCCTGCAGCAGCATGGCGCCGAAGTCGCACAGGTTGGCCATGCCCGACTGACACGACGGGCACTTGCCGCACGACGGGATGAACGACAGCACAACGTGGTCGCCGACCTCGAAGTCGGTGACACCCTCGCCGACCTCGGCGACGACGCCCGCACCCTCGTGGCCGCCCAGGATCGGGAACCCGGCCATCGGGATGCCGCCGGTCATCAAATGATGGTCGGAGTGGCACATGCCCGCCGCTTCCATCTTGATCTTGATCTCGTGCGCCTTGGGGTCGCCGATCTCGATCTCCTCGATCGCCCACGGCTTGTTGTGCTCGCGCAGCAGCGCGCCCTTTGTCTTCACTGGTCTCCTCCGTTCGAACCCGGCAACAATCTCGCCCCGGGAAGTCCGTCGAGCGACGTTGCCGTCGCTTGTGACTGTAGTCACTCAATCACAAAATTGAAACGTGTTCTAGTCCGTGTTCCATCGCTCGGCCCACACGCCGGATCTCCGAATCCGGCGCCGCGACACCGCGACCGGTCAGTCGGCCAGACCGGCGTCCTTGGAGCCGTAGCTCGCACGCAGGGTCGGCTTGACGACCTTGCCGCCGGCGTTGCGCGGCAGCTCGTCGACGATGACCAGGTCCTTGGGGTGCTTGAAGCGGGCCAGGTTCTCGTTCAGGTACGGCTCGAGCTCGGCCAGGGTCAGGTCGGCGACACCTTCGGCGAGGACGACGACCGCGACCGGGACCTCGCCCCACTTCTCGTGCGCGCGACCGATGATCGCGGCCTCGCTGATGCTCGGGTGGCCGAACAGGACGTTCTCGACTTCGGCGCAGTAGATGTTCTCGCCGCCGGAGATGATCATGTCCTTGGCACGGTCGACGACGAAGAGGAAGCCGTCCTCGTCCTCGCGCACGAGGTCGCCCGAGTGGAACCAGCCGCCGGCGAACGCATCGGCGGTGCCCTGCTCGTTCTGCCAGTAGCCCTTCATCATGTTGGGTCCGCGGTAGACGATCTCGCCGACCTCGCCCTGCTTCACGTCGTTGCCCTCGGGGTCGATGATGCGGGCGGTCACCGCGGGCACGACCTTGCCGATGGAGCCGATCTTGTCCAGCGCGTCCTTGCCCTCGAGCACACAGGTGATCGGCGACATCTCGGTCTGACCGAAGACGGCGACGTTCAGCGCGTCCGGGAAGGTCTCGTTCATCGCCCGCAGCACGGTGTCCGACGCGGGGGCGGCGCCCCAGCTGATGACGCGCAGTTTCAGGTCTCGCGGCTTCGCCTGCTGGGCGGCGCAGACCGCCTGCCACTGGGCGGGCACCAGGAAGATCGAGGTGGTGCCCTCCTTCTCGATGGTGTCGAGCATGTCGTTCGGGTCGAAGGCACCGAGCGGGTGGATGACCGACAGCGCACCCATGTAGAACAGCGGCGCCATCGCGCCGAGGCCGGCGATGTGGAACATCGGGGCGACACACGAGCCGATGTCGTCGGACCGGGTGTGCAGCGCCTGCATGCAGGTGGCGGCCTGCGCCTGCAGGTTGGTGTGGGTGAGCATGGCGCCCTTGGGCTTTCCGGTGGTGCCCGAGGTGTACATGATCAGTGCGACGGTCTCTTCGGGGACGTCGATCTCGGGCAGGTCCGAGGAGTCCTCGGCGACGAGTGCCTCGTAGTCGAGGTGGTTGTCCTTGTCCGATCCACCGACGACGACGATGTGGTCGATCGCGTTGGTCGATGCGGCGACGGCGTCGACGAGCGGAGCGAGCAGGGTCTCGGTGACGACGACTTTGGCGCCGCTGTCGTTGACGAGGAAGGCGATCTCGGCGGGGCTCATGCGGATGTTCACCGGCACCGGGATGGCGCCGATGAGGTTGGCGCCCAACACCGCTTCGACGTACTCGCTGCGGTTCAGCAGGACCACGAGGATGCGGTCACCGAACTCGACGCCGCGACGGGTCAGGGCGGCGGCGAAGGCTCGGGTCCGCTCGTCGAGCTCCTTCCAGGTGGTGACCGTGCCCTGGAACTTCAGGGCCGGACCATCGGGGTTCATGAAGGCGTGGCGCTTGATCTGGTTGTTCCAGTGGTTGCGGCGCGAACGCAGCGGTTCGATGGCGAGGTCGGTGACGGTGTCGACGGTCGCGGTCATACGATCGGTCTCCTTGTTGTCTGTCGTCGTGACGAACGTGGGTCGTGAAAGCGTCTGCGGGGGTGAGGGTTCGGCGTCTGCGCCGAGCTCACTTCTTGCCGGCGAAGGCGGCGATGGCGGCTTGGAACTCCGGCGACTGCAGCAGTTCGGTCTGCCCCTCGAGCTCCCGTTCGATGGCGGCCTCGAAGCCCGACATGGTGTGGGCGTCGAGCGCCGACTTCGTCAGGCGCAGTGCGGAACGGCTCTTGCCGGCCAGCTTCGCGGCGACCTTGTCGACGGCTTCGTCGAGTGCGGGCCGGTCGTCGTAGACGCCGTTGACCAGTCCCGCTGCGAGAGCCTCGGGGGCGCGCAGCTTCTCGCCGAGGAGAGCGAGTTCGTTGGCGCGGACCCGACCCACCGCGGAGGTGAACAACATCGACGCGCCGCCGTCGGGCATCAGGCCGATGTTGATGAAGGCGAGGAGGAAGTACGACCGCTTCGTCGTGTAGATGAGGTCGGCGGCGAGGGCCAGCGAGGCACCGATGCCGGCGGCCGGCCCGTCGACGGATGCGATGACCGGAACCTGCGACGAGCGCACCGCGCGCGCAAGTTCCGAACCGGCCGAGATGATCCCGCGGGCCTGGTCGGGGTCGAGCCCAGACGCCCCGCCGGCGGTCGACTGCGAGTTGATGGAGACCACGTCGGCACCGGCGCTGAAGCTCCCGCCGGCGCCGTCGAGAACGATGACGCGGACGTCGCCGTTCTTCGACCATTCCTCCATCGCAGCCTTGATGCCGTAGTTCGCCTCGGTGTCGAGAGCGTTCATCTTCTCCGGGCGGGAAATGGTCAGCCGCGCGACCCCTCGGTCATCGACCGAGGTCACGATTGCCTGGCTGGTCTCGTCGCTCACTGCACTCCCCACTCGTGACCGGACAGATAGACACAGATTCTCGGATCTGTGCCATCGCCTAGAGTACTACCACAGTGCGACGCAGATCACGAGAATCTTGGTTAACTTATACTTGTCACTCAAGACTTCTTGCTGGGCTTTTCAGCGAATAGCTCCGAAGATGTCGCGTGAACGTCGTATCCGGCTAGAGTCTGTCGCCATGACCGTGCGCCCGGGGACGTCGACCTCCGACACGTCTCAGACCGATGCGCCGGGCATCCGACGACGCCGTCCGGCCGACCGCAGGCGACTCATCGTCGACGCTGCAGCGAAGGCGTTCAGCGACGGCGGCTACCACGCGGTTCGCCTCGACGACATCGCCGATGCGGTCGGGATCTCCGCACCCGCCCTCTACCGGCACTTCCCCAACAAGTACGCACTGTTCGCCGAGACCACCGCAGTCCTCGCACGGTCGCTCCGGTCGGCGCTCGACGCCGTGGACACCGACGGCGACGACGAACTGCGCGACCTGCTCGTGGCGATCACCGCAGCCTCGTTCGAGAATCGCAGAACGGGCGGTCTCTACCGCTGGGAGTCCCGGTACCTCGAGCCGGCCGACCGGGACATCGTCCGCGATGTCGTCGTGCACCAGCACCGGCGCGTCCGTGCGGCGGCGCGACGCCTGCGCCCCGACCTCGCCGATGCCAATCTGATCGTCGCCGCGATGACCAGCGTCGCGGCCAGCCCGACAACCCACCGCTCCTCCCTCCCGGCGCGTGAGGTCACCGCCCTCGTCTCCGAAGCCGCCCTCGACCTGGTCGACGTCGACCTCCCCGATCCGGTGGAAACTCCCGCTCCCGCCGTTCACGGCCTCGCACCGGCGGCGAAGCGCGAGATCATCCTGACCGAGGCGATCAACCTGTTCGCCGCACGCGGCTTCCGTGATGTGACCATCGAGGACATCGCCCATGCCGCGGACCTTCCGGCGTCTGGCGTGTACCGCCACTTCCCGAGCAAGGTCGCGATCCTCGAGGCCGCGTTCTGGCGGGCGACCGACCGCGTCACGACCGCCATCTCCGACGCCCTGGCCGATGCGACGACGCCGCACGAGGCACTCGCCGGCATGGTGCGCCGATACGTCCGATTGACTTGCAGCTCAACCGATCTGATCAGCGTCTACGAAACCGAGATCGGACACGCGACGCCCGAGGCCCGGGACGCGTTGCGCAATCAGCAACGCATCACCGTCGAGGAATGGGCGACCTGGATGAGCCGCGAACGAGCGAACTTGCCGATCACTCACGCACGGTTCCTCGTTCACGCTGCACTGAACGTCGTCACCGACCTGTCCCGACTACGGCCACAACCCTCCCCCGAACGCATCGAGGCACTGTCGATACGAATCCTGTTGGGCGCGAACAGCTGACCTCGATACGGTCCTCGGCTGGCGCCTCGGACCTACTCGGCCGGCAGAAGTAGTCGCCCCTCGCTGATTGAGTAGGCGATGAGCGCAAGCGACGCACCCCCTGCTGCCTGAGGTGCGAGGAGCGCAAGCGACGAGCCACGAAGGCCTGGTGAGCCGACCTCGCCCGCAAGCACCGGACGTCATCCGAAATCAGCCCTACAGCACTGCGAAATCGTCCATCAGCCAGCGGCCGTCCTGCTGCACCAGGGTCACCTTGACGCGCGTCTGGTACGGGAACCCCTCGGGGAATTCCTGTGCGGTCTGCGGCGACTTGATGGTCTGGTCGAGTGTCACCAGCACGACGGCCTTCCCGTCGTCGAGCGACATGATGCCGGCGTTGTCGGCCTTTGCGGTCGACACAGCCTCTGCCTCGGTGGAGCCTTTTCGGGCGTCCTGGGAGGACTCGATGTACATCTGGGTGAACGCGGGAGTCGAGATCTCGCGGATTCGGCGGTCGAGGTCGGAGTAGTCGCTCGAATCGTAGGTGGTGATCTCGGCGGCGTACTTGCGTGCGGTGTCGAGGATCGTCGTGTCGATCGCGCCTGCCGCCGCGTCGGCCCGATGGTCGGCGTCGATGTAGGCAACGGCCAGGACCGCGGTCGACACCGCGAGGACCACAACGACCGCAACCAGCACGACGACCGCCCAGGTCTTCTTACCGAGACTCGTCGCCCAACCGGTCCCGCGGTTGCTCTTGCCCGACGCCGCGGACGGGTCGAGCTTGCGCGGTGTGCGGTCCTCGGACTCCGCCGCGACCGTCTCGTCCGAGTCGGTCGTGTCGCCGGGCGTGGCGTCGCTCGTCACGGCGTCGCCATCATCCACTTCCCCGCGACGGGCCGCCTTGCGGGCCGCTTTCGCCGCCTTGGCCTCCGCCTCGGCCCGGTACTTCTCCCGGTTCGTGCGGTTGGCCTGCAGGAATTCGTCGCCGTCGAGCGGGGTCACGCCGTCTTCGACGTCGGGCGTCACCGAGGTGGCGTCGGGGGCGTCGGAGGTCTGACGAGGCTTCGGCATGGGTTCAATGTAGCGATGCCGCCTCGGGCATTGTGTCCGGCGTCATACCGCCGCGGATGTCAGAGGCCGCCGAGGTCCAGCGACACCCACTGCTGGGGGTCGAGGTACACCTTGGTCTGCGGGCCGTGCTCCTTCTCGGCCATCTCGATGTACGGTTCGACGGCCTGGGGCGGGAGGTAACGAGATGCCATCTCGCGCAGGTCGTCTCGGGTTCCGGCGACCATGTCCACGGCATTGCCCGACACCGAGACGTACATGAGTCGCGGCGACACCTCGTCGACCATGAGGGTGAACCGTCCCGCGGCCCGGATGAGGTTCAGCTTCCGCGACTCCGTGCCGGTGAGCAGCCATGGTCGGCCGCCGGGCTCGTACTGGTACCAGATCGGCACCGCCAGTGGTGCCCGCCCGGGCTCTGCCTCGACGGACAACGCCGCGACGTGTGGTTCTGCCAGAAACGCTTCTCTTTCGCTCTTGGTGAGTGCCATGTCCCGACGGTAAACCCGGCCTCCGACAGTTCGTGCCCGATTCGCGTGGCACCGGACCGCAGAAGTAGCGGAACGTGGCGTCGACCGTCACGATTCGCGACGTCTACTGACGGCGGGACGGTGAGCCGCGACGACGTCCCTACTTCCAGGGAGCGAGAACCTCGGCGGCGCGTTCGGCGAGCACCATCTGGAACAGCGGGCCGAAGCTCACGCGTCCGACGCCGAGGGCGGCGAGTGCCGCCTTGTTGTTCTTGGTCGGGTGCCCGATGGCGTTGACCGGGAGCGGGAGTTCGTCGGTGAGCCGCTTCTGGGTGGCGTCGTCGTGGAAGCCGACGGGATAGAGCACGTCGGCACCGGCCTCCACACAGAGCTTCATCCGTGCGATGGCGCGGTCGACGCGGTCGGATTCGTCGCCGACCTGCTTGAGGAACAGGTCGGTACGGGCGTTGACGACGACGTGGACATCGGTGGCGTCCGACGCGGCACGCAGGGCAGCCACGAAATCGGCGTGTTCCTGCGCCTCGCGGAGTCGCCCGCCTTCGCTGTGCACGGTGTCTTCGATGTTGAGACCTACGGCACCGGCGTCGATGAGGCCGTCGATCAGCGTCTTGGGGTCTTCGCCGTAGCCGGATTCGATGTCGACGGAGATCGGGACGTCGACCGCGGCGGTGATCTGTTTGATCCGCGTGGTCAGTTCTCCGAAGGTGATGCCCTCGTTGTCGGGTTTGCCGATGGAGTCCGACACCGGATGACTGCCGACGGTGAGTGCGGTGAATCCGGCGGAGACCGCCAGATTCGCCGACCACGCGTCCCACACCGTCGGCAGGATCACCGGGTCTCCGGGCTTGTGGAGTTCGAGCAGGGTCTTGGCCTTGTCGGCGAGTTCCGTCATGACCCCTACAACTACGCCGGTCGACGCACACATTCCGGGGGTTGGCGAAAAACTACTTCCGCCAGAACAAGTGGTGGGTGACCCCGCTGGGACTCGGGACCACTTCGTGCTCGAAACGGTCCTCCAACTCGGCGGGCGAGTTCCACAGCCGCAGACCTTTTCCGTAGGTGACGGGTGCGACCGCGATGTGCAGCGTGTCGATGAGATCGGCGTCGAGGAACTCCCGGACGGTGCTGACTCCGCCGCCGATCCGGACGTCCTTGCCGTCGGCGGCGGCCTTTGCCTTCTCCGCCGCTTCGGCCGGCGTGGCGTCGAGGAAGTGGAATGTGGTCTCACCCAACGTGAACGACGGCCGGAGGTGGTGGGTGAGGACGAAGACCGGGGTGCGGAACGGCGGCTCGTCGCCCCACCATCCCTGCCATTCGTGGTCGGTCCACGGACCTCGCTGGTGGCCGAACTTGTTGCGGCCCATGATCTCCGCACCGATGTTGTGGGTGAAGTCGCGGGTGAAGTAGTCGTCGATGCCGCGGGTGCCGCCGGGATCGGTGCGGTTGGGCCAGCTCGCGGTGGCCCCTGCCCAGGACATCAACTCCCAGGGTTCGACGGTGTCGCCGAAGGGCCGCTCGAAGGTCTGGTTCTCACCGGCACCGATCCCGTCCTGCGAGACCGAGAAGTTCTGCACTCTGAGTAGCTGCGGCATGGTCTTCCGCTCCTGTCGTCGTCGGGCAATCCAATCAGGACAGACTCGGCACCGCAGCGAAACTCATCGATGGGCGCAGTTCAGGCGATGGCGGCCTTGACGATCTCGGCGACCGGCGTCGACGACCGGCCGATCAGCGCCTGAAGGTCGCCGGAGGTGGTGTCGAGCTCTCCGCGGGCGATGCCGGCGTCGGAGCCCGCCAGCACGGCGGCGAACTGCTCCGGAACGCCGTTGTCGGCGAGGATCTTCGCGTAGTCGGCCTCCGGCAGGTCGCGGTACTCGACGGTCTTGCCGGCGACCTCGCCGATGATCTTCGCGAGGTCGGCGTAGGTGAGTCGTTCGTCGCCGCCGAGTTCGTAGGTCTTGCCGCCCTGGTCGGCGTCGGAGGTGAGGACCGCAGCAGCGGCGGCCGCATAGTCGGCACGCGCCGCACCGGCGACCTTGCCGTCGCCTGCTGCACCGAACAGCGCACCGGACGAGGCCGCCTGGCCGATGGCCTGCAGGTAGTTCTCCCAGTACCAGCCGTTGCGGAGGAACACCGCCGGGATCGACGACTCGCCGAGCCGCTTCTCGGTGGCGACATGCTCGGGCGCCAACCCGAGTCCGCTCGTCGCAGCATTGAGGAGGCTAGTGTATGCGATGAGCTTCACGCCGGCAGCTTCCGCAGCCTCGATGACGTTGGTGTGCTGCGGAACTCGGCGTCCGACCTCCGAGCCCGAGATCAGGAGCAGCTTGTCGACGCCGTCGAGCGCGCGTCGCAGCGCGTCGGGATCCTCGTAGGAGGCGATTCGGATCTGAACACCCTTCGACGCCAGGTCGGTGGCCTTCGCCTCGTCCCGCACGATCGTCACGATGCCCGCGGCCGGGACTCCCCGTGCGAGCAACTCGCCGATCACCAGCCCACCGAGCTGTCCCGTTGCACCTGTCACTGCAATCGTCATCGTTGTTTCTCCCTCGTCGTCATGGTCTGTCCCCGAGACAGTACCCACTTACTTTTCGTAAGTGCAATACGGTTGGTTAGCGTATCGGTGTGACCTTCGCTAACCTGAGGCCATGCCCGATCACGACGACCAGTCCCTCGAAGCGGACGTCTTCGCGCGCGACTGCTCGTCGAGGTCGACGCTGCAGACGGTCACCGGCCGCTGGGGCAGTCTGGTCCTGATCGCGTTGGGCGAGAGCAACTATCGGTTCAGTGCCCTACGACGCCGCGTCGACGGTGTGAGCGAACGGATGCTGTCGCAGACGCTTCAAAACCTCGAGCGCGACGGCATGATCGTGCGTACCGTCCTCGAGGCGATCCCACCGAAGGTCGAGTACCACCTCACTCCACTCGGCCGGCAGGTGGCGGATCGGCTGCAAGGTCTCATCGATCTCGTGCAGGACAGCATGCCCACTGTGCGTGAGGCGCAGGCGGACTACGACGCGCGGCGCGGGACGGCCTGACCCGTCCAAATAACCACCCAAGAACCGCGATCAATATCGTCACGACCTGCTACGCCCCGAACTTGTCGTAGTCCTCAGGTAGAGGTGACATGCAGTAATCCACTCGGGGGAACGAGACATGTCGATAACCGGCCGCGCAAGTATGTGGTTCGTGACTGCAATGATAATGGCGTTCATTGGTTCGCTGATATGGCAGCACGGTCTCGGACCTCGAGCCGAACGCATCGATCCCACCGGCCTCGTCTCCATGTCGGGTGTACTCGCAGCTGGGGCATTAGGAGCAGCAAAACTGCGTCCTCGCTGGGCTACGGAGATCGCCAGATCGGTTGGCTGGGTACTCGCAGCCGCGGCGTGGTTCACCGCGATCGTCGCAGACTTCTCGACCGAGAGCGCTGGGATCACCACCGCAACCTCAGTCACCGCAGTCCTCATCCTCGCACTCACGTACGCAGTCGGCTTGCGTCCACAATCGGACGACGTGAAGCACGAGCAATTGGTGACCGACATCGCAGACGCCGTTGAGCAGCGTGTCCGCCGCGCCGACGCGTAGGGACTATTTGTCGGACGAATCCGGTGTTGATAGACGGAAAGTCACAGACGAGACCTGACCGTCCGTAAACCCACCACTTTTCGGCAAACCCTCCAGGCGACGAGGGGTGGAAAAGCCGAAAAAGGGTGGGTTTACGAACGCCGACGAAAAAGCCCGCCGCCTGCGTGCGCAGGGGCGGGCTTCTCGTTCTGCTCCCCCAACTGGACTCGAACCAGTAAACCGGGTGTTCTTCGGTTATGGTGACCCACCTGCAGAATCAAGCCTCTGCCTGCGGGTACTGCACACAGTAACCGCGGAAGTAGACGGAAGCAAGCGGAAGCTCTGATAGGTTGATCTGGCACGTATCTGGCACGCGAGAGGACAGATGGCAGTGGCCAGTAAACGAGGATTCGGCAACATCCGACGTCTCCCCTCCGGCCGATACCAGGCCCGCTACACCGGCCCCGACGGTGCCGAGCACAAGGCCCCGCAGACGTTCGCCGCCAAGATCGACGCCGAGGCGTGGCTGTCGGACCGCCGCCGCGAGATCGACCGCAACCTGTGGAACCCCGCCACCGCCGACCGCGACGTCGCCCCCACGTTCGGACCGTACGCCGAGGAATGGTTGGCAACGCGAACCGTCCGCGGCCGCCCCCTCAAGACCCGTACCCGCGATCATTACGCCGAGCTCCTCAAGCTGCACCTGATCCCCGCGTTCGGCGAGCAGCGCCTCGACCAGATCACCCCGGCCGCAGTCCGCCAGTGGCACGCGAAACTCCTGCCCGGCAAGGACACCATGCGGGCGCACGCCTACAGTCTGCTGCGCACGATCATGACCTCGGCGGTCAACGCCGACCTGATCGACGCCAACCCATGCCGGGTCGAAGGCGCAGGGTCGGCACAGCGACGCTCACGCACCAAACCCGCCACGGTGCCCGAGCTGACCGCGATCGCCGACGCAATGCCCGACCACCTGCGCGCCTCAGTCCTCCTCGCCGGGTGGTGTGCAATGCGGTTCGGCGAGCTGATCGAGTTGCGGCGCAGCGACATCGACGTCGCCGAGGGAGTTGTGTCGATCAGCCGGGCCGCGGTCCGCGAAGGCGACACCGGTCGCTACATCGTGACGACCCCGAAGTCGGACGCCGGCATCCGCGTCGTTCACATTCCGCCGCACGTACTCCCGGCGATCGTCGAGCACCTCGACAAGCACACCGAGCGCCGCCAGGACTCACTACTGTTCCCGGCGCCTGGTGGCGGATACCTGTCCCCGACGTCGCTGTACCGGTACTACTACCCCGCCCGCCAGGAGGCCGGCCGACCCGATCTCCGGTTCCACGATCTGCGCCACACCGGCGCCGTGCTGGCCGCTGTCAGCGGCGCCACGCTCGCCGATCTGCAAGCCAGACTTGGACACTCCACGGTGGCCGCCGCCATGCGCTACCAGCACGCCGCCCAGGGCCGCGACAAAGCAATCGCCGAAGCCCTGTCGAAACTCATTGAGGGATAAAGCTTGTCGTGTATCAGCGAGGCAGCATGCGGAATCTGATAACGTAACCGCAGAAGCGTCAAAACAACAGCTTCGGGCACCTCTCCAAGGTGAGCCGTCGGGATCTTGAACGCGTCGTTCCATGACGCGATCTATCAGGAGCCCGACGATGCCCGCCCACACCTCTCGACGCCGTTACGCGTCCATCAAGGAATCCGCCGAGTACCTCGGCGTCACCGACCGCACGATCCGGCAGATGATCGCCGACGGTCGACTCACCGGCTACCGCAACGGCGGCCGCCTGATCCGGCTGGACCTCAACGAGATTGACCAGTCCATGCAGCCATTCGGCGGTGCAGCTTGAGGCCCCCGAACGGCGAAGAGGCCCCCGCGCCACACGAGGACCTCTCCAAGTCAGTCGCCACCAAGCAAGCCGACAGCTCTGATTCTACCTGCGGTGGTGGCGCATGAGCAGCGCATACGAGCGTGTCATCGACGCTCTTCGAGCCAACGGCAGCAGGGTCGAGGACCGCGGCCGCGACGATGCCATGGCGCAATGCCCCGCACACGAGGACCGCAACCCCTCGCTCCACGTCCAGGTCGGTCACACCGGTGACCGCGTAGTCCTGCATTGCTTCGCCGGTTGCGACGACACCGACGTCCTGACCGAACTGGGCCTCTCCGTGCGCGACCTGTTCGACGAGCACGCCACCTACCAGTACGCGGGCGGCGCCGTTGCGCACCGCCGACCCGGCAAACAGTTCTCCCAATCCGGAAACATGGCCGACCGCAGCCTCTTTCGTGTGGAGAAGCTACCTGAGGACACGTCGATACAGGTCCTTGTCGTCGAGGGCGAGAAGGACGCCAACACCGCCGCCTACCTCGACGGTGTGGCCGCGGTGTCGCCACGCCAAGGGGCAGCAACCCCACCCGAACGCTACGACTGGTCACCACTCAAAGGCCGCCCCGCCGTGATCGTCGCCGACAACGACGAAGCCGGCATCGCGCACGCCCACCGCGTCGCTGACCTGCTCGAGAACGTCGCGGCATCGGTGTCGATTGTCCGTGCCGCTGAGGGCAAAGACTTCACCGACCACATCCAGAACGGGCACACCGTCGACGAGCTGGTGCCCATCGAAGAACCGAACGACGCCGACCCGTTCGGTCACATCATCGACTGGACGGCGCTACTCGACGGCGAAGCCGAACCCGTCGACTGGCTGATCCCCGACGTCATCGCAAAGGGCCGCAGCTACGCCCTCGCCGCCAGTGCGAAAGCCGGAAAGTCGTTGCTGATGCTCGATCTGCTGATCCAGCATCGAGTGAAAGTCCTCTACCTCGACAACGAGCAGACCGAACAAGACCTACGTTCGCGCGTCCTGGCGATGGGAGCGACCGCCGAGGACCTCGTCGGCCGGCTCAGCTATCGGCTCTATCCCAACCTCGCACCGCTCGACACCCCCGCCGGCGGTCAACAACTGTTCGCACTCGTCGACACCCACAAACCCGACTTGGTTGTCCTCGACACCGTGAGCCGGTTCGTCAACGGCGACGAGAACGACTCGGCGACCTACCAAGCGTTCTACCGTCATTCGCTGCTCGCGCTCAAGCGCACCGGTGTGGCTGTGCTCCGCCTCGATCATCTAGGCAAGGACGCGACCAAGGGGCAACGCGGATCGTCAGCGAAGAACGACGACGTCGATTGCGTCTGGCTCCTCGTTGAGAAGCTCGCCGGAGAGACCTACTCCCTGCGGTGCGAACGCCAGCGATCCGGCGACCACCCCCAGCACATCGAGATCACCCGTCAGCGCAACCCGCTACGCCACTCTCTGACCGCCGACTACGGCCTCCTCAACGTCGAGCCCAGCGACCCGGTGCTCGCGGTCATCGCCGACCTCGACCGGCTCGAGATTCCGGTCGACTGGGGACGCGATCGAGTACGCCGGCGCTACACCAAGAAGTGCCGCAACGAAGTGCTCGCCGAAGCGATCAACCGGCGCCGAGAACAGGCCGAAAATACCTGTCCCCGACCGCCGGGACAGGTGACCTCACCAGCGGCTGTCCCCACGACGGGGACAGGTCAGAGAGAAACCGCAGATCAGACCTGTCCCGGACAGGTTGGGGACAGGGTGGGCGACGTCCTCCAGGCGACCTGTCCGCCCATGTCCCCACCCCTAGGTGGGGACAGGTCAGCCGGGACCGGGATTTGCACCTGCTCTGAGTGTCAGTTCCCGATGACTTTCGAGTCCGACATCGAGCTCGGACACCACGCGGGGTGTGCATCGTGATCGAGACCCGAGCGCTGCCCTACGGCCTCACCGCAGTCATCTACGTCCGCGACGAGCGAGACGACCTCGAGCCCGAGACCCGCGACCGCCTCGACCACATCACCGAGTCGGAGTCGGAGTACGCCCAGCGCTGCGAGAGGGGCAGCGCATGACCAGGCCACGCCCGCCCCACCACCACATCACCCTGGCCAACCGCCTCGAGCTGCTCGAGAAGCACTCCCGCAAAGGCCGGCTGTCCGAGCGCCAGCGCGTCTACCTCGACGCCCTCCTTACCCACTACTACGACACCACGAAGGACTGGACCGATGACTGAGCCCGCCAACCTCAACGACCTCGACCACCGCGAGAGCATCAACCACTACCTGTCTCTGTGTGCCCTCGTCGCCGAAGGCCGACGACGAGACGCATTCGCCTACCTCAAGAGCCTCACCGACGTCGAACGCATCGACATGTGGCTCGCAGGCTGCTCAATCACCATCGCCTTCGCCGACGACTGCCGCCGCTACAACAAGGTTCCGGTGGAGCTCCCGGCGTGGTTCCGCGTCATGGTGACCCTCGACGGCGAGGACGGCGCCCAGTGATGCCCTGCATGGGCTGTGGTGAGCCCGCAGAGTCCACCCGCTGCTACGACTGCGCGAGCGAGCACCGCAGCGCCAACCGCCCGCCGGAGGTCCGACCATCGCGGAGCGTCGGCTACACGTCGGCCTGGGACAAGCTCAGCCGCCAAGCCCGACGCCTGCAACCGTTCTGCTCGGCCTGCGGAGCCCGCGAGGACCTCACCTGCGACCACTCCGAGGAAGCCTGGCGCCGCCACGCCGCCGGCAAACCGGTCCGCCTGCAGGACGTCGACGTGCTGTGTCGCCGCTGCAACGCCCGCAAGGGCCGCGCACGCCCTGGGGGGCAGCCCCTGCGAGGGGGGCGCGGAGGCGGACGGGGGGAGCCGCGAAGGCCATCACACACCCCCGGGGGGTACCCGTCGGGCGGTGATGCCGCGTGAAGGCCGGGCCGAAGGCCGCGGTAGACCCGACTCCGCTGCCGTGGGCGCCGAGGGTCACCGGATCGGCACGCTTTGCGAAGTTCTGTGAGCGGTTCATCAAGGTCCCGAAGGGCACGAATGCGCTCAAAGCGTTGCGCCTGCGGGACTGGCAGCGGGACCTGATCGGGTCGGTGGAGGACGCCACGCCGACGCCGCGCACCGCGGGCTGGATGCTGCCGCGTGGTCAGGGTAAGAGCACGCTGGTGGCCGCCTACGGGCTGTATCGGTTCTTCACCGACGGTGAGGGCGCGGTGGTCTGTGTGGTCGCGGTGGATGAGCGTCAGGCCGGCATCGTGTTCGGCATCGCCCGGCGCATGGTGGAGCTCGACGCCGACCTCGCCGGCCGGGTGCAGGTGTTCAAGGAGCGGCTGTACAACCCGACCACCGATTCCTACTTCCATTGCCTGCCTGCCGAACCGAAGCGCCTCGAGGGTCTGGACTACACGCTGGCCATCCTCGACGAGGCCGGTGTGGCGAACAGGGACTCTTACGAGGTTCTGACGCTGGCGCAGGGCAAGCGGGAGCGCTCGACGCTGGTCTGTATCGGCACACCCGGACCGGACCCCAACGATCAGGTGCTCGCCGATCTGCGCAACTACGCCGACGAGCATCCCGAGGACACGAGCCTGGTGTGGCGGGAACACTCGGCCGCCGGATTCGAGGACCACCCCGTCGACTGCGAACACTGCTGGGAGCTGGCCAACCCGGCACTCGATGATTTCCTGCACCGCGACGCGCTGACCGCGTTGCTGCCGCCCAAGACGCGGGAGGCGACGTTTCGGCGAGCACGCCTGTGTCAGTTCGCCTCTGATACCGACGGCGCGTTCCTGCCTCCTGGGGTGTGGGGAGACCTGTCGACCGGGCATCCGGTGCCCAAGGGTGCGCGGGTGGTCCTCGCCCTCGACGGGTCGTTCTCCGACGACACCACCGCCCTGCTGGTGGCGACGGTGTCGACTGAGCCGCACATGGACAAGGTGAAGGTGTGGCAGCGCCCCGACCGCGATGACACCACCTGGCGGGTGCCCATCGCCGAGGTCGAGGACGAGATACGCAAGGCGTGCCGGTACTGGCAGGTGGTGGAGATCATCGCCGACCCGTTCCGCTGGACGCGCACCCTACAAGCCCTCGAGGCTGAGCGGCTGCCGGTGGTCGAGTTCCCGCATTCCCCGGCCCGGCTGACCGCGGCGACCGGCGACCTCTACAACGCGTGTCTCAACGGCCGCCTGAGCCACTCCGGCGACCGCACCCTGGCCGAGCACATCGGCGCGGCGGTCATCACCGAGGACGCCCGCGGCATCCGCCTCTCCAAGGCGTCGCGGTCGGCGAAGGCCCGAAAGATCGACCTGGCCGCGTGCGCGGTCATGGCGCACTCGCGTGCCACCTGGCGCGCATCGAAGAAGAAGAAACGAACAAGGAGCTTCACATGACCAACGCCCTGCACACCACTCTGCTGCAACGCATCGACGCCCCTGCCGCCCGCTACGCGGTCCTGGACCGCTACTACGTCGGCGAACAACCGCTGGCGTTCCTGGCCCCCGAAGCGCGGAAAGCGTTGGGCGACAGGTTCGGCCGCATCGCCTCGAATCTGTGCCGCCTGTCGGTGACGTCGATCGCCGAACGTTTGCGCGTCACCGGATTCACCGGCGCCGACGTGTGGGGCGATTGGCTGCGCAACGACCTCGACCAGCTCGCCCCGGTCGCCCACCGCGAAGCGCTGTTACTCGGCGCCAACTACGTCGTGGTGTGGGCCGACGCCCAGGGCCGCCCGCAGGTATCCATCGAGTCGGCGCATCAGATGTCGGTCAAGGTCGATCCCGGCACCCGCCAGATCGTCGCCGCCTGCAAACGGTGGACCACTGACACCACAACCGAGGCAACGATTTTCGAGGCCGACAAGATCACCCGGCTGCGGGCCAACAACACCGGCGCAACCACCGCGGGATTCGAGACGGTCGAGGTGCTCGACAATCCGCTCGGCGTGGTGCCGGTGGTGCGGCTGGCCAACACTGACCGCATCCTCGGCGACCCGGTGTCTGAGATCGCCGATCTGATTCCGTTGGTCGACGCGCTCAACAAGACGTTGGCCGACATGCTGGTCGGCTCCGAGTTCTACGCCCGGCCGCGCCGCTGGGCCACCGGCGTCGAGCTCATCGAGGAACCCGTCCTCGACGACGAGGGCAACCCGGTGCTCGACGAGGACGGCGACCCGGTCGTGGAGGAGAAGAACCCGTATCCCGAGAACAACCGCATGATGATCGCTGAGGAGGTGCAGGCCAAGTTCGGTCAGCTCGAGGCCGCCAGCATCGCGGCCTACGAATCCAGTGTCAAGGTGCTGCTCGAGCAGATCATGGCCGTGTCGGCGCTGCCCGCCCATTATGTCGGCATCACCTCGGCGAACCCGGCGAGCGCTGACGCCATGCGCGCCGCTGAGGCCGCGCTCACCGCCCGCGCCGAGGCCAAGCAGGCGCTGTTCGGTCGCGCCTGGGAGCAGGTGGCGCGGCTGATCGTCGCGGTTCGTGACGGTGTCGATCCGGCTGAGGTGCAGGCGTCGGTGCAGTGGGCCGACCCGTCGACCCGCTCGATCGCCCAGGAGGCCGACGCGGTGGTCAAGCTGCATCAGGCCGGTCTCCTGCCGGCCACCTACGCGCTCAAGCGGTTGGGCTACAGCGACTCCGACATCGTCGAGATTCGCACCGCCACCCGGCTCGAGGCGATGGACTCCGCCGGCGCCGACGTCACGAGCCTGCTGCCGTGAACGCCTACGCCGACCGGGTGACCGCGCTGGCACAGTCGACCAGCGAGTCGGTGCAGGCGCTCTACGACCGTTTCCTGGCCGGTGAGCTCACCGAGGAGATGTTCGTCGAGCTGGCCATCACCGCGCTGACCGTCAACGATCACCGCGCCGCCACCCTGGCCGACGTCGGCGTCGCTGCAGTACTGACCGCGCAACTGCGCACAGTGGCCCTACCCGTCGGCGTCCCGGCACCGAACCCGCCGGATGGGTTGCTGCACAACCTGATTCGAGACGCACTCGACGACCCTGACCCGCGCAGGAAACTCGACACCGCCGCCCGTGGTCGCACGCTGGAAACAGCCCGCGAATCGTATGCGTCGGGCCTGCGTCGTCACGAGGTGCAGTTCTGGAAGCGCGTACCGAACTCCGGCGCCTGTCCGGCCTGCCAGAACCTGGCCGGCACTGTCCTGCCCATCGACACCCCCATGTGGCACCACACCGGCTGTGCCTGCACCCAGCAGCCAGCCACCCCCACCGAGAAGGAGAACGCAGATGCCCAACGATCCGCAGCAGCCAAACGAGCAGCAGCAACCCGACGAGCCAACGACACCCCCGACGCCGCAGCCCGACGATCAGCCGCAGCCCAACGAGGCGCAGCAACCCGACGAGCCAACCGAGAACGAGCCGACGCCGGAGCCTGAGCCTGACGTCTTCCCGCGGGCCTACGTCGAAGACCTCCGCAAGGAGAACGCCGACTACCGCACCCGCGCCAAGGCCGCCGACGACCTCGCCAAGCGGCTGCACACCGAACTCGTCCGCGCCACCGGCAAGCTCGCCGACCCCACCGACATGCCATTCGATCCCGAGCACCTCGACGACCCGGACAAGCTGGCCGTGTCCATCGATCAGTTGCTTTCGGCCAAGCCACATCTGAAGGCACGCCGAGTTGTCGGCGCCGTGGGGCAAGGTGAGTCCGGCACCACCACCGGTGTCGACCTGCTCGGCATCATGCAAGGCCGAGCCTGATCCAGGAGGACTGATGCTGTCCGGAACCAACGGCCATGGCAAGACCGCCGAACGACTCCTCGCACTCGCGGCGAATCCCAAAGACGCTGCCGACGCGGATCGCCTACTACGCATGGCGCAGGTCTACGCCACGCTTGCCGTAGCCGAAGAGCTGTTCAGCGTGCAGCTGAACGGCGTCAAGAGCAAGTAAACGACAACCGTTGTCATCTGGCCTGCATCCTGTCATCATGGGGTGCAGGCCAGATGCCTGCCTAGAGACGTTGCGAGCCGGGCGCTCGACGTGAATCCCCACACTCACGTAGGAGCCCCATATGGCCACCCAGACCACCGCAACCCTGTCCACGCTGCAACAGACCCAGATTCAGCAGCTACTCGTCCAGCCCCTCGAGAGCGAGTCCGTGTTCCTCGCCTCCGGCCCGAAGGTCATCGACACCAACGGCCCGATCCGCATCCCGCGTATCGCCTCCGGCCTCACCGTCGGATTCGTCGCTGAAGGCGGCACCATCCCCGAAAGCTCGGTCGGCCTCGATGAGGTCTCGATGCTGCCCTCGACGCTGAAGAGCCTGAAGGTCATCAGCCGTGTCACGTCCGAGGTGCTGCGCTCGTCGGCTCAGGCGCTCGACGCAATCCTCAAGCAGCGCTTGGTAACTGACACCGCCAAGGCCCTCGACGTCGCCCTGTTCACCGGCACCGGCTCATCGAACACCATCCGCGGTCTGCTCAACCAGACCGGCGTGGCCACCGGCACCCTCGACGCCGACGAACCCGACAGCCTCCTCGACGGCATCGGCATCGCCCGAGCCAACGAGGTCAAGCCCAACCGCTGGTTCCTCAGCCCCGCCGACTACCTGTCCATCCGCAAGGTCAAGGACGCTGACGGCCGCTACATCCTGCAGCCTGATCTCACCCAGACGGGTCAAGAGGTGCTCTTCGGCGTGCCGGTGACGGTCACCGCCCAGATGCCCACCGGCAAGGCGGCACTCGCCGACATGAGCATGGTCGCGATCGCCCGCGACATGAGCCCGAGCGTCACCGTCGACAGCTCCCGCTACTTCGACACCGACGAAGTCGCGTTGCGCGTGGTGGCTCGCTACGACCTGGCGCTGTTGCAGCCCAAGGCCGTCACCATCCTCACTGCGACGCCGTGATCGAGTCCTCTCAGGTGGTGGCCCTGCTCGGCCGCGACGGCGACACTGAACTCGCCGCCGTGGCCGAGCGGGCGCTACCGATCGTCACCGCCCAGGTGCGCGCCTACACCCGCGGGCGTGGATTCTCCGGCGACCAGCCAGCGCCCGACGTCGAGACGGTCATCCTCACCTCGACGGCACGTCTGGCCGCCAACCCCGAGAACCTGCGCGCTGAGAAGATCGGCGACTACGAGGTACAGCGGCAGGTCATCGACGGGTGGACGTTGCCCGAGCTGGCGATCCTCGGCCGCTACCGCCGGCGTGCGCGATGATCCCGACACGGCTGCTCCCGCAGCGGCTCACCTACCGGCCGATCGTCGGCCGGGGCAGCTTCGGCCCCATCTACGCCGACCCGGTCACCATTCCGGCGCGGGTCCAGTTCAGCGCCAAGACCGTCCGCAATGCCAACGGTGAGGACCTCGTTGCCGCCGCCACCATCTATGTGCAGCCCGGCGAGAACCTGCCCGACGTCGGCGACATCGTCACGTTGCCTGACGGCAGTGTCCGACCGGTCATCGCCCGCTCCGATCAGGTGGGCGCCCGAACTGTCGAGGTGGTGAGCCTCGACGTGTCCTGAGGGTAGTGGTGGGTTACTGACTCAGGACACAGAACGACCCCGGTCTCCTCTGGGCATGGTGGAGGACCGGGGTCGTTCGCTGTCTACGGTCAGCGGTGCAGGTGGCAGGACGGCCCGTTGCGGCACGGCCGTCCCAACGTTGTCGGCCGGCCACACCGCGACGACCAGATACGCGCTCGCGTCTCGGCCGGCAGCTTTCCGACCTCTTCGTGGGGAGGGATTGGGAGGCCCTGGCAAGGGACGTTCCGGTCGGCGCTGTCCACCACATACAGGCGTTCGCCGCCCTCGGACCCGATCAGGGTGTAGATGAGGTAGCCGTCGACCATCGGGTAGACGCGATTCTCGTCGAGGAGGCTGTAGCCCTCGCCGTCGGCGTACTCAATCCCGAGGCAATCGGGACAGCAGCGCCAGCGGTTCGGCACTGCGGTCGGCCGCTGGCAGTGTCGGCAGAGGACGGGTCGTTGCTCGGTGGTCATCACGTGCGCCTTTCGGGGTCTGGCACCCGGCAGGTTTGGCACATGTCTGGCATGCCAACGCCCCTGAAAAGCAGAAAACCGCCTGTGACCAGGCGGTTTACTTGCTCCCCCAACTGGACTCGAACCAGTAACCGTTCGATTAACAGTCGAATGCTCTGCCAATTGAGCTATGGGGGATTACTCCGGCCCGCGTTCGGCGTCGTGGAACGCTTCACTTGAACCGAGGACAGACTCTAGCGCATGCCGCCGCCGTACAACAAAACGGCAGGTCAGCGACGAGAGCCCGGCGGCAGTCGGTTCCGATATCCGGCACCAACTGCCGCAGATCTACGAGGCCATTTACCCGCGACGACGTCGGATTCGCCGACCTGCCGCCGCCCATGACACCTCCGGTACGTGGATCAGGCCGATGAAGGAGAGCAGCGCGCCGTCGCCGTAGCAGGCTGCGGCCGCCGGGAGACCGTGCGGTAATCTCCTCCCGCGGGCCGGGTGCCCGCATGGGGAGTTAGCTCAGTCGGTTAGAGCCGCGGACTCATAATCCGTAGGTCGCGGGTTCGAGCCCCGCACTCCCCACAAACGGTGACGGGTTCTTTCGCCGACGCTTACGCGCCGACGATCGCCTCACGCAGCGCCGCGGTCACGGCGGCCGGGTTGTCGACGTTCATCAGGTGCCCGGCGTCCGGGATCACGCGGTAGGTCACGTCCGCCAGGCCGTCGACGATCATCTTCGCGGCCTTCTCCGGACACAACGCGTCACGATCTGCCGCGATGACGTCGACGTGCTGCCGGATCTCGGAAAGCCGTGGGGTCAGGGGCTGCTCGCGCACTCCGGCCATCGCGCGTGCTGCGTTCGCATAGCCTGCGCCCTCCCCGACTGCCTCGAGCCTCCTGGCCGTGATCTCGTCGATGCGATCGTGAGCGGAGACCAGTCCGGCGACGGTGTCGTCGCGCATCGCGGCGCGGAACTCGTCGGTGGCGGTGTCAGCGGCCTGATCGGCGCGCTGGGTGTAGAACTCGGCCGCGGCCCGTCCCACCACCGACGAGGTGCCGAGGACGATGGCGCGGCTCACCAGATCCGGCCGTTCGGCGGCCGCCCAGAGCACGATCGTCCCGCCGGCGGAGAAGCCGACCACGATCGCGGGACCGGTCACCGTCTCGAGGAAGGCGACGAGATCCCGGCCGAGTTGTTCCAGGGTGCCCTCGGCGTCCCCGACCGTCGTCGAACCGAAGCCGCGGAGGTCGTAGGCGTAGGTGTGCAGGTCGGCCAGGTCACGCTGCGTGTGCGCCCAGCTACGACCGTCCTCCCCCAGTCCGTGCACGAGAACAATTGGCGCCGACGAGGTTTCGTCGCTGCCCTGTTCTGAGTAGTTCACCGTGAGATCGCCGATCGACACCGTCGTCATGAATCCAGGCTCTCACACCGGAACCCTCGATTCCCGCTCACCTCTCGACGCGGCACCAGAAGTCGGTCTCGCCCGGGATGCGTGTCAGCCGCACCTCTCCGCCACCGGGACGGTCGAAGACACGGACCCCGTCGCCCAGGAAGACCGGGACGTGGAAGATGAGGACCTCGTCGAGGAGTCCGGCGTCGATCATCTGGCGTGCGACGTCGGCGCCGATGACGGTGACGTACCCATCGCCCGCCAGGCGCTTGGCCTCCTCGACGGCGCGGTGCAGGTCGGAGGCGAAGGTGACGCCCTCCTCCGGCTCCGCGGGTGGGTTGTGCGTGAGAACCACTGTGGGTCCCGAGAATTCACCCTCGAACGCACCCTCGCGGTCCGTCCCCTTGTTGGGGTCGTCGCCGCGGAAGCTCCGATTGCCCACCAGCAGGGAGCCGGTGCTCTCCCGGAGACGCAGAGCCGCGGTGCTGTCACCACCCTCCCCGGCGTCCTCGCCGAAGAATCGCGTCAGCCAGGACATGTCGCCGCCGGGACCGGCGATGAAGCCGTCGAGCGATGCCGCTGCCGAGTAGATCGTCGTCGCCATGTGGTGTTCTCCGTTCAGATGTGGTCGATGTGCAGACCGGGTGAACGACGAGAACTCATCGCGACGAGTGGCTCAGCCGACGTCGACCGTCGGGTCGAGAGCCTGTTCGAGAAGGCTACGACGGTAGGCCTCCAGGGCCACGAGATCACCGAAGACCGCGTTGTAACCGTCCGGGTCGTCACTCGGGGCCATCCGGCGCAGACGCGACTTGATGTCGGCGATCTGCGAACCGACCCACACCTCCTGTAGGCGGGCGAGGACGCTGGTGATGTAGCGGGCGATGTTGTCCTCGTCGACGGGCATCGACTCGACGGCGAGTTCGGTGACCAGCGGGTCGATGACCGGGTCGTCGACGGCGTTGCGCACAGAGTCGACCCAGGCGGCCCCGCCCAGGCCCGACGACGTACCGCCGATACTGATCATCGCCTGTCGCACAATGGCATACGCGGGTTCGTCGAAGCATTCGACGGGCAGCGAGTCGAAGACGGTGCCGGCGATCGCCGGGTATTGCAGCGCGGCCTTGAGAGCTTCGCGCTGGGGCCACAGCCGCGGGTCGTTGGGCTGGGGACGGGCGGACGTCGGCGCGGCCTCCGCCTCCGGCCGGTTGCGTGCGGGAGCACCGCGCCGCTCACCGCGCCCGGAATCACCGCCGCCCTTCGCCTTCCGAATCCTCGCACCCTCTTCCCGCACCCGCCCGAGGACCTGACTCACTTCCTCCCAGCCGACCCAGCCGGCGAGCTGACGGGCGTACTCGTCGCGCAGCGCGATGTCCTTGATGCGGGCGACCACCGGGACCGTGTCACGCAGGGCGTGCACGCGCCCCTCGGCGGTGTCCAGGTCGTGTTCGGTCAGCAGCGTCTTGATGGCGAACTCGAACATCGGAACCCGGCGCGCGATGAGGTCGCGGACCGCGGCGTCACCCCGGGCCTGCCGGAGCTCGCACGGGTCCATGCCCTCCGGCGCGATGGCCACGAAGGTCTGACCCGAGATGGACTGTTCCCCCTCGAAAGCCTTGAGCGCGGCGGCCTTTCCGGCGTCGTCTCCGTCGAAGGTGTAGATGACCTCGCCGCGGAAGTACGAGTCGTCCATCATCAGACGACGGATCAGCGCGAGGTGGTCCTCACCGAAGGCGGTGCCACACGAGGCGACGGCGGTGGTGACACCGGCGAGATGCATGGCCATGACGTCGGTGTAACCCTCGACCACGACGACCTGATGCCCCTTGGCGATGGACTTCTTCGCGTGGTCGAGACCGAACAACACCTGAGACTTCTTGTACAGCATGGTCTCCGGCGTGTTCATGTACTTGCCGAGGTTGTCGTCGTCGTAGAGCTTGCGGGCACCGAAGCCGATGATGTCGCCGCCGAGATTGCGGATGGGCCAGAGCAGTCGGCGATGGAATCGGTCGATGGGACCCTTGCGTCCCTGCTTGGACAGCCCGGCCGCCTCGAGTTCGCTGAACTCGAATCCCTGCGACAGCAGTGCCTTGGTCATCGTGTCCCAGCCGGCGGGCGCGTATCCGCAGCCGAACTGGATCGCGGCCGCGGCGTCGAAGTCGCGCTCCGCCAAGTAGTCCCGCGCCGCCTGCGCCTCCGGGGTCTGCAGCTTCTCCTGGTAGAACTTCGCGGCGGCGGCGTTGGCGGCGACCAGCCGGGCGCGGGTGCCACGGTCCCGCTTGATCGCGGTGCCGCCACCCTCGTAGTTGATCTGGTACCCGAGCCGGTCGGCGAGTTGCTCGACCGCCTCGACGAAACTGATGTGCTCCTGCTTCTGCAGGAAGCTGTAGACATCGCCTCCCTCACCGCAGCCGAAGCAGTGGAAGTGGCCATGGTTGGGGCGGACGTGGAACGACGGCGACTTCTCGTCGTGGAACGGGCACAATCCCTTGAGGCTGTCGGCACCGGCGCGGCGCAGCGCGACATAGTCGCCGACGATGTCCTCGATCCTCGTCTGCTCACGGATCGCCGTGATGTCACGATCGGGAATTCGGCCTGCCACGCGTCCAGTGTAGTGACACCCGCAGCCGGTCCGCCCGGGCACTCAACACGCACCCGCGTCCGGGGCACTACGACGCCGCTCCGGGTCGTCGGACCGAAAACCGCCCCCGAAAACCGCCCTCCAGCGCCGCTCCGATCGCACTATGTCGTCGGCGCTCCTGGGGAGGGCGCATCTCGGGGGCGCTTTTCAGGGGCGCTTTTCAGGGGCGGTTCTCAACACCGAACCGGGCTACCCCAGATGCGCTTGCGCCCCGGAGTTCTGCTTGTCGGTGCGTTCCAGCCGACCCTCGGTCATCGACGCGATCTGGTCGACGATGACCCGCATCCTGCCGGCGTCGTCGGTCGCGGCGTTCCACCACGGCACGAAGATCGGGTCGAGTCCGCCGGGAGCGGCCTCGACGAACCAGCTGGCGACGCGGTGGATACGTTCCCGCTGCCGTTGCTGGGTCGACTTGTGGCGTTCGTTGGAGAAGATGAACCGCAGCGCCATGGTCTTGAGCATCGGGACCTCGGCGGCGATGAGCGGCGGCACCTCGAGGTCGGCGTCGTAGCGTGACACCGGCCGGTCCCCGACCACCGCACGGGTGCCGGTGATGGCCGCCGACGCGAAACGCCCGATCAGCTCACTGGTCAGTCGCTTGAGGGCCACGTAGGAGTCGAGCGTGCCGTCGAAGACGCCGACCGCCCGGACGATGTCCATCTCGTAGAGCCGCTGGGCCGCGCCGACGAGTGCCTCCGGGTCGAGACCCGGGAACTCCTTGGCGCCGATCTCGGCCATCTCCCGACGATCCTGCGGGTCGCCGAGGCTGCGGAGGTCGATACGACCGCCGATGACGCCGTCCTCGAGGTCGTGCACGGAGTAGGCGACGTCGTCGGACCAGTCCATGATCTGCGCCTCGATGCACTTCCGGGTCCCGGGAGCACCCCGGCGAACCCAGTCGAGCGTCGCGGCGTCGTCGTCGTAGGCGCCGAACTTGCCGCCCGGGCTGCGACGCGTCCACGGGTACTTCAGCGTCGCGTCGAGCGAGGCCCGCGTCAGGTTGAGGCCCGCACTGACGCCGTCGGCGTCGAGCAACTTCGGTTCCAGTCGCGTCAGGATGCGGAGGTTCTGCGCGTTGCCCTCGAAGCCGCCGCAGTCGACGGCGACCTCGTCGAGCGCCCGTTCCCCGTTGTGCCCGTATGGCGGATGCCCGATGTCGTGGGCGAGGCCGGCGAGTTCGACGAGGTCGGGTTCGGCACCCAGACCGATGGCGATGCCCCGCCCGATCTGACCCACCTCGAGAGAATGGGTCAGCCGGGTGCGCGGGGTGTCACCTTCGCGTGGTCCGACGACCTGTGTCTTGTCGGCCAGCCGACGCAACGCGGCGGAGTGCAGCACGCGCGCACGGTCTCGCGCGAAATCACTGCGATGATCCGTTCGGGTGCCGGGGAGACTCGCGACCTTGGCACCTTCTGGGACAAAACGTTCGACGGCCTCGTCGCCGTAGGCGGCCACGGCCGGGAGGACATGGCCGGCGGCGCCGGAACCGGATTGGGTGCTAGTCAAGCACCCAGCCCCGGCCGACCGCGAAATCGGTGACCCGCTGACGGATGGCCACGATCTGGCGTGCGGTGAGGTCGTCGTCGGCGTCGAGGAGCAGCTCGGTCAGTTCCTCGGTGAACGCGCCGGCGTCGAGCGATCCGCTGCCGCCGCGCGGACGTCGGCTGCCGCGGTCATCACGGTCGTCACGACGATGGCCGCGGTCGCCCCGGTCTCCGCGACCGTGGTGCTCCTCGCGACGATGCGCACGCGCACCCGCCGCATCGTCGGCCGGAGCCGCCTCGGTCACGGCGACGTTGATCGCCTTGGAACCGCGATCGGTCTCCTCGACGTCGAACGTCACCTTGGCACCCGGCTTCAGCGAGTTCTCGTCGATGTCGATGTCGTTGATGTGAAGGAACACATCGGCACCGCCCGACTCCGGCGCCAAGAACCCGAATCCCCGATTTGCGTCGTAATGAACGACTTTCCCGCTGACAGACACGACTCCACTCACTCTCTCGTCGCGCGCATGACGGACCCCATGCCCTGCTCCGCGCGACAACTCGCCATCAATTGTGACAGACATCCGCAGGTCAGGCGGAATCGTGACCGTTCCGCCATACCCTGATGCCAGGTGTGGCGGCTTCGGATCAGGCGCCGAGCAGCTTGCCGCCGAGGTATTCGGCGACCTTGTCGAGGGCGACGCGCTCCTGGCTCATGGTGTCTCGCTCACGCACGGTGACGGCCTGGTCGTCGAGGGTGTCGAAGTCGACGGTCACGCAGAACGGCGTGCCGATCTCGTCCTGGCGCCGGTAGCGCTTGCCGATGCCCTGCGCATCGTCGAACTCGACGTTCCAGTGCTTGCGCAGTTCGGCGGCGAGGTCGCGCGCCTTGGGCGACAGCTTCTCGTTGCGCGACAGCGGCAGCACCGCGACCTTGATCGGCGCGAGACGACGGTCGAGACGCAGGACTGTACGAGTGTCGGTGCCGCCCTTGGCGTTCGGCACCTCCTCCTCGGTGTAGGCGTCGCACAGGAACGCCATCAGCGAACGGGTCAGGCCGGCCGCAGGCTCGATGACGTACGGCGTGTAGCGCTCGCCGGTGGCCTGGTCGAAGAACGACAGGTCCTCGCCGGAATGCTTGCTGTGGGTGGAGAGGTCGTAGTCGGTGCGGTTGGCCACGCCCTCGAGCTCGCCCCACGGGTTGCCGGCGAAACCGAACTTGTACTCGACGTCGACGGTCCGCTTGGAGTAGTGCGACAGCTTCTCCTTGGGGTGGTCGTAGAGTCGCAGATTCTCCGGATCGATGCCCAGGTCGGTGTACCAGTTGAAGCGCTGGTCGATCCAGTACTGGTGCCACTCCTCGTCCTCGCCCGGCTTGACGAAGAACTCCATCTCCATCTGCTCGAACTCGCGGGTGCGGAAGATGAAGTTGCCCGGCGTGATCTCGTTGCGGAAGCTCTTGCCGATCTGCGCGATGCCGAACGGCGGCTTCTTCCGCGCCGTCGTCATCACGTTCTTGAAGTTGATGAAGATGCCCTGGGCGGTCTCCGGACGGAGGTAGTGCAGGCCCTCCTCGTCGTCGACCGGGCCGAGGAAGGTCTTCATCAGACCGCTGAACGCCTTGGGCTCGGTCCAGTTGCCGGGCTGTCCGGTCTCCGGGTCGTTGATGTCGGCGAGGCCGTTCTCCGGCGGGTGGCCGTGCTTGGCCTCGTAGGCCTCGATCAGGTGATCGGCGCGGTAGCGCTTGTGGGTGTGCAGCGACTCGACGAGCGGGTCGGTGAACACCTCGACGTGGCCCGAGGCCTCCCAGACCTGGCGCGGCAGGATGACCGACGAGTCGAGGCCGACGACGTCCTCACGGCTGATGACCATGTTCCGCCACCACTGCCGCTTGATGTTGTCCTTGAGCTCGACGCCGAGGGGGCCGTAGTCCCAGGCGGATTTGGTGCCGCCGTAGATCTCACCGCACTGGTAGACCAGACCCCGGCGCTTGGCGAGGTTGACGACGGATTCCACTTTGGACTGGGCGGCCACGGTTAACTGCTCTCCACGGGTTGAAGGTGTTCGGCTTCGTACTGTCCTGCTCGTGCGCGGGGTGACCGGGTGGGGTCGGGCGAGCGCACGGCAACCCTTACAGACTACCGAGCGGGGCATCCGTTCGACGAAACCAGTCGGTTCGGCCGACCGTCCACCGCCACCCACGATGCCGCCCCGCCGGAACTGTCACAGTGGCAGGGTGATCTCTCGAGCTCGCTTGTTGCCCGTCGTCGCCGCCACCGCGGCGACCGTGACCCTGCTCGCCGGCTGTTCCGCCAGCCAGACCGAGGGCCCGATGCGCAGCGCCACCTCGGCGCCGGTGTCGACGCCGGCCGTCGAACCGCCGGTCGGCGAGGTCACCCCGGTCGGACTGGCCGACGCGGTCACCCTCGACCGCGTCATGGGGCACCTCCGGGCATTCCAACAGATCGCGGACAACCACGGCGGGACACGCGCATCCGGCACCCCCGGCTACGACGCCTCGGTCGACTACGTCGCGGGACAGCTGCGCGCGGCCGGTTTCGAGGTCACCACGCCGGAGTTCGGCTACAAGCGCTTCGACCTCGGGCAGGTGAAATTCTCCGCCGACGGCCGCGACGTGAAAGGCCACGTGCTGGAGTACTCGGTCGGAACCCGTGAGCCGGTCACGGCGAAGCCGGTGACCGTTGCGGCGACGGGATGCGCACCCGCCGACTTCCCGGCCGATGTGCGCGGGTCCTTCGCGGTGATCAACCGAGGCACCTGCACTTTCACCGACAAGGCGCGCCACGCAGAGTCGGCGGGCGCGGTCGGGGTCGTCATCGTGAACAACGAGGACGGGCCGCCGTTCGGGTTGACCCTCGACACCGACGACGTGCCGGACATACCCGTTCTCGGCGTGGCGCGCGACGACGCCGACCAGGTCCGCGAGGCCGAGCAACTGCGCCTGTCCGTCGACGCCGAGACCACCCCCGTCACGACCCGCAACGTCATCGCCGAGACCCGCACCGGGGCACCCGACGACGTCGTGATGGCGGGCGCCCACCTCGACAGCGTGACCGAGGGTCCCGGTATGAACGACAACGCGAGCGGCAGTTCGGCGGTCCTCGAGACGGCGTTGCGCCTCGGGTCGTCACCCCGCGTACCCCAGCGGGTGCGCTTCGCGTTCTGGGGCGGCGAGGAGGACGGCCTTCTCGGGTCCAGCGAGTACGTCGGTGGTCTCGACGCCGCCGGGCGTCGTGCCCTCGCGTTGTACCTGAACTTCGACATGCTCGCCTCGCCCAACGGCGGCTACTTCACCTACGACGGCGACGACTCCGAACGCAAGGGCGCTCCGGCGGGGCCCGCCGGTTCCGACGGTATCGAACGCGTCTTCGCGAAGTTCTACGCCGACCGCGGAATCCCCCTGGGTCCGGTCGACTTCGACGGCCGATCCGACTACGGCCCGTTCATAGCGGTGGGCATCCCCGCCGGCGGCGTGGCGACCGGTGCCGAACGGCGGAAGACCGAGAAAGAGGCCGAGATGTGGGGCGGCAAGGCCGGTGAGGCCTTCGACCCGAATTACCACAGCCCGCGCGACACCATCGACAACGTCGACACCGAACTGCTGGCCGTCAACGCCGCCGCGGTCGCCCACGCGGTGGCCACCTACGCGCTGGGGACGAACGGTCCCGACGGCGTTCCGGCGATCGATCGGCGGCAGCGGGAGGAGGGCTGACTCCGCCGTCGCTGATTGAAAACCATTTCCGTTAGAATGACGGCAATGTTGTGAGCGGTCCGGGAGGAGTGACATGTCGGCTGAACCCATCGAGGGGTCCGGTCGGTTCGGCGCATCCGGACCGGCCGACGACTCCGACGCCGCCGCACGGGAGGCCGCCGCCGACTTGTTGCGCGCCCTCGCCTCCCCCACCCGCGTCGCGATCGTGCTCTCGCTGCGTGAACGCGGGCAGTGCGTGCACGAACTCGTCGGACACCTCGGCCTGAGCCAACCGCTGGTCAGCCAGCATCTCCGCGTCCTCAAGGACGCCGGCGTCGTCCGCGGCCACCGCAACGGCCGCGAGATCACCTACGAACTGCTCGACGACCACGTCGCCCACATCGTCGTCGACGCGCTGGTCCACGCCAACGAGACCAACCGCGGCCCGTCGGTGGTGTCCGGATGACCGGCGTCGAGGCGTCCGGTCCGCAGCCGGTCACCGGAGTCCGCTCGACGCGCCAACGCGCCGCCATCGCCGATGCCCTGGCCGGCACCGATGACTTCTGCTCGGCGCAGGAACTCCACGAGATCCTCAAGGGCCGAGGCGAGTCCATCGGCCTGACCACCGTGTACCGCAACCTGCAGGCGCTGAGCCAGGCCGGTCAGATCGATGTCCTGTGGGACGGCTCCGGTGAGACCCGGTACCGCCACTGCTCGTCGGGACACCACCATCACCTGGTGTGCCGCAACTGCGGAACCACCGTCGAGGTGCAGGCCGATCCGGTCGAGAAGTGGGCCGCGACCATCGCCGCCGAACACGGCTTCACCGACATCAACCACACGGTCGAGGTGTTCGGTTTGTGCGCGGATTGCCAAGGCTGCCGGCACAACTGACGTCGCGACGCCACGCGACGAGAACCGCCCCCGAAATCCTCCCTCGGCAGCGCGATCGACGACGATATGTCATCGAGCGCCCTGTGGGGGGCTTTCCAGGGGCGGGTTCGGAACTGTGCCCGGGAAGCTAGTTCGCGACCAGGCGTTCGGCGGCGTCGACGCCGGCGGCGAGCACGATGTGCAGGACCGTCAGGAGTGGCAGGTCGTCGAGTCGTCCGGCGGGAAACGTGTAGTACTGCAACACATCAGTGGTGACGCCGGTCGGGTCCGAGCGGCGGAGGCTGCCGAAGCTCATCTGGGCGCCGAAGGCTTCGACGTCGTCACGCAGGGTCGGGGTGTTGGGCAGATCCATGGCGACCATCTGGGTCACGGCGAGAACGTCGAGGCCGTCCGACAGCGTGAGCACACGGATCGACGCACGCGTCGGACCAACCTGTACCACAACGGATTCCGCGTCGGGGCGGTCGGTGGGGCCGAGCTCGGCCACGATGACGGCGGCACGTTCGAGCAGTGCGGCGGCATCGGTCACGACGGCTTCACCCCACCGAAGCGACGGTCGCGGGAGGCGTACTCCAGGCAGGCGTCCCACAGATCGCGGCGGTCGAAGTCGGGGAACAACTTCTCCTGGTAGACCATCTCGGCGTAGGCCGACTGCCACAGCAGGAAGTTCGAGATGCGCTGCTCCCCCGACGGCCGCAGGAAGAGGTCGACGTCGGGCATGTCGGGCTCGTCGAGGTAGCGCGCGAAGGTCGACTCGGTGATGCGTTCGGGATCGATCTCGCCACGCGCGGCGCGACGGGCGATCTCGCGGGCGGCATCGGCGATCTCGGCGCGGCCACCATAATTGACGCACATCGTCAGCGTCATCACGGTGTTGTCCTTGGTCAGTTCCTCGGCGATCTCGAGTTCGCGGATGACGCTGCGCCACAGGCGGGGTCGGCGACCCGCCCAGCGGACACGGACACCCATCTCGTGCATCTCGTCGCGGCGTCGGCGGATGACGTCGCGGTTGAAGCCCATCAGAAAGCGGACCTCTTCGGGGCTGCGGGACCAGTTCTCGGTGGAGAAGGCGTACGCCGACAGCCAGCCCACGCCCAGTTCGATGCAGCCGCAGACGGTGTCCATCAGGACGGCCTCGCCACGCTTGTGCCCCTCGGTGCGCGGCAACCCGCGATCGGTGGCCCAGCGGCCGTTGCCGTCCATCACCAGAGCCACGTGCTTGGGTACGAACTGGGCGGGAATGGCCGGGGGTCGCGCTCCGCTGGGATGGGGGTCGGGGGGACGAACCTCAGTGCGTGGGCTCGTCGGTTTGCGTCCCTTCGACGAACTACCCGGCCGCAACGCCATCGTCGACTCTCCTCACCCCGTCATCCACCACTGGCTCGACACCCGTTTCCATCAGCCTATGAGGCGCGGTGCGTTCGATGAGCGGCAGGGTTCGGAGCTGACGTTCGAGATGCCATTGCAGATGCGCGGCGGTGAGGCCGCTGGCCTGGCGGCGCAGCGAGTTCGACGACTCCTCCACGTGTTCCCACTGGCCCCGGAACAGCGCGTCCATGAGGTCGAGCACGCCGGGCGACGGGGTGGCCGAGCCCGGGGGTCGGCAGTGCAGGCACACCGCCCCGCCTGCGGCGACGTGGAAGGCCCGGTGCGGACCGGGGTTGGCGCAGCGCGCGCATTCCTCCAGCGCGGGCATCCAGCCGGCGCTGTACATGGCCCGCAGCAGGTAGGCGTCGAGGATCAGTTCCCGCGGCCGACGGTCCTCGGCCAGCGCCTGCAACGCACCCACCGTGAGGCGATGCAGCTGGCGGGTGGGTGCGCGTTCCTCACCCGCCAGCCGCTCGGCGGTCTCGAGGACCGCGCAGGCCGTCGTGTAGCGCCCGTAGTCGGCGACGATCGCGTCGGTCAGGGCGTGCAGGCTGTGCACCTGGGTGACGACATCGAGGCTGCGTCCCGGGTACAGGTGCACGTCGATGTGGGCGAAGGGTTCGAGGCGGGCGCCGAACTTCGACCGTGTCCGGCGCACCCCCTTGGCGACCGCGCGCACGAGCCCGTGCTCCGCGGTCAGCAGGGTGATGATGCGGTCGGCTTCGCCCAGCTTGTGCTGACGGAGCACGACGGCCTCATCCCGGTAGAACCTCACCCGCCGATTGTCCCACCGTCCACCGACACCGCCGCCCCCGACATGCCCTTCGCAAGCTCGGGGCTGCTCGAATAGCAGTGGATCAGTGCGGGCTGATGTCGAACGAGGTGAGCGGACGGAGCAGCGACCGTTTCTTCTCGACGTGGCCGCCCATCCGGTCGAGGATCGAGGTGAGCGCCTCGATGGCCTCGACGATGTACGGACCCTTGTTCAGCATGACCCCCTCGGCACGGCGGCTCATCGCGGCGTCGGTGACCTCGGCACGCGATGGAACGCCCTTCTTCGCCAGGCCGTCGAGAACCTGGGTGGCCCAGATGACCGGAATGTGCGCGGCCTCGCAGAGCCACAGGATCTCCTCCTGCACCTCGGCCAGTCGGCCGAACCCGACCTCCACGGCGAGGTCGCCCCGCGCGATCATCACGCCGACGGCATCCCATCGCATCGCCTCGAGCAGCATCTGCGGCAGCGACTCGAAGGCGGCGCGGGTCTCGACCTTCAGCACGATCCCGACATTGCGCGCGTCGAGGCGTTCGAGTTCGGAGATGAGATCGGCGACGTCGCCCGGCGACCGGACGAACGAGTAGTTGACCATGTCCGCGTGAGTCGCCACGAACTCGAGCGCCGCACGATCCTCGGGCGTCAGCGCCGGGATGTGCAGCGTCGTGTCCGGGAGGTTGACGCCCTTCTCGGCTCGCAGCTTGGAACCCTTCGGGCCGGCGCGTTCGACGTCGACGACGATCTCGTCGTCGAGCCTCTCGCGTACGCGTCCGGCGATCTTCCCGTCGTCGAACAGCACCCGGTGCCCCGGTTCGACGTCGTCGAAGGCGTCCCCGAGTTCGCATCCGATCCGATGTGGTCCGACCTTGGTCGCGGGTGTGGGCGTGAGGTCACGCTGGAGCCGGATCTCGTCGCCGGTGCGGATCAGCAGATGCTGACGCTTCTCCGGCAGGTCCCCGACGACGAGGGCCTTCCCGCGGACGCGTTTCACCGTGATCGACGACCCGGTCCGGTAGTAGACGGTGCGATCGCATTCGGCGTCGATCCCGGCTTCGGACACCGCGACGACGTCCAGGCGTCGACGGCGACCGCGTGCGTCGCGAAGCCGGAGTCGGTCGCCCTCGGACACCGCGCCGAGGTCGTCGACCGGGATGATCGCGTCGATGCCGTCGGGCAGGGCGTGATCGGGATCGGGCGGGTTCGTACTCAGCCGCACCCGCGATCGGCGTTCGACGGTCCCGTCGTCGGCTCGGACAGGTTTCACCTTCACCACCTTCGGCCCCGGTTCGAGCGGTCCGGTGCGGAGTTTGGGTCCGGCCAGATCCATCGCGACGCGCACACGCCCGGGGAGTCCGCGAACCGACTCGATCATCCGCGCCCATTCGGCGGGTCCGTCGTGGGCGCAGTTCACCCGTGCCACATCCATCCCGGCCTCGCCCATGCGTCGCACCAGATCCGGGTCGTCGGCGGCCTGGGTCGGCATCGTGACCATCACCCGGCTGGCCCGTTCACCGTGCTCGTCGCCGGGCCGGTCGGCGGTCACATCGTCGGCCCCACCCGGGTGCACGCTGCCCAACAACTGGTCGCGGTTGGCGCCGAGAATCCGCACCCCGTCGGAAAGATCGCCCCAGATCGGGTGTCTGCGTCGGCCTTCGGCGAGAGCGTCGACGGTCTCGATGACCGTCTCTATCCAGGAGTAGACGATCGATTCCATCCGGCCGAGGCTCGACAGCCCGTGGGCGGCCATCGACGATTGCAGCGGACGCAGATCGCGACGCCGCACCGTGACGTAGTGAACGAGGTTGCGCGCACTCTGCCGATGCTGTTCGGCGACCGCGGAGATCAGCGGGCCCGCGAGCTGTTCTGCACGGTCGAGCTCGTCCCGAAGGTCGTGCAGAGCGGCCGACATCTCCGCGATCGACATCTCCACCGACGTACCCATGCATCCACCGTGCCAGGTTTCCGCGGAAAGGGGGCGGAGCGCAGAACCCGCTCAGCCCGCGTTGACGATCTTGTCCAGCTTCGGCGGGAGCGTCATGCCGCCCGGGTACCGGTGCCAGCCCTTGCGGTCGTAGTACTTCGTCCCGAGCATGCCCAGCAGCACGCCGAGGAGAAGGCCGATGAAGCACTGGATGACCGACCGCGCGAGTCCGGCGGACAGGTCGGCGTCGAAGTACAGGACCGATCGCACGCCGAGGTAGATGACGTGCATGGGCTCGATAGCGCCGATCCACTCGAAGAACCGCGGACTCGCCTCGAGCGGCAGTGTGCCGCCCGACGACGGCAGGCCGAACACGACGAAGAACACGAGGTTGAACAGCAGACCGGCGTTGCCGAAGACGGCCATCATCGCGCTCGCGCTCACCCCGACCGCGAAGATCGCGAGGATCGAGATCAGCCACAGCACGAAGGCGTTCGGCAAGGAGGTGCCCACCCAGGAGCCGACCGCGATGAACAGGGTCGAGAGCACCACCGAGACGAGGAACATGATGGTCCATTTGGCGGCGAGCGTCGCCCAGCGGCTGATCGCGAGGCGTTCGCGGAGCTGGTAGAACGGGCCGTACTCGATGGGCGTCTGACCCAACATGCCGTCGACCACGATGCTCACCATCATCGCGCCGGTGAAGCCCGCCAGCACCAGCAGCAGCGTGAGGTAGAACGCGGACAATCCGTTTCCGGCGCCCTGTGGCAGCGGCGTCGGCTCCGTCACCGAGACCGCCACCGGACTGGCGAGCGCGAGCTGGGCGGCACCGGTGAACGTGATGTCGTTGCGGTCGAGCTGATCGCGCACTTGCGCGGTCAGCTGTTGTCCGACCTCGGCGTTGACCCGCGTGGTCACCTGCTCGGCGAAGGTCGAGGTGATCGACGATGCGAAGGCGCCGGACCCGCGGTTGATGAAGATGTCGATGGCGGGACGCGTCGGTTGCGCCGGGAGCACCGTCGAACGTCCCAGCGCGACTGCACGATTGGTGAAGTTCGAGCCGATGATGACGACGCCGTACACCTTGCCGCTGTTCAGTTCGCCGAGAGCGGTCGACCGGTCGGTGCGCCGGACGACGATGCCGTTGTCGGCGGCCGAGGTGATGATGCCGTCGGCCACCTGATCGCCGATGTTCTGCTTGGTGGCCTTGCCGTCGGCGCCGGTCACCTCGCCACCGGAGTCCTCGTTGACGAGGGCGATCGGGAAGTCGTGGAGGTGGCGCTGCGGGTCGACGACGGCCGACATGTAGAGCGCGGCCATGAGCGAGAACAGCACCGCGACGAGGATCAGCGGAGCGAGCCAGAACCGGGGCGATCCGAGTACCCCGGCGATGGTCCGTCCGGTCGGTTCCTCGATCTCCGGTGCCTCGTGCGCTCCGTGACCTGTCTCGGAGGCCTCCTGCGACTCGTGCGTTCCCATCGACGTACCTCCCTCGCGGCCCATGTCCGCGAGGACGGTGCCGTCAATCTTCTCGTCTAGAAGCCCAGCCGGCGGAGCTGCTTGGGGTCGCGCTGCCAGTCCTTGGCGACCTTCACGTGCAGATCCAGGTAGACCTTTGTCCCCAACAACCGCTCGATCTGTGCGCGCGCAACTGTACCGACCTCCTTCAGGCGTGCTCCCTTGCGCCCGATGATGATGCCCTTCTGGCTGTCCCGCTCGACGAAGAGCACCGCGTGGACGTCGACCATCGGCGGCTGGTCCGGACGCCGGTCCTCGCGGTCGATGACCTCCTCGATCACCACGGCGAGCGAGTGCGGCAGTTCGTCGTGGACGCCTTCGAGGGCGGCCTCGCGGATGAACTCGGCCATGAGGACCTGTTCGGGTTCGTCGGTGAGCTCACCGTCGGGATAGAACGCCGGGCCCTCTTCCATGAGGCTGACGAGCACGTCGCTCAGGACGTCGAGCTGCTTGCCCGACTTCGCCGACACCGGCACCACCTCGGCGCCGGGGCCGAGGAGTTCGGAGAGCGCCATGAGTTGCTTGGCAACCTGTTCGGGGCCGACCCGGTCGATCTTGGTGACGACGCCGAGAAGCGTGGTGCGCGGCGCCATCTCGCGGACCTGGGAGATGATCCAACGGTCGCCGGGGCCGATCGCCTCGTCGGCCGGAATGCAGACGCCGATCACGTCGACCTCGGAGTACGTGTCGCGCACCAGTTCGTTGAGCCGCTTGCCGAGCAGTGTGCGCGGCCGGTGCAGACCCGGGGTGTCGACGAGGATCAGCTGCGCGTCGGGCCGGTTGACGATGCCGCGGATGGTGTGACGCGTGGTCTGCGGCCGGTTGGAGGTGATCGCGATCTTCTCCCCCACCAGCGCGTTGGTGAGCGTCGACTTGCCGGTGTTGGGGCGGCCGACGAAACAGACGAAGCCGGAACGGAATTCGGGGGCGGACTCAGACATCTGCGCCGCCGAGTCGTTGCTGCGGCCGGCCGGCGGCGTCGGTGACGTAGGCGTAGGCCTGCGGGCTCAGTTCGTGCAGGGTCGCGAGACCGGGATCGTCGGCGTCGCCGTTGACGAGGACCGCCGCCTCGAAGGCGGTGGCTCCACTCGAGATCGCCGAGGCGACCGCGACCTGCAGGCCACTCAGCGTGAGGGTCTTGGTGCGGACCTCGGCGCCCGCGTAGGTGCGGCCGTCGCCGTCACGAACGGCCGCTCCGGACCGCGCCTCGGCGCGTGCGAGTGCTCCGCGTGCGAGCACCACGAGCTTCTGATCCTCGTCGGCGAGGGTCTCGGTCACTGATTCATCCTTGCTGTCGGTTGCTCGTGGTTGTTGCGATGGGACTCGTCCTCGTGTTCGCGGGCCGCCGTGCGGTCATGGCGACCCTGCCGGCCGGAATGCCCTCGACCACTCGCCGATTCGTGCCGGTGCGAGTCCCGGCCGTCGTCGTCGGTCCCGGGGACGCGCGTGACGAGGACCGTGATGATGCGTTGGCGTCCCTTGCGGTTGGGACCGCCCTCGGCCACGAGCTGCAGGCCGTGGGACTTGACCCTCGCCCCGGGCAGCGGGACGCGACCGAGTTCGAGGGCGACGAGTCCGCCGACCGTCTCGACCTCTTCCTCCTCGATCTCGACGTCGAACAGTTCGCCGAGATCCTCGACGGGAAGCCGCGCCGACACCCGGTAGGAGCCGTCGCCGAGGTCCTCGACGGGTGCGAGTTCGTCGGTGTCGTATTCGTCGGTGATCTCGCCGACGATCTCCTCGAGGACGTCCTCGATCGTCACCAGCCCGGCGATGCCGCCGTATTCGTCGACGAGGATCGCCATGTGGTTGCGCGTGAGCTGCATGTCGGCCAGGACCTTGTCCAGCGGCTTGGAGTCCGGGATGAACTCGGCCTCGCGCATGATGTCGGAGACGCGCAGCGTGGTCGGGTCGAGGCGCTTGGCGACCGTCCGTTGGACCATGTCCTTGAGGTAGACGATGCCTAGCACGTCGTCGGTGTTCTCGCCGATGACCGGGATACGTGAATGTCCCGACCGTGTCGCGAGATTGGTGGCCTGCAGGACGTTCTTGTCGGCCTCGATCCAGACCATCTCCGGTCGCGGCACCATGACCTCGCGTGCGCTGGTGTCGCCGAGATCGAAGACCGAGTGGATCATCCGGCGTTCGTCGGCGGCCACCACACCCCGAGCCTCGGCGAGGTCGACGACCTCGCGCAGCTCGATCTCGGTGGCGAACGGGCCGTTTCGGTAGCCACGACCCGGAGTCAGGGCGTTACCGATGAGGATGAGGAGTCGGGTCACCGGTTTGAGCAGGATGCCCAGCGCCGACAACAGCCACGACATCGACAGCGCGATGGTGTACGCGTGCTGTCGGCCGAGGGTGCGCGGTCCGACACCCATGGCGACGTAGGAGATGACCGTCATCGCGGTGATGGCGACGACGAGTCCCCAGCCGACACCGAGCCATTCGGTCGCGGACAGGGCGATGAGCGCGGCGGCCGCCGTCTCGCAGACCACACGCAGCAGGACCACCAGTCCCACGTAGGTGGCCCGGGCATCGAGGATGATGGCGAGGCGTCGGGCGCCGGTGCGGCCCTCGCGGACCATGTCGTCGACACGCGCGTTGGAGACCGTGGACACCGCGGTGTCGACCGCGGCGAACAGTCCGCCGAGCGCGATCAGGACGACTGCGGCCACTATGAACCAATAGTCGGAGGACACTTTCAGTCTTCCTCGGACCGTCCGGTCGTCCCTGCGTCTCCGGTCCCCTGCTCGGTGCCGGTGAATCCGATGTTCGACAGCAACCGCGAGTCGCGGTCGGTCTGACGCTGTTCCTGCGCGCGCCGATGCCGTTCGGCATAGAAGGCGTCGAGGATCTCGTTCTGCAGCCCGAACATCTCGCGCTCTTCCTCGGGTTCGGCGTGGTCGTAGCCGAGGAGGTGGAGCACACCGTGGATGGTCAGCATCGCGAGTTCGTGCTCGAACGAGCGACGTGCCTCGCGGGCCTGCTTGCGCGCGAACTCGGGGCACAGCACGATGTCGCCAAGGATCGCCGGGCCGAGATCGGTGGCGTCGGGACGACCGCCCGGGACGAGCTCGTCCATCGGGAAGCTCATCACGTCGGTGGGTCCGGGCAGATCCATCCACTGCACGTGCATGTCGGCCATGGTGTCCTCGTCGACACACAGGACCGACAGCAGCGCGGCGGGGTTGACGTCCATCGCGTTCACCGCGAACCGTGCGGCGTCGATGATCAGCTCGGCCGGGACCTCGACCCCCGACTCGTTGGCCAGTTCGATGCTCATGAGCGACGCCCGTGAGAAGCCGCACGACGCGCTGCACGGTTACCGCCGATCGCGGCGTCGATGCGTGCACCGGTGCGCTGATTCTCCTCCGCGCGACCGTAGGCGTCGACGATGTCGGCGACCAGGCGGTGCCGGACGACGTCCTGGCTGGTGAGCCGGGAGAAGTGGATGTCGTCGATGCCTTCGAGGATCGCGGTCGCCGCCATCAGGCCGCTCTTCGCACCACCCGGGAGGTCGACCTGGGTCACGTCACCGGTGACGACAACCTTGGAGCCGAAGCCCAGGCGCGTCAGGAACATCTTCATCTGCTCGCTCGTCGTGTTCTGCGCCTCGTCGAGGATGATGAAGGCGTCGTTGAGCGTGCGGCCGCGCATGTAGGCCAGCGGAGCCACCTCGATGACCCCGGCTGCCATCAGCTTCGGGATCGCCTCGGGGTCCATCATGTCGTGCAGGGCGTCGTACAGCGGACGCAGATATGGGTCGATCTTCTCGCTCAGCGTGCCCGGCAGGAAGCCCAGGCGTTCGCCGGCCTCGACGGCCGGGCGGGTGAGGATGATGCGGTTGACCGACTTCGACTGCAGGGCCTGCACGGCCTTGGCCATCGCGAGATAGGTCTTGCCGGTGCCGGCCGGACCCAGCCCGAACACGATGGTGTTGTCGTCGATGGCGTCGACGTAGTGCTTCTGGTTCAGCGTCTTGGGCCGGATCGTCTTGCCGCGGCGCGAGAGGATGTCCAGCGACAGCACCTCGGCGGGCGATTCCTGGCCGCCGTCGGAGAGCATCGACACGCTGTGCCGGACGAGGTCCGGGGTCAGCGGGGTGCCACGTCCGACGAGGTCGGTGAGTTCGGCGATGACGCGTTCGGAGGCGGCGACATCGGCGGGCTCGCCGGTCAACGTCACCTGGTTGCCGCGCACATGGATGTCGGCGGGAAGCAGCTGCTCGAGCGTCCGAAGGTTGACGTCACTGGCACCGAGCAGCCCGAACACCACTCCGGGAGAGACTTCGACGGTGGATGTGACCCCAGACCGGCGCGGCTGCGTTCGGCTGGATTGCCCGCTCGGGTCGGGGTTGTCGTCACTCACGTATGAAATCACTCCTGGTGGTCTGCGGTTGTGGCCTGCGCGTGTCCGCTGATTCGCAGTGACGGATTCACTGAAGGAAACGCACAGTTGTCTGGCCAGTGTATCGCTATGCAACGGCCGATCAGCAGGCAATATTTCCTGACCGTCAACCGTCGAGTGTCGGTTGGCCCATCGCAGCCAACCGGCGCAGTGCTCGACCATCGGCCAACTCGGCGCGATCCTCCGGACTGAATGCGTAGTAGTCGAGGAAGTCGAGAAGTGGCGCGGCACCGACGGCGAAGAGATCGGCGGTGATCCGGACCGATCGCTGAGCCTGCATGTACCCCGGGGCGAAGGGCCCCCGGTAGAAGATCTCCACGCCGGCTCGTGCCCGGTCTCTCAGGACGATGCCGATCTCCGGATTCTTGCCGTCGGCGAGCGGAACGATGTCTGCGATGTCGTCCCACTCGACGGTTTGTTTCAGCCGAAACCCGGTGACGTCCACACCGGCAGTCGAAACCTCGATGCTCGGGTATCGCAGGAGTCCCGTCGCGAACCAGGCGAGGGCGATGGCGGAGTATGCGGCGATCGCGGCTGTGATCCAGGGGAAGACCGAAGCCTGTCCCGGACTCATCGGAAAATCGAACTGCCCCAACCACATCCCGATGGCGAACAAACCGGAGGAGACCGCGATCAGCGTCAGAGACACTCGATACGCCATTCGCAGTCGACGTGAGGTCGCGAACCGAATCCCGCCCGGTACCGCCTCGGCCGCCCCCGGAGGCGCGGTGGACCGCGCCCGGTTCCTCAGCACGAGCCCAGACGCCCAGAGGACCGCTGCGCAAGCCCCGGACGCGCACACATAGAAGGCTGCGTCCATGAAGCGGCCGTCAGACAGCGCTCGCCCCAGCTGCCACAGCCAGAAGAGTGCGAGAGCTCCGAAGAGGGTCAAGGCCAGGAACGTATATCGGGTTTGGACGCGAACTCTGTCCCATTCCGGCACCGCTTGCTCGTCAGTCATAACAAACAGCCTTTCCCAACTCGGAGCCGAGGAACCCGAACATCCATGAACCTGCAATAGTGCCGAGTCCAGCGGCCGCAACATCAACGACGGGTATGGGCACCAGACCGCCGGCGGCTCCTAGGGCCGTGCCACCGGCGGCGCTTGCCAAGCCCGAGATCGCTGCCCGGCACTTGTCCTCTGGTTCATCCGCGGTCGCCACGTCATAGAGCGCAAGGCCGACCCCAAGTCCATAACCCCCGAATTTCGCGCCCGCTTTGATGTTCTGGAACTGGTTCTTCGGCAGGGTAGGGAGATCGTTCTTGAGCGCGTTGTCGCTATGCTCTTCGGCACCGGCCAACATTCCGCCCACTGTTGTCAAAGCCGGGTGTGAGAAGAAGGTGCTGTCCAGCGGTTGCGCGTCCTCGGATTTCCCGTTTGGCAGGACCTTGCCGCTGATGGCCCGTCCATCTTCGCCGTAGAGCACCGAGACCAAGGTTTTGTCCGCGTACCTGGTTGACACCATGGTCCGGCCATTCAGCCAATCCGTCGCACTGGTACTCCACACGAGCTCTCCTCTCGGGTCGTACCGCTCCTCCATCCAAAGCACCCCGCGGGACTGACCGATTTCAGTCCTGACTACTTTGCTTCCGTCTTGCATGATCAGGGTCGTGAATTCATGACCGTCCGGATCTGTACCCGCGATCGTCTCTGCCACCGTCACCGCGGCGTCTGCTCCTGATACGGAGCGTTGGTAAAGCTGCCCGGGTAGCGTGGCCGGGTCAGGAACGTCGTCTTCAGGCTCCATCAGCCAGGGGGTCACCTGGGGTATCGAAGACGCGCGCATCTCGAAACCCACACCGCGAGCGGCACTCTGCAAACTGTCGGACACTGAGTCATCCGCCTGACCCATTGCCGTCACCAGCGGGTTCAGCTGCTCCTGCAGGGTGTCCCGTTGCGCCATGAGTTCCTGAGCGCGAGCGCGACTCATCGGCATCGGACAGAGGGTGATTGCCCAATGGTCGTGGACCAGGAAGAGTTTGCTGCCCTCTATCTCCGCGACCTTACCCATCAGCTTTTCCTTCGAGGACGTCAAGGTCCAATACCCCTGAGTCAGCGAATCGACGAGGCGGTCAGCCAGTTTCCCGATCTCACCGGTTTGGCCTCGCGCGCGTCCGAATGCCGAACTCGCGGCAACGTGGCCAGGACCGTCCCACGCCCGGACAGCAGGTAGAGCTTCGCACGAACTCTCGATCTCGTGACCTGCCTTCTCGATAGCGGCTCCCCGAGTTCTCACCGTGTCCGCTGCAGCCGCGATGGGCCCAAACTTCCAACCGTTCAACCGAGCGCGCGAAGGGATCATTGTTTGAAAGAGGTCTCGATGTCGGACTTGAGATCCTCGTCTGTCACCTCGTAGTCGCCTGCAGCTCCCCTAGCCGCGTTTGCCAACTGCTCGAAGCCCTGCGACACAGTTTCGACGAGCGGTGCCACGAATTCATCCACCGCGCGTGCGCTCCACTCGGAGGTCGACCCGTGCATCTCAGAGAACGCACCCAATACCACTCCGCCAAGTGTGTTCGCCTCGACGACGTCCGCAGCGTCCGACGTTTTGTCAGAGAGTCCACGTAAGGCATCTGGATTTACAAGCACGAGCCCCCACCACTTCGTGTACGTAAGTCGAATGTCAGGGTCTCAGTATGCCCACTGACCAGACGTACCGGTCGCTCAGATCCCCAGCACCCGGATCGTCTGCCGCGCACAGCCCGTGCGCGGGTCGACGAACGCCTGATGTCCTTCGCCCGGCACGACGATCAGTTCGGCCGACTGTCCGCGGGCGATGGCGTCGTCGACGTAGCGACGGCTGACGATGTCGGGCACTAGGTCGTCCTCGTCACCGGTGATCGCGACGACGTGCGCGTCGAAGACCGGTGCCAGCATGGGCGACGCCTCTTCGTAGCGGCGCGGCGACTCGCTGTAGGGCCGGCCCATGAGGGCGCGCAGGGAGTCCTTGTCCGCCGCGGAGACGGTGTCGAGGACCGCTGCCTGCGCGACGACGGTGGTGATGGTGGTCGATGCGGTGCGCGCGCCGAGTTTGCCGACCGCCCACACCGCGAGCTGCCCACCGGCCGAGTGTCCGACGACGCCGACCGAGGAGAAGTCGATCGCACGGAGGTCGACGTCCTGCTCCTGCAGCGCATCGCGCACCGGACCGTCGAGGGCGCGGATCGCGTCGACGACGTCGCGGCCGGTGTTCGGCCAGCCGCCGCCCGGCTCTCCGACGCGGCGGTACTCGATGTTCCACGCAACGGCACCGCGTTCGGCCATCGTGCGCGCGACCGCGGTCTGGATCGTCGAGCCGTACTCCACCGACCATGAGCCGCCGTGGACGAGGACGACGACCCGGGCCGGCGTCGCGGGATCGAGGCCGTCGCGAGGCAGGTAGAGGTGGCCGAATTGTGAAGGCTCGGTGCCGTATTCGATCTTGGTGCGTCGTACGGCGCAGCGTCGGACGCCACTCATCTCGACCACCGTCCGGTCAGCACGCCGATCGCACCCAGTGCCACCGCGGCCGCGGTCGAGGTACGCAGCACCTCGGGACCGAGCACCACCGAATGGGCGCCGAGCGCGGTGAGGTCGGCGACCTCGGCGTCGTCGAGTCCGCCTTCGGGGCCGACGACGAGCACGATCTCGCTCGCATCGGCGAGCGGAAGTTCGGCGAGGGGCCGCGCGGCCTCCTCGTGCAGCACCGCGACCACACCACCGGCGGCGACCGCATCGGCGCACCGCGCGCGGACGTCGATGGTGGTGGCAAGGTCGGTGACCTCGGGAATCCAGGGTCGCCGGCTTTGCTTCGCGGCCGCCGACGCGGCTGCCCGCCACTTGGCAACGCCCTTCTCTGCCTTGCCCGTCCACCGTGCGACACAGCGCATCGCCTGCCACGGCACGATTACGTCGATACCCGCCTCGGTCGCGAGATCGACGGCCAGTTCGGATCGTTCGGACTTCGGCAACGCCTGCACGAGGGTCACCTGCGGGGTGCGCCGCGCCTCGAAGAAGAACTCACGCACCGACGCGACGAGCGTGTCTTTCCCGGTGATCTCCCGGATCTCACATCCGGCCACCGATCCGGCGCCGTCGCCGACGAGGATGCGCTCCCCCACCCCGAGGCGCGCGACCGTCACCGCATGCCGGCCTTCCGGCCCGCTGAGGATGAGGTCGGCACCCGGGGCGGGGACGGAGTCCGCCCAGAAAAGCGGTGGACTCACTTGCCTGCGAACGCGTTGCGCAGTCTCGAGAAGAGTCCGCCCGGAGCGGCCGCGGCCGAGGTGTTGACCACCTCGATCTCGTCCTGTGCCACCTTCTTGAGTTTCTTGAGGGCGTCGGTCTGGGCATGGTCGAGCTTGGTCGGGACGACCACGTCGAGGTGCACGTGCAGATTGCCGCGGGCACCCGAGCTGACGTGCGGCATGCCCTGGCCGCGAAGTTTGACCACCTGACCGGGCTGCGTACCCGGGTCGATCTTGACGGTGACCGGGTCGCCGAGGATGGTCTCGACCTCGAACTCGGCGCCGAGCGCGGCGTCGACCATCGGGACCTTCAGGGTGCAGTGCAGGTCGTCCTTGTCGCGCAGGAAGACCTCGTGCGGACGTTCGGTGACCTCGACGTACAGGTCGCCGGCCGGACCGCCGCCGGGGCCGACCTCGCCCTGGCCGCTGAGCCGGACCCGCATGCCGCTCTCGATGCCGGCCGGGATGCGGACGGTCATGGTGCGACGCGAGCGCACTCGACCGTCGCCGCCGCACTTGTGGCAGGGATCGGGGATGACCTCGCCGACGCCGTGACAGGTCGGGCACTCGCGGACGGTCATGACCTGACCGAGGAACGAGCGCTGCACCGACTGGATCTCGCCGGCACCGTGGCAGGTGTCGCAGGCGACCGGCTTGCTGTCGCCGTTGGTTCCCGAGCCGGTGCACACGTCACACAGGATCGCGGTGTCGACGGTGATCTCCTTGTTGACGCCCTTGGCGCACTCGGCGAGATCGAGCTTGAGGTTGACGAGTGCGGGCTCACCCGGCTGGACGCGCGAGCGGGGACCACGCCCCGACCCGAAACCACCGCCACCACCGAAGGCGCCGCCGTTGCCGAAGAAGGCCTCGAAGACGTCGCCGAAACCGCCGCCGCCACCGCCGAAGCCGCCGAAACCTCCGGCGCCCGCACCCGCGAGGGGGTCGCCACCGGCGTCGACGATGCGTCGCTTCTCCGGATCGGTCAGCACCTCGTAGGCGGTGCTGACCTCTTTGAATTCGTCTTCCTTGCCCGGGTTGACATCGGGATGCAGTTCGCGTGCCTTCTTGCGGTAGGCGCGCTTGAGTTCCTGGTCGCTGGCACCCTTCGCCACACCCAGGATTGCGTAATAGTCACGTGCCACGGTTGTAGTGATCCTCAAATCTCAATCGGTACCCAAGCGGTCTCAGTTGGTGCCCACGCGGTGCACGCCATCGGTGTGGACGCACGCCCGCGCGGTGCGCAGTGGAACCACTCGATTCTGCCGTCGACCGGTCGGGGCCCTCACCCGAAGTCCGTCGCCGGGGGCGGCGGTCATCGTTCGGCGAGCACCTCACCGATGTATTTGGCAACGGCTGCGACCGAGGCGATGGTTCCCGGATAGTCCATCCGTGTGGGGCCGAGCACACCGACGCCGCCGAACACGGTTCCCGATGCACCGTACCCTGTGGACACCACCGAGGTCCCACGCAGGTTCTCGGTCTGCGTCTCCTCCCCGATCTGCACTGTGACCTGGTCCATGTCATGTGTCGTGGCGAGGATCTTGAGCACGACGACCTGCTCCTCGAGGGCTTCGAGGACGGTGTCCATACCGCCGACGACCGGCGTGAAGTCGGCCGCCGACCGTGCCAGGTTCGAGGTGCCGCCGAGCACCAGGCGGTCGTCGCCGCGTTCGACGAGGGTCTCGACGAGAACCGTCGCGATGTTGAGGACCGCGCCCCGGATGTCGTCGGGTGCGGAGTTGGCGAGTTCGGCGACCGCCGCCGACGCCTCGGCGAGCCGTTTGCCGTGCAGCGCCGCGGAGAACATGTCGCGCAGACGAGTGATGTCCTCCTCGTCGTGATCCTCGTTCAGCGCGACCATGCGCTGTTCGACGCGACCGTTGTCGACGATCACCACCAGCAACAGCCGCGACGGCGAGAGCGACACGACCTCGAGGTGGCGGACCCGCGCGGCCGACAGCACCGGGTACTGGATGACGGCCACCTGACGGGTCAGCTGGGCCAGCAATTTCACCGACCGTCGCAGCACGTCGTCGAGGTCGACGCCGGAGTCGAGCACCGACAGGATGGCGCGTCGCTCCGCCGAGGACAGCGGCTTGATCTCGCTGATGCGGTCCACGAACATCCGGTAGCCCTTGTCCGTGGGGACACGACCCGAGCTGGTGTGCGGCTGGGTGATGTATCCCTCGGCCTCGAGTACCGCCATGTCGTTGCGGACGGTTGCGCTCGACACCCCGAGCTGATGCCGTTCGACGAGTGCCTTCGATCCGATGGGCTCCTGCGATTCGACGTAGTCGGTCACGATCGCGCGGAGGATCTCGAATCGACGGTCATCCGTTGTGGACACGCGGTACACCTCCTGATCCGAGTCCCGGTCCATGGGGTTGGGCCATAGAGTTGGGGTACGTCCCATACTGGGTACGTTCCATACTACGAAATCGGCGCGGGGTTCCATGATCTTCAAGGGGGTGCGGGAGGGCAGGCCCTATCCCGACCACAAGCTGTCGACGCGCGGCTGGGCCAAGATCCCACCGCGGCAGCTGCGACTCGACCAGCTGATCACGCTCACCAAGGTGCTGGCCTTGGACAAGCTGCTCAGCGAGGACTCGACGTTCTACGGCGACCTCTTCGCGCACGTCGTCCGCTGGGAGGGCGATCTCTACCTCGAGGACGGACTCCACCGCGCGGTGCGCTCGGCGCTGCGTAACCGCAACATCATCCACGCACGCACCCTCGACCTCGACGCCCTCGATCTCTCCGAGGGGGCCCGCCCTCTCGAGGAGCAGCTCGACGACACCGCCGAGATCCCGGCGCGTCCCCGGGTCATCGACGTCCCGCCCGAACCGGCCCGGCCGGCGCGGGGTGCGCCCGAATCCCCCGGGAGCGGTGGTGCACACCGTCGGGGACGCCAATCGACCGGCTGGACGAGCCCGCCGCGCCCCGAACGACCCTGGTAGTCCCGGGTTCAACCCCAGAGCACGCGGCGGATGACGCCGTCGGCAAGCAGCCGGCCGGCGTCGGTGAGGACGTAGGCGTCGCCCGTCGCGGCGAGCAGGCCGTCGGCACAGAGTTTTTCGGCGTTCGCGCGTTCGGCGTCGTCGAGCAGCCGTCCCGGCAGCCCGGTCCGGAGTCGCGTGGTGAGCATGACCGCCTCCATGTGGCGGTCCTCGGCGGTGAGTTGCTCCGACGACGCCGCGGGCAGCACGCCCTCACCCAGCGTCTGCGCGTAGCGCGCCGGATGCTTCACGTTCCACCAGCGCACTCCGTTGACATGCGAGTGCGCGCCCGGGCCGATCCCCCACCAGTCCGAACTGTTCCAGTAGGCGAGGTTGTGGCGACACGCACCGGCGTCGTCGAGCGCCCAGTTCGACACCTCGTACCAATTGAAACCGTTGGCGCCCAACCGATCATCGAGGATCTGGTAGCGGTCGGCGAGCACGTCGTCGTCGGGCGCGGGCATCTCGCCGCGCCGGATCCGACGCGCCAGCGCGGTGCCGTCCTCGACGATCAGCGCGTAGGCCGACACGTGGTCGACGTCCGCGGACAGCACCGCGTCGAGGGTGGCGTGCAGGTCCGCGTCGGTCTCCCCGGGGGTCCCGTAGATCAGGTCGAGGTTGACGTGGTCGAAGCCGGCCGCCCGCGCCTCACGCGCCGCGGCGACCGCGCGCCCCGGAGTGTGCACCCGGTCGAGCACCTTGAGCACGTGCTGGGCGGCGGACTGCATGCCGAGCGAGATGCGGGTGAACCCGGCCGATCGCAGCTGTTCGAAGAACGCCGGCGACGTCGACTCCGGGTTCGATTCGGTGGTGACCTCCGCGCCGGGGGCGAGGTCGAAGTTGGCGCGCACCGAGTCGAGCAGGCGGGTGAGTCCGTCGGCGCCGAGCAGCGACGGGGTGCCGCCGCCGACGAAGATCGTCGACACCTTCCGTGTCGGCGCCAGCAGCCGCGCCGCCGACTCCAGTTCCGCGGCCACCGCCTCCTGCCAGGACTCCGGCGACGACGTCGAGCCGAGCTCCCCCGCGGTGTAGGTGTTGAAGTCGCAGTAGCCGCAACGCGTCGCACAGAACGGGACATGCAGGTAGAGACCGAACGGCACGTCCGGGTCGACGTCTCGGCACGCCCCGTCGATGAGCTGCGTAGTGAGCTCGGGGGTGGGTGCTTCGATGTCGATCTTCACCGTTCCATCATGACGACCTCGACGTCAGCACCGAAATCGCCGCATCGACCAGGTCGGACGACACCGCGGCCCGGGCCCGGGGATAAGCACGCGCCTGGTGTCCTTGACCGACTCGAGGTGAGACCTGCGGCCCCGCCGGCCCAGGCGTGTTTCCATCATCGTGATGGAAAATAACCCCAAGTAGACGAGGCGATGATGGTCGTGGCACTATGGACCTCGTGATTTTCCCAGGGGTGTGGCTCGCAGCGCGTCGCCACATTGATCTCAAGCGCGTCAACAGCGCTTTCTGTCGCGTCTAGCGACGTTTCGGCCCCGATTGGTCCCTGCTTCCAGGGATGCCGGCACGTTTCAGCCCACTTTTTCGTGCAATGAACGCCGGCCCTGTGCGCCGGCACAGGAGATTTCATGACGTCCACAACCGACGCCCCTGCTGCTGTCCCCAGCACGGGCTCCCAGCCTGATGTCGTCACGCCCGCTGCTGCTGCAGGCGAGGCCGGCACCGAGAAGCGCGCTCGTCCCGCACGCAAGGCCCGCCCGGCCAAGCGCCGCGCCGAAGGTCAGTGGAAGCTCGGCTACCGCGAGCCGCTGAACCCCAACGAGCAGGTCAAGAAGGACGACAACCCCCTCAACGTCCGCGCCCGCATCGAGAACATCTACTCCAAGCAGGGATTCGACTCGATCGACAAGCAGGACCTGCGCGGCCGGATGCGCTGGTGGGGCCTCTACACCCAGCGTGCGGAGGGTTACGACGGCACCTGGACCGGCGACGAGAACATCGACATCCTCGAAGACAAGCACTTCATGATGCGCGTGCGCTGCGACGCCGGCGCGCTCAATGTCGCGCAGCTGCGCACCCTCGGCGAGCTGTCCACCGAGTTCGCCCGTGACACCGCCGACCTCTCCGACCGCGAGAACGTCCAGTACCACTGGATCCGGATCGAAGACGTCCCGACGATCTGGGACCGTCTCGAGGCCGTCGGTCTCAAGACCACCGAGGCCTGCGGCGACTGCCCCCGCGTCGTGCTGGGTTCGCCGCTCGCCGGTGAGTCCTTCGACGAGGTCCTCGACCCGACCCCGGCCATCGACGAGATCGTCCGCCGCTACATCGGCGATCCGAAGTACTCGAACCTGCCACGCAAGTTCAAGACCGCGATCTCCGGCCAGCAGGACGTGGTCCACGAGATCAACGACGTCGCGTTCGTCGGCGTCGTCCACCCCGAACACGGTCCCGGCCTCGACCTCTGGGTCGGCGGCGGCCTGTCCACCAACCCGATGCTCGCCCAGCGCGTCGGTGCATGGGTCCCGCTCGACGAGGTGCCCGACGTGTGGGAGGCCGTGGTCTCGATCTTCCGCGACTACGGATACCGCCGCCTCCGCGCCAAGGCGCGGCTGAAGTTCCTCATCAAGGACTGGGGGATCGAGAAGTTCCGTCAGGTACTCGAGGACGAGTACCTCGGTCGCAAGCTGATCGACGGCCCGGCGCCGGAGCAGCCCGAACGCCCGATCGACCACATCGGCGTGCAAAAGCTGCGCAACGGCCTCAACGCGATCGGCTTCTCCCCCATCGCCGGTCGCGTGTCGGGCACGATCCTCACCAAGACCGCCGAGGCCGTCGCCGCCGTCGGTTCCGACCGCGTGCGCTTCACCCCGTACCAGAAGCTGATCGTCCTCGACGTCCCCGACGACAAGGTCGAATGGCTCATCGACGAGCTCAAGCCGCTCGGCCTGCACGGCCGGCCGACGCAGTGGCGCCGGAACCTACTGGCGTGCAGCGGTATCGAGTTCTGCAAGCTCTCGTTCACCGAGACCCGCAAGCGTTCACAGGTTCTCGCGCCGGAGCTCGACGAGCGCCTTGCCGACATCAACTCCGAGCTCGACGTGCCGATCACGGTGAACATCAACGGTTGCCCCAACTCCTGCGGACGGTCGCAGATCGCCGACATCGGTTTCAAGGGACAGCTCGTCGAGGACGCCGACGGCAACCAGACCGACGGCTTCCAGGTCCACCTGGGCGGCAGCCTCGGCCTGGACTCCGGTTTCGGTCGCAAGCTGCGCCAGCACAAGGTGCTCGGCACCGAGCTCGGCGACTACATCGAACGCGTGGTCCGCAACTTCGTGGATCAGCGCGAAGAGGGTGAACGGTTCGCGCAGTGGGCCGTTCGCGCCGACGAGGAGGCACTCCGATGACCATCAGCACCACGGCGCCGGCCACCGGCCGCCGCCACAGCGAGGACGAACTCCGCGCGATCGCGGCGAAGGGTGCGGCCGACCTCGGTCCCCAGGCCACCCCGGAGGAACTGATCCGCTGGACCGCGGAGACCTTCGGCGCGAACTTCGTCGTCGCGTCGAACATGCAGGACGCCGCCCTCGTCGACCTCGCGGTGAAGAACATCGACCGCGAGCTCCTCGGCGGCGAACCGGTCAAGGTCCTGTTCCTCGACACCGGTTACCACTTCGCCGAGACCATCGGCACCCGCGACGCCGTCGAGCAGGTGTACGGCGTGGAGATGGTCAACCTCAACCCCGAGCACAGCGTCGCCGAGCAGGACGAACTCCTGGGCCGCAACCTGTTCGCGCGCGACCCCGGCGAGTGCTGCCGACTGCGCAAGGTCGTCCCGCTCAAGGCGGGTCTGGCCGGTTACGACGCCTGGATCACCGGCATCCGCCGAGTGGAGGCGCCCACTCGCGCCAACGCTCCGCTCATCTCGTTCGACGAGGGCTTCGGGCTGGTCAAGATCAATCCCATCGCCCCGTGGACCGACGAGCAGATGCAGGACTACATCAACTCCAACGGCGTGCTGGTCAACCCGTTGGTCGACGAGGGCTATCCCTCCATCGGTTGTGCACCGTGCACCGCCAAACCCGAACCCGGATCCGATCCGCGCAGCGGCCGCTGGGCCGGTCGCGCCAAGACAGAATGTGGGCTCCACGCATGACCGTCACCGAACCCGTCCGCGACATGTCCGTCTCCGCCGACGCCGACGACTTCACCACGCTCGACGCGCTGGAGTCCGAGGCCATCCACGTATTCCGTGAGGTGGCAGGCGAATTCGAGCGCCCGGTCATCCTCTTCTCCGGCGGCAAGGACTCCACCGTCCTGCTGCACGTCGCACTGAAGGCCTTCTGGCCTGCGCCGCTGCCGTTCTCGCTGCTGCACGTCGACACCGGACACAACCTGCCCGAGGTCCTCGAGTTCCGCGACAACGTCGTCGAGCGTCACAACCTGCGTCTGCACGTCGCCAAGGTCGAGGACTACCTCGCCGACGGCCGGCTGACCGAGCGCCCCGACGGCGTCCGCAACCCGCTGCAGACCATCCCGCTGCTCGACGCGATCACCGAGAATCGCTTCGACGCGGTCTTCGGCGGTGGCCGCCGTGACGAGGAGCGCTCACGCGCCAAGGAGCGGATCTTCTCGCTGCGCAACGCCTTCGGCCAGTGGGACCCGAAGCGTCAGCGTCCCGAGCTGTGGAACCTCTACAACGGCCGCCATGCACCGGGCGAGCACGTCCGCGTGTTCCCGCTGTCGAACTGGACCGAACTCGACATCTGGCGCTACATCGCCCGCGAGCAGGTCCTGCTCCCCTCGATCTACTACGCCCACGAACGTGACGTCTTCCTGCGGGACGGCATGTGGATGACCCCCGGCGTCTGGGGCGGACCCCGCGAAGGTGAAGAGCTGCAGCGTCTCTCGGTGCGTTACCGCACCGTCGGCGACGGCTCGTCGACCGGCGCTGTGCTCTCCGACGCCGCCGACAACGACGCGGTCCTGGCCGAGGTCGCCGCATCGCGACTGACCGAACGCGGCGCCACCCGTGGCGACGACCGGGTCTCCGAGGCCGCCATGGAAGACCGCAAGCGCGAAGGATATTTCTGATGAGGCACGCACCCGACCTCCTCCGCATCGCCACTGCAGGCAGTGTGGACGACGGCAAGTCGACGCTCGTCGGCCGACTGCTGTACGACACGAAATCCGTTCTGGCCGACCAGATCGACGCCGTCACCAAGGCCTCGGTCGACCGCGGTCTCGAGGGCCCCGACCTGTCGCTGCTCGTCGACGGCCTGCGCGCCGAACGCGAGCAGGGCATCACCATCGACGTGGCCTACCGCTACTTCGCAACTCCCGCACGCTCTTTCGTGCTCGCCGACACCCCCGGCCACGTGCAGTACACGCGTAACACCGTGTCCGGCGCCTCCACCGCCCAGCTGGTGATCCTGCTCGTCGACGCCCGCAACGGCGTCGTCTCGCAGACCCGTCGCCACGCCGCGGTGATGGCTCTCCTGGGTGTGCCTCAGCTGGTGCTGGCAGTCAACAAGATCGACCTCGTCGACGATCAGGCCTCGGTGTTCGCCGAGATCTCCGCCGAGTTCGCCGAGCTGACGCGTTCGCTGGGCTGGTCCGACGAGCAGGTCACCGCCATCCCGGTGTCCGCGCTGCACGGCGACAACATCGCGAACCGCTCGGAGAACACCCCGTTCTATGACGGCCCCACCCTCATCGAGCACCTCGAGACGGTCCCGAACCTCACCGAGCGTGCCCCGGTGGGCCTGCGCTTCCCGGTGCAGTACGTGATCCGTCCCCGCACCCCCGAGTACCCCGACTACCGCGGGTACGCCGGTCAGATCGCGGCCGGCCGCGTGTCGGTGGGTGACGAGGTCGTCGTCCTGCCGTCGGGTCAGCGCACCACCGTCAGCCAGATCGACACGGCCGACGGTCCGCTGGAGTCCGCCCACACCGGACGCAGCGTCACGATCCTCCTCGCCGACAACGTGGACATCTCGCGCGGTGACCTGATCGCCGCCGCGGTCGACGCACCGGAGCCGGTACAACAGTTCACCGCAACCGTCTGCTGGCTCGCCGAGAAGCAACTGCGCCCCGGCGCACGTCTGCTGCTCAAGCACGGCACCAAGACCACCCAGGCCATCGTCGGTGGGCTGGACGCCCTCTTCGACGAGCAGAACCTGGCGCTCGTGGAGGCCCCGGAGTCGGTGGAGCTCAACCAGATCGTGCGGATCTCGGTGCAGACCGCCGAACCCATCCCGGCCGACGACTACCAGGTGAACCGCGAGTCTGGCAGCTTCCTGCTGATCGACCCGCAGGGTGGCAACACCCTCGCCGCCGGTCTGGTGGGCGACGCGCTCGCGCCGCTGCACCTCAAAGAGTTGGTGTGAGTCCTTCTCTCGTCCTCGTCGCACACGGCAGTCGCGATCCGCGCTTCGGCGCGACCGCGCGCCGTGTGCGCGACGCCGTCGACGACGCGCTGCCGGGGGTCGAGGTGGTCCTGTCCTACCTCGATCTCGACGAGCCGCTCGTCGGGGATGTCCTCGCGTCTGTCGCGAACGAGCCCGGTGACGACCCCGTCGTGGTGCCGCTGCTGCTGTCGGCGGGATATCACCACAAGGTCGACCTACCGGCGATCATCGCCGAACACCGGCCGTTCGCGCATCAGACCGACGTCATCGGCACCCGGTCGTTCACGACGGCCCTCGCCGATCGTCTGCTCGAAGCCGGCCTCGACGAGCGTGACGGGGTGATCCTGTCGGCGGTCGGTTCCTCCGACGAGTCCGCCGACCGTCACGTCCGCCGCCGGGCCATCGAACTGTCGACGTACCTACATCGGCCGGTCGAGGTGGTCTTCGCCACCAAGCTCGGTCCGAACAACCGCGCGGTCGCCTCGGCGGTCCGTCGTCTCCGGGTCGCCGGTGCGCAACGCATAGCGCTCAGCCCGTACTTCCTGTCGGCCGGTCTGCTGATCGAACGGGTCGAGTCGGCTCTGGACGCGCTGGCCGACGAGACACTCGTGGCCGGACCACTCGGCGCGCACCCCGACGTCGTCGAGGGCATCTGCGGCCTCTATCGCACAGCCACTGAGCGTCGCACGGTGCACGCCGGGCGCTGAGACCCGTCGGGCCGACGCCTTCTCACATCGTGATGAGCCAGGCGATCACGACGAGGATCAACAACGCCAACAGGGCGAGGGTCACCGGCGAGCGCATCAGTTTCACAGTCCGGTCCCATCGTCGTCGGCGAAGCGTCGGCGGTCGAACAGCGTTGCCGCCAGGTCGACCACGAGATTGAGAACATAGGCGATCAGGATCGCGACCGGGATCACCACGGCGACGGTGACCAAGAGCTGCGGAACGAAGGAAAGGCCGGTCAGCCACTCCTCCACGCCGTCCCACCAGGCGAAGAACGCCGTCACCTCATCACCTCGTCCATCCGATCCGGATCATCCGTCGTCCCGGCCTCGTCGAGGCCGACTGGCGTCGGACAGCGCCCGTCGCAATGATAGATCCCATGTCTGTTGCAGATGACTCCACCGTAACGTCCCTGCCGACCGCGACTCCCGCACCGGGCGCCGGCACCGACGCCGCACGAGTCAGCGCCCCGGGTCCGGCTCCGATGGCCCCGACCAACCCGGCGCACCGGAGTGCGTTTCCCCCCATCGGCGACTACGCATTCCTGTCCGACACCGAGACCAACTGCCTGATCGCCCGTAACGGTTCGGTCGAGTGGATGTGCGTACCGCGACCCGATTCGCCGAGCGTCTTCGGGGCGGTGCTCGATCGGAGTGCCGGCCACTTCCGCCTCGCGCCGTACGGCGTGAACGTGCCCGTGGATCGCCGGTACCTGCCGGGCAGTCTGATGGTCGAGACGACCTGGCAGACCGAGACGGGCTGGATCATCGTGCGCGACGCGCTGGTGATGGGCCCGTGGCACGACAACGATCGGCGCTCCCGCACCCATCGCCGTACGCCCACCGACTGGGATGCCGAGCACATCCTGCTGCGCACGGTGCGCTGTGTTTCCGGCACCGTCGAACTGCACATGAGCTGTGAGCCGGCGTTCGACTACCACCGCGGGACCACCAAGTGGGAGTACTCCGGCCCCGCCTACGGTGAGGCAATCGCCACCGCCCGCGACACCGACGCCGACACGCCCACCCTCAAGCTCACCACCGACCTCCGCCTCGGTCTCGAAGGGCGGGAGGCACGTGCCCGCACACGACTCGTCGAGGGCGACAACCGGTTCGTCGCCCTGAGCTGGTCCCGGTTTCCTGCTCCGCAGAACTGGGACGAGGCGGCCCAGAAGATGTGGTCCACGGCCGAATCGTGGCGGCAGTGGATCAACATCGGCACCTTTCCCGACCACCCGTGGCGCTCTCATCTGCAGCGCTCCGCGCTGACCCTCAAGGGACTCACCTACTCCCCGACCGGCGCCCTGCTGGCCGCCGCGACCACCTCGCTGCCGGAAACGCCTCAGGGCGAACGCAACTGGGACTACCGCTACGCATGGGTGCGCGACTCGACGTTCGCCCTGTGGGGCCTGTACACGCTCGGCCTCGACCGAGAGGCCGACGACTTCTTCTCCTTCATCGCCGATGTCTCCGGCATCACCAACGGCGAACGTCACCCGCTACAGGTGATGTACGGCGTGGGCGGCGAGCGGACGCTCGAGGAGGAGGAGCTCACGCACCTTTCCGGTTACGACGGCGCGCGCCCGGTCCGGATCGGCAATGGCGCGTACAACCAAGCGCAGCACGATATCTGGGGCACGATGCTGGACTCGGTGTACCTCAACATCAAGTCCCACGAGTCTGTCCCCGAGACACTGTGGCCGGTCCTCAAGGCGCAGGTCGAGGAGGCGATCAAGCACTGGCGCGATCCTGATCGCGGCATCTGGGAGGTGCGTGGCGAGCCGCAGCACTTCACCTCGTCGAAGGTGATGTGCTGGGTCGCCCTGGACCGCGGCTCCCGCCTTGCGACGATGCACGGCGAAGAGACCCACGCGCGGGAGTGGGCGGCGATCGCCGACGAGATCAAAGCCGACATCCTCGCCCACGGCGTCAACGAGCGAGGGGTCTTCACCCAGCGCTACGGCGACGACGCCCTCGACGCCTCACTGCTCCTCGTGCCGTTGCTGCGGTTCCTGCCGCCCGACGACCACCGTGTCCGCGCAACGGTTCTCGCGATCGCCGACGAACTCACCGACAACGGTCTCGTGCTGCGCTACAAAGTCGACGAGACCGACGACGGCCTCACCGGTGAGGAGGGCACCTTCACGATCTGTTCGTTCTGGCTCGTGTCGGCGCTGGTCGAGATCGGTGAGCTGGAGCGGGCCAAGGCTCTGTGCGAGCGGCTGCTCAACTACTCGAGTCCGCTCAAGCTGTACGCCGAGGAGATCGACGCGAAGACCGGCCAGCATCTTGGGAACTTCCCGCAGGCGTTCACCCACCTCGCGCTGATCAACGCGGTCATGCACGTCATCCGCGCCGAGGAGGCCGAGCACCAGCACACGTTCCAGCCGGCCAATCACTGACGCCCGGCAACTGAAATCCGCCCCCGATAAGGACCCTCCAGGCGGCGGCCGATGCCACTATGTCGTCGGCGCCGCTGCAGAGGGCTCTTTCCGGGGGCGGATCGCAGGGGAGCTTTCCAGGGGCGGTTTTCGGTGGCGGTTCTCGGCCGGGCCTCAGGCGTCGGTCAGCGCCGCAACCTTGGTCGCCCGCGCGTACACGGTCTCCCCGGCCTGCAGGTTGAGGGCGTTCTGGTCGCCGCGGGTGATCTGGGCGGCGAACTCGTCGCCGGTCGTCGCGGCGACGAGTTCGACGCGGGTCTCGAAGCCGAGGTTCACCACGCGCAGCACGGTCGCCTTGATCACGCCGGTGTCGAGCGAGGCGTCCGCGGCCGGCGAGGCCATCTCCGGGGTGCGTCCGAGCCGGATGTCGTGCGGGCGAACGAGTTCGCCGTTCAGACGCACCGTCGAACCGAGGAACGACGCCACGAACTCGTTGGCCGGGCGGTCGTAGAGGTCGTCGGGCGTGCCGACCTGTTCGATCCGTCCCTTGTTGAGGATGGCGATCCGGTCGCTGACGTCGAGTGCCTCCTGCTGGTCGTGGGTGACCAGCACGGTGGTGACGTGCACCTCCTCGTGGAGGCGACGCAGCCAGCGGCGCAGGTCATCTCGCACCTTCGCGTCCAGGGCGCCGAACGGTTCGTCGAGGAGCAGCACCTTGGGATCGACGGCGAGTGCGCGGGCGAGCGCCATACGCTGCCGCTGGCCACCCGACAGCTGCGCCGGGAACCGGTGCTGGAACACGGCCAGTCCGACCACCCCGAGGAGTTCGTCGACCTTGGCGTCGACCTCCTTCTTGGGCCGCTTGCGGATCTTGAGGCCGAAGGCGATGTTGTCGCGCACGGTGAGGTGCTTGAACGCGGCGTAGTGCTGGAACACGAAACCGATGTCGCGCTTCTGCGGTGACTTCTGCGAGACGTCGTTGTCGTTGATGCGGACGGTGCCGGAGTCCAGTGTGTCGAGGCCGGCGATCGCGCGCAGCAGCGTCGACTTGCCGGAGCCCGACGGTCCCAGCAACGAGGTGAGCTGACCGTCCGGGATGTCGATGGAGACGTCGTCGAGGGCGGCGAAGTCGCCGTAGCGCTTGTTCGCGCCGATCACCTGAATGGACATGTCACACGCCTTCCTTGTGCTGGGCGTTGGGGTGGACGATCTGTTTGGCGTCGACGGACTCGGGACCATGCGGCGGGGTCAGATCGAGTTCGACGTCGGTGGACGTGGATTCACTGGCGTCCACGAGTCGGGACTTGGCGCGGCGCTCGATGAGCGACATCAGCACGAGCACCAGGATGGCGACGAACATCAGCAGGGTCGCGGCCGCGTAGGCGCCGAATTCGTTGTAGTCGTCGGTGTAGCGGGAGTGGACCAGCAGCGTCAGCGTTTGGGAGACACCGGGATAGTTCGACGACACCATGGTCACCGCACCGTATTCACCCAGCGCTCGCGCGACGGTCAGGACGATGCCGTAGGTGAGGCCCCAGCGGATCGCTGGGAGGGTCACCCGCCAGAAGACCTGCCAGTTGTTGGCGCCCAGCGTCGCGGCGGCCTCTTCCTGTTCGGTTCCGATCTCCCGGAGCACCGGTTCGACCTCGCGGGCGACGAACGGGAGCGTGACGAACAGCGTGGCGAGCACCAGTCCGGGGAAGCCGAAGATGATCCGGAAGCCGAGGCTCTCGATGCCGCCGAACCAGCCGCCGTAGCCCCACAGCAGGATCAGCGCGACACCGGCGACCACGGGCGACACCGCGAACGGCAGGTCGACGACCGACTGGAGCAAACCCTTGCCGGGGAAGCGCCCGCGGGCCAGGGCCAGCGCGATGATCACGCCGAAGATGACGTTGAGCGGCACCACGATGGCGACGATCAGCAGGCTGAGTTGCAGCGCCGAGATGGCGGCCGGCGTGGTGATCCACTCCCAGAACTGGCCGAGGCCGTGCTCGAAGGAGCGGTAGAAGATGGTGCCGACCGGGACCACCAGGAGGATGAGCAGGTAGACGAGCGCGACGGTGCGCAGACCGTACTTCGTCAGAGGTGCGACCTTCATCGGTCTGCGTCCTCTCTCTTGGACTGCCGGCGGCCCGCGACGCGCAGGACGAGCAGCGTGACGAAGGCGATCAGCAGCAACACCACCGAGATCGCGGCCGCGTCGACGGGTGCGTCGATCTCGATCTGCTGCTGGATGTACTGCGAGGCCACCTGGGTGTCGCCCGGGATGTTGCCGCCGATGAGCACCACGGAACCGAACTCGCCGATGGCACGGGTGAACGCCAGGCCGGCGCCGGTCAAGATCGCCGGGAGAAGGGCAGGCAGGATGATCTTGCGGAAGATCGTGGCGTTGTTCGCGCCCAGTACCGCTGCGGCTTCCTCGACGTCGACGTCGAGTTCGATGAGGACCGGCTGCACCTGGCGCACCACGAACGGGAGGGTGACGAAGGTCAGTGCGATCACCAGTGCGGGCTTGGTGGCGTTGAGCTGGACGTCGATGGGACTGTTCGGCCCGTACAGCGACAACAGCACGAGGCTGGCGACGATCGTCGGCAGCGCGAACGGCAGGTCGATGATGGCGTTCACGACCCCCTTGCCGGGGAACTCGTCTCGGACCAGGACCCAGGCGATCAGGGTGCCGAACACGACGTTGATCAACGCCGCGATCACGGACACGAGCACCGTGATCCAGATGGTGTCCACCGCGGCGGGCGCCGAGATCGCCTCCCAGAAACCGCTCCAACCGTCCTCGAAGGACTGCACCGTGATGGCGGCCAGTGGCAGCAGCACGATGACGCTGAGCCAGAGCCAGGCGACGCCGATGGTCATCGGGCTCACGCCGGCGAAGGTCCGCGAGCGTCCGAGGAACCCGCGTGGCGGCCGGGAGTCGGGAACCGGGGCCCCGGCCTCCGTGGTCGTCGAGTCGACCGAGGTCACTGCTTACCCCCTGAGTCGTAGATCTTGGTGATGGCGCCCTTCTTGCCGAACAGCGCCTCGTCGACAGCCTTCCAGCCGGTCAGGTCCTTGCCGTCGTTGTCCTCGGCGGTGCCCTCCCCGAGCACCTTGCCGAGTTCGGCGATGGTCCACAGCTTCGCGATATCTCCGGGGAAGAGGTCCCGCGTCGCCTCGATGACCGCGGGGTCCACCGGCCGGAAGCCCTGCTCGGCCCAGATCAGCTGCGCCTCCGGGGTGAAGAGGAAGTCCACGAAGGTGCGTGCGCCGGCGATGTCGTCGGAGGTGTTGACGACCGCGACGGGGTTCTCGATCTTGAACGTCTGCGGCGGGATCACATATTCGACCTGACTGTTCGGACCGGCGCCGGCGTTGGCCTTGTCGAGCATGATCGCCTCGTTCTCATAGCTGATCAAGACATCGCCCTGCCCCTGCTCGAACGCCGTGGTGGCCTCGCGACCCGACTTGGGCACCACCTTGATGTGGTCGCGCACCAATTCGGCCACGTAATCCAGGCCGGCCTGTGAATCCCGGCCACCGTTGCTGATCGCGGCATAGGGCGCCAGCAGATTCCACTTCGCCGAGCCGGAGCTGCCCGGGTTCGGGGTGACCACCTGTACGCCGGGCTTGAGCAGATCGTCCCAGTCGCGGATGCCCTTCGGGTTGCCCTTGCGGACCACCAGCGCGACGACCGACCCGAACGGGGTGCTGTTGTTGGGTGCCTGCTTCTTCCAGTCCTCGTCGACCAGGCCGGCCTTCACCAGGCGGGTGATGTCGGGCTCGACGGAGAAGTTCACGACATCGGCCGGAACACGTCGGGCCACTTTGCGTGATTGGTCACCGGAGGCTCCGTACGACGCAGAGAAGCCGATGTCGTGACCCTCGGGGGTGTCGCGGAACGCCGGGATGATCTCGTCGAAGCCGATCTTGGGGACCGCGTAGGCGACCAGATCGAGGTGCCGGTCGCCGCTGGAGATGTCCACTCCACCGGGCTCGTCGGTGGATCCGCCACCGCAGCCCGCGACGAACACCATCGCCAACGCGAGAAGGCTCACCAGCACCCGGGTGCCGCGCGGCGGTTTGCGGCCAGCGCTCACTCTTCCTCCAAGACTCGGCGGGCCGGTCGAATGAGGGCGGTGACCGGCGGAGACCGGACTACGCTAGCAACCTGCCGGGCCGTCGCCGGAGTTCAAATCAGTGAGATCGAAATTCTCCGCAGGCCATGGTCGGGGCGCCCGTTCCTATTCCAGTCGCCAGTCCTCGTAGGCGCGCGGATCGTTGACCGGTTCGACGTGTGTCGTGATGTTCAGGTCCGGGACCGCAGCGTGCAGTTCGTCCTCGACGACCTCGGTGAGATCGTGGGCGCGCTGCACCGACCAGTCACCGGGCACGAGCATGTGAAGCTGCAGGAACCGTTCGTGACCGGCCTCGCGGGTACGGATGTCGTGGAAGACGATGCCGTCGGCGCGGTGTCGGTCGAGTACGTCGTCGATGGCGGAGCGCTGCTCGGCGGGGAGCGCGGAGTCCATCAGACCCGCACCCGAGCGCCACACCAGCCGGGAGCCGACGACCATGATGTTGATCGCGACCGCGATGGCGATCAGCGGGTCGAGCGGTAGCCAACCGGTCAACGCGACCAGGAACACACCCACGAGGACGCCGACCGTGGTCGCCACGTCGGTCATCAGATGTTTGCCGTCGGCTTCCAGGGTCAATGACCGGTGTTTGCGGCCGGCGCGGATGAGGATCAACCCCACCGCCGCGTTGAGGACCGTGGCACCCACCGAGATGCCGAGGCCGAGTCCGACCTCTTCGAGCTCGCGCGGGTTGATGAGCCGGTCGACCGCGGTCACGACGATGATCACCGCCGCCACGACGATCAGGACACCTTCGAAGACCGCCGAGAAGTACTCCGCCTTGGTGTGCCCGAAGTTGTGTCCCCGGTCCGGCGGCTTCGCGGCGACGCGTAGTGCGACGAACGCGCCCACGGCGGCGACGACGTTGACGATCGATTCGAGCGCGTCGGACAGCAGGCCCACCGACCCGGTGATCCACCAGGCCAGCAGCTTGAGCCCGAACACCACCAGCGCGGTCACGATGCTGAGCACCGCGAACCGCGCGAGGTTACGGCGTTGTCCGCTTGTCATGATCGGGACCGGCTCAGGCCGCGAGCCCCCGACGACGCAGAAGCGGCTCGATCTGCGGCTTACGGCCGATCAGGGCCTCGTGCGACACCAGCGGATCGATGCTGTCACCGCGCGACAGCGTCGCCTCGGCGAATCGTCGTCCGTTGTCGCGCTCGAGGCCGCCCGAGGCGAGGAACCACTGTTCGGTCTCGGCGTCGAGGACCTCCGACCAGATGTAGCTGTAGTAGCCGGCCGAGTAGCCGCCGCCGAAGATGTGGTTGAAGTAGGCGCTGCGGTAGCGTGGCGGGATCAGGTCGGTCTGCAGGCCGACCTCCGTGAGCGCCTTCGCCTCGAACGCCTCCACGTCGGTCACGGCCGCGGCCTCCTCGACCGTCAGCCGGTGCCAGGCGAGATCGAGAGACGACGCCGCGAGGTACTCGATGGTCCCGTGTGCGGTCTCGGCGCCCGCGGATTCCCGTGCGGCGGCGGCCAGTTCGGCCGGGATCGGCTCACCGGTCGCGTGGTGCAGCGCATAGTTGGCGAGCACATCCGGGTGCAGCGCCCACATCTCGTTGACCTGCGACGGGAACTCGACGAAGTCGCGCGGCACGGACGTGCCCGACTGGGACGGGTACTCGACCGACGACAGCAGACCGTGCAGCGCGTGCCCGAACTCGTGGAACAGGGTCGTCAGCTGATCGATGGTGAGCAGACATGGCTGCCCCTCATCGGGTTTCGTCAGGTTCAGGACGTTGACGATGATCGGCTGGGTCTGCAGCACCGACGACTGGTCGACGATGTTGTTCATCCAGGCACCGCCGCGCTTCGACGGCCGCGCGTAGTAGTCGCCGAGGAACAGTCCTATGCCGGTGCCGGAGTCGTCCCGCACCTCCCACACGCGCACATCGGGGTGATAGACGGGCAGCCCGGTGCGTTCGACGAAGTTCAGGCCGTACAACTTGTTGGCCGCGTAGAAGACTCCGCGGGTCAGGACGGTGTCGAGCTCGCAGTAGTCGGCGAAACCGTCGAGCGGCACCGAGGACGTGGCCTGCTTCTCGCGTTCGAGCCAGAAGGTCAGGTCGGCGGGTCCGATCTCGACGTCGCCGGCGAACTCGGTGAGCCGGGTCAGTTCCCGACCCCCGGCACGCATCGCCGACTCGTTGAGTTCGCGCAGCAGGTCGTCGACCGCGGACGGGTCAGGTGCGGTCTGCTCGGCGATCACGAACTCGGCGTGGTCGCGGTACCCGAGCAGCTCGGCACGGCGAGCACGCAGCCGCACGATCTCGAGGACGAGTTCACGGGTGTCGTGGTCGTTGCCGCGCGAGCAGCGGTTCACCGACGCGTCGAACACCCGTTGCCGCACGGCGGGATTCGTCAGCTCGGTCAGCACCGACTGGCTGGTCGGCAGTTCCAGGGTGATCAGGTAGCCGCTCTCGTGGCCGGCGTCGGCCGCCGCGCGTCGAGCGGCCGCGAGCTGGCCGGCGGACAGACCGTCGAGGTCGGCCGCATCGTCGACGAGGACCGCCGAATCGTTGGTGTCGTCGAGGATCTTCTGCGAGAAGGTCGTCGTCAGATAGGCGAGCCGGGAGGCGATTTGGCGCATCTCCTCCTGCTCCGCCTCGGGCAGACCGGCACCGGCGCGCACGGACTCGCGGTATCGCTTGTCGAGAAGACGTCGCTGCGGCTCGGTCAGGTCGAGTTCGTCTGCGCGGGAGGCGAGATCCGAGATCCGGCCGAAGAGAACCGGATTCATCGCGATGGTGTTGCCGTGGTCGGTCAGCAGCGTCGAGAGTTCCTGGGAGATCTCGTTGCGCTTCGGGTTGGTGTCGGGGCCGACGAGGTTGAAGAAGATCCCCGACGCGCGGGCCAGGTCACGACCCGAGAGTTCCAGGGCCTCGATGGTGTTGGCGAAGGTCGGTGCGGCGGGGTCGGCGGCGATGGCCTCGACCTCGGCGAGGTGCGACGCCATCGCCTCGCGGAAGGCGGGCAGGAAGTCATCGTCGGAGATCGACGCGAAGTCCGGTAGATCGTAGGGCAGATCACTCTGTGCCAGTACCGGATTGGTTGCGCTGTCCTGCCCCGTCATCTACTTCCCTTTCGGCTTGTCACCTGCTGCATCGGTGGAGAGCGCTGCGACGAACGCCTCCTGCGGGACCTCGACACGGCCGATGGTCTTCATCCGCTTCTTGCCTTCCTTCTGCTTCTCGAGCAGCTTGCGCTTACGGCTGATGTCGCCGCCGTAGCACTTGGCAAGCACGTCCTTGCGGATCGCCCGGATGTTCTCGCGCGCAATGATCTTCGAGCCGATGGCCGCCTGGATCGGGACCTCGAACTGCTGGCGTGGGATGAGCTCGCGGAGCTTGAGTGCCATCTTGTTGCCGTAGGCGTAGGCGGCGTCGCGGTGGACGATCGCACTGAACGCGTCGACGGCCTCGCCCTGCAGCAGGATGTCGACCTTGACCAGGTCGGCCTCCTGCTCGCCGGCCTCCTCGTAGTCGAGCGAGGCATAGCCGCGGGTGCGCGACTTCAGCGAGTCGAAGAAGTCGAAGATGATCTCCGCCATCGGCAGGGTGTAGCGGAGTTCCACGCGGGTCTCCGACAGGTAGTCCATGCCGCCGAGCTCGCCGCGACGCGACTGGCAGAGCTCCATGATGGCGCCGATGAACTCGCTCGGCGCGATCACGGTGGTCTTGACGATCGGCTCGTAGATGTGGCGGGTCTTGCCCTCCGGCCAGTCCGACGGGTTGGTGACGATGTGTTCGGAGCCGTCTTCCATCACGACGCGGTAGACCACGTTGGGTGCGGTCGAGATGAGGTCCAGGTTGAACTCGCGCTCGAGACGCTCGCGGGTGATCTCCATGTGGAGCAGACCCAGGAAGCCACACCGGAATCCGAAGCCCAGTGCCACCGACGTCTCCGGTTCATAGGTGAGCGCGGCGTCGTTGAGCTGCAGCTTCTCCAGCGCCTCACGTAGGACCGGGTAATCCGATCCATCCATCGGGTACAGGCCCGAGTAGACCATCGGTCGCGGTTCGCGGTAGCCGGTGAGCGCCTCGCTCGCGCCGTTGCGGGCGCTGGTGACGGTGTCACCGACCTTCGACTGGCGCACGTCCTTCACACCGGTGATGAGGTAACCCACCTCGCCGACGCCGAGGCCCTGGGTGGCCTTGGGTTCCGGCGACACGATGCCCACCTCGAGCAGCTCGTGGGTCGCGCCGGTCGACATCATCTGGATCTTCTCGCGCGGCACGATCTTGCCGTCGACGACACGGACGTAGGTGACCACGCCGCGATAGGTGTCGTAGACCGAGTCGAAGATCATCGCGCGTGCCGGGGCGTCGGCGTTCCCGACGGGGGCGGGCACCTTGCGGATGACCTCGTCGAGCAGTTCGCTGACACCGACGCCGGTCTTGCCGGACACCCGCAGGACGTCCTCGGGCTCACAACCCACGATGTGGGCGAGCTCGGCGGCATACCGTTCGGGGTCGGCGGCGGGCAGGTCGATCTTGTTCAGGACCGGGATGATGGTGAGGTCGTTCTCCATCGCCAGGTACAGGTTGGCGAGCGTCTGGGCCTCGATGCCCTGGGCGGCGTCGACGAGGAGGACCGCGCCTTCACACGCCTCGAGCGCACGCGACACCTCATAGGTGAAGTCGACGTGACCGGGGGTGTCGATGAGGTGCACGACGTAGTCGTCACCGTCGAGCTGCCACGGCAGTCGCACGTTCTGCGCCTTGATGGTGATGCCGCGCTCACGCTCGATGTCCATGCGATCGAGGTACTGCGCCCGCATCTGGCGCTCTTCCACGACACCGGTGAGCTGCAGCATCCGGTCGGCCAGCGTCGACTTTCCGTGGTCGATGTGGGCGATGATGCAGAAGTTCCGGATGCGCGCCGGGTCGGTGAAGGTCTGGTCGGCGAAGGTGGGAATTGGAACTACTCCTCGAGGATGGACACGTACGTTGACCACCATGTTCTCATGAGCGCCGCGAATGGTGCCCAAGCGGATGGCGGGGCGCTACCGTGGCAGCCGTGACAGCCGAGTCCGCCGAGTCGGAAAAGCCAGCGACCACCATCACCACCGTCGAGACCGAGGACGTCGCCGCCGACGTGCACCGGCCGGACGGCGCGCCCCGGGCCACGATCGTCCTGGCCCACGGCGCGGGCGGCAACCGCGACGCGGTCATCCTGCGCGCGCTCGCCGACGAACTGAGTTCACGCGGCTACGTCGTCGCCCGAATCGACCTCCCCTACCGTCGGCGTCGGCCCAAGGGACCGCCCAGTCCGTCGACGTCGCCGGCCGATCGGGACGGCATCCGCGCCGCCTGCGCGAGGTTCCGCGACGAGTCCGACGGCCCGCTGTTCGTCGGCGGCCACTCCTACGGCGGGCGTCAGGCGTCGATGGCGGTCGCCGAGGACGGCACCGACCTCGCCGACGGCCTCCTGCTCAGCTCCTATCCCCTGCACCCGCCGGGCAAACCCGACCGGTTGCGCACCGAACACCTGCCGTCGATCACCGTGCCCACCCTCGTCGTCCACGGCAGCACCGACCCGTTCGGCACCACCGAGGAGATGGCCGATGCGATCGGCCTGATCGACGCGCCGACGCGGATCGTCGAACTCGAGAAGGTAGGTCACGACCTCAACCCGAAGAAGAAGCCGACCGCGCAGCTGACCGCCGACGCGGTCGACGAGTTCCTGATGGAAGAATTCCGACGGTGACGAGTCGCAGCATCCGTTCCCGCCTCCGCCCCACCGCCGAGGTCGCCCGCACGATCAGCTACCACCCCGAACTCGACGGCGACGCCGACCCCGGCGAGATCGTGTGGACGTGGGTCGCCTACGAGGACGACCCCAGCCAGGGCAAGGACCGACCGGTGCTCGTCGTGGGCCGCGACGCCAACGCGCAGACGGCCGACGACGTGCTCGGACTCATGCTGTCCAGCAAGGACTATCACCAAGACGACGACGACTGGTTCGCCGTCGGCACCGGGAGCTGGGACTCACAGAACCGGCCGAGCTTCGTCCGCCTCGACCGCGTCCTCGTCGTCGACGCCGATGGCATCCGACGCGAGGGCGCCATCCTCGACCGTCGCCGCTTCGACGCGGTCGCCGACGAACTCAGGTCACGCTTCGGCTGGCGCTAAGAGTCCTACGCCAACCGGGTGATCTCCACGATGACATCGAGATCCGTTGCGCCGCCGCCCCTCGCTGCCTGAGGTGCGAGGAGTTAAAGCAACCACCCCTGCCGCCTGAGGTGCGAGGAGCTAAAGCGCCCCCCTGCTGCCTGAGGTGCGAGGAGCGCTAGC